>JBFWLB010000014.1:0-53780 GCA_050252335.1 Candidatus Berkiella sp. | reverse complement strand
CTCGTGGTAAAATCTTTCATCTGTTGAAAAATAGTCGTATAAGCTTGAGCAGACTGAAAAATTTTAGTTTGGAGATGCATTTCCATGGGGTTAAGAAGGGAGGTTGTTAGCATTTTTATAAAACAAAGAGTACGAGTGGATTGTGGCTTAAGTCTTGATAAGCTGCATCTAGCTGTTCTTGGGAACTTGCTTGTACGGTGACTGTGAGTGATAAATACTTAGCATTTTTACTATTATTTAATCGTATTGCGCCTTCTCCCAAAAGAGGGAAGTGTTTGCGAATAATCGCAAACACTTCCCCTTCAAATTCTACTTTAGATTCACCAATGATTTTAAAGATGAATTCGCATGGGAAGGAAAGTGGGATTGATTTTCCCTCTTGCATTAGGCTTCACTTTCCTTAGATTTTAATACTTTATGGAATCCAAGGCTGACATAGTCTTGAACTCGCATCCATAAAGAACCTTTATCTACCCCTTCAAGTGCGATAAGAGGCTGTTCAGCAACAAGGTTATCAGCAATGCTGACAGTGAGTTTGCCTTGTAGAGAGCCTTTGGCAACAGGAGCTTGCAGGTTTTTCTCGACATGAATTTTTGCATCGATGTCTTTGTATGTACCTTGTGGAATAGTGATATAGAGATCTTGTGTTAAACCAAGAGAAACATTCTTTTTGGTTCCCATCCAGATGCGTGAACTTTCAATGGGTTTTTGTGCTTCAAATAGACGGTGTGTTTCATAGAATCTAAAACCATAGCGCAGTAATTGTTGGCTATATTGATTACGCTGATTATCATTTTCAGCACCAACAATAATAGAGATGAGGCGCATGCCGTCTTTAAGCGCAGAAGCGGCTAAGCAAAATCCTGCGGTTGAAGAGTGTCCCGTTTTAATACCATCTACAGTGGGCTCACTCCAGAGCAATCGGTTGCGGTTAGGCTGTCTAATGCCATTAAAGGTAAACCATTTTTCAGAATATACTTTATAGCTATCAGGAAAATCACGTACCAATGCTTGAGATAGGATGCTTAAATCTTTTGCTGTGGTGTAATGATTGGAATCAGGAATGCCTGTTGCGTTTGTGAAATGCGTATTTTTCATTCCCAGTTTTGCAGCTTGTTGATTCATTAATTCTGCAAATGCTTCTTCTGTGCCTGCAACATATTCTGCTAATGCAACAGAAGCGTCGTTGCCAGATTGAATAATAACACCTTTTAATAAGTCATCTACTTTAATTTTTTTCCCAGTTTCAACGAACATGCGCGAGCCTTCTGTTCGCCACGCTTTATCAGATACAGCAATTTCTTGATCAAGCGAGAGACGACCACTTTCAAGTTCTGCATCAACAATATAAACGGTCATCATTTTGGTTAAACTGGCTGGGTCGATTCGTTTTTCAGAATCTTTTTCTGCTAAGACTTTGTTACTATGATAGTCAACCAAAATATATGATTGAACATTCATGTCAGGCGCACTCGGAACAGAAAATGCAAAGACAAATGGTGAAAACAAAGCTAAATAACAGCCTTTCAAGTATCTTGAGAATTTATTCATGTTAGTTACCCTGCATGTTGTTCTGGATGTGGATTTGCCTCCATGCAGTCTAACATATTCATCTAATATATGTAGTCTCTGCACACGACTTTTCAAGAGGTTGCCCCCGCAACTTGAGTATCTCCACAAATTGTTTAGTGTTGGCAGTGATGAGTCTGAGGTTAATAAGTACTGTCTTTTTCTTCGTTCGCAAAGCGAACATCTTCTCACTTTGTAAAGGGAGACGCTCGTGCAGCGTAGCTGTACGAGCAGAGGGATTTAGCTATTTGAACTTAGCTTCCAGTATCAATCCCCCTTGCGCACTTGCTGGTGCGCATCCCCCTTCAAAAAGTGGGAGCCTGATTCGCGATGCTCATCAATCAGAAAGAGGCTTGCTATGATGATAATTTCGTATAAATTCGTGGGGATACCTCGGTTCGCAACCCTCATATACTTTTATTGAGAACGAAGGTTGCTTAAGAGTAGCTTTTATTCAAAAGTAAGTTTAGAGAAGGACAGTTGGGCTAGTTCAGTTTTTAGATTTTCAGCCAATTCTAAATCAATGATGGGTCCAACTCTTACCTTATACAAAGGAGAATTTGTAATCGGTGATAATACAGAAATCATCACTTTTTCCCATTTATTAGTGATTTGAGTTGCTTGAGCTGCTAGTTTGTCCGCATTCTCTTTGCTTTTAAAGGCGCCAAGCTGAATATAAACAGGCTTTTGAGCTGCAGAGCTTGATGAAGAGGCTGCAGCAATTGTTGTTGTCTTAGAAGGTATTGAGGGCGCTGTGGCAGTACTGACAGCCGTAGCGCTTGCTTTTGTTGCCACCACTTTAGAGCCTTCACTCGTTTTATTCGTTGCTGTGGATGCGACAGTAGAAGAAGATTTTTTATAGAAGCTATGCGCGTCAATGGCTGTTATTTGCACCATTGCAGTACCACTGTCATATACACCTAATTTTTTAGCGGCGGCATAAGAGAGATCTAAAATCCTATCATCTGCAAATGGGCCTCTATCATTAATTTTAACGATAATTTCTTTGCCATTTTTCAGATTTTTTACCTTTGCATAGGTTGGGATGGGTAAGGTCTTATGTGCGGCTGTCATTGCGAACATATCGTAAGGTTCGCCGCTCGATGTTCTTTTGCCATGAAACTTGCGCCCATACCAAGAAGCAATACCTTTTGCTTGATAGTCCTTATTTGAAGTCATAACGTGATATTTTTGACCAAATACTTCGTAGGATCGGGGGTTACCATATTTACTAAAAGGCTCAACTTTGGGGCGTGCATCTGGGATCTTTGATATGTCTTTTTCAACCAATGGAGGTCCATCTACTTGGTAGGGATCATGCTTTTTGGGGAAAAGTGTACAGCCACTCAGAAAGGCTGAACAAAATAATAGCACGCCAATCCATTTTCCTTTTGCCATCGGTTTTCATTCCCAATAAAGATTTAAGGTAACTACTCAGACTGTCAGGGAAGGCTTCTTTGAGTTTCATAACAAAAAGAAGCTTCCCTTTCGTATATAGGGTTTATAGAGGACAAAGCCTTACATTAACTTGCTTTAGCAGCCGCCTTTGTTGCCATTCCCTTTTCTTTATTATAGGCGGATTTAATATTTTGGCTTAGTTCATAAACTGCCATAGCATATAGGGAGCTGTGATTATATCGAGTGATAACATAAAAGTTATCAAGTCCTAACCAATGTTCTAAACCATTTTCGCCTTCCATAGATACCAGGGCAAATTTTTCACCTTTCAATGCGGTGTTTGCGTTCATGCCTGCACCTAGACCAAGATCAACACCTGCACCTGCAATTTCGTTATAAGAATAGGTTGGCTTAGGTGCTCTGAGATTAGTTGTAAGTGACTTGAATTGCTCACCTTTTACTGTTGCAGGAAAAATGATGGGTTGATTCTTTTTCCAACCGTGGACTTTAAAGTAATTTGCAATGCTGCCAATGCTGTCTTCAGGGCTGTTCAACAAATCGCGATGACCTGTTTTGTTGAAATCCACAGCATAACGGCGGTAGCTGCTGGAAATGAATTGTGGTTTACCCATTGCACCCGCATAAGAGCCTTTGATAGATGTGGGATCCCATTTTTCTTCTCGTGAGAGTAATAAAAATTCTTCTAATTCACTTAGGAAGAACTTAGAGCGAGGTGGGTAATCAAATCCTAGGGTCACCAAGGCATCAATTACGCGATGGCCGCCAGCATGTTTTCCATAAAATGTTTCAACGCCCAAAATAGCAACAATGACTTCTTCGGGAACCCCATATTCTATGCTTGCTTTTTTTAATGTATCTTGATGTTCTTTCCAAAATGCGACGCCAGATTCAATTCGGTTGGGAGTAATGAATATTTTCTTATATTTAAACCAAGGCAAACCTTCGGCAGGTTTAGAGATAGAGTCGATAATTTTTTGATTAATGCTTGCTTGATTAAGCCATTGGGTTAGTTGTTTTCTATCAAACTGATGTTTATCTACCATTTGCTGAATGAATTGTTGTACATCTTTACGCTCACTTAAAGGGCGTTCAGCAGCAAATGCTGTATTTAAAAGCATAACTGCTGTAAAGCAGAAAACTGCTATTAACATTCGTTTCATAGTTACCAACCTATCTATATTGATGTAAGTTCGAATGACTTCAATTATATAGAGATTTTTAGATATAACAAAAACCTTTAATATGAGGACATAGCCTAATGATGAAAAAAAGAATATATTCAAAGATTGTTAACTATCTTTAAATTAAACTTGAATTGATACACTGATTTTGTAACAGTAACAAGTAGCAACAAGAAGTTGTATTGGGGCAAGGCTGTAAATTATTTTAGTTTATAAATTACTTATTTTTATATTAAAATTCAAGTAAGAAATCTGTATAACAAATAGGCGCTAAATATTTAACCCGTTATTTTTAGAGAGTGGATATGAAAAAAGCTTTAACATCAATGCAACAGTATGGTTCTTACTTGTTGATAATATTACTGTGCGGATTTACTTTATCCACTTTTGCTGGTGCTTCTGGACAACAAGGCCCATCGCCTTTGTATGTAAAAGTGATGAAAAATTGGGCTACAACGACTAATTTTGCCGAAAACGCTTCACAAGTCGCTGTGGATAAGTTTGAACGAGATTTGAAAAAAGATCCTCAGCTTGCCAGTTATGTCAGTAAACCCTTACTTTTAGATTTGAAGCAGTTTTTTTATGAATTATTTAATTCTCAAGAAACAATGTTAGCATTAGCAAATGCCTATTCAGAATATTATTCTATTGATGAGTTACAAGAGCTTGTGAAATTCTATGAGACGCCTCTTGGGAAAAAATTAATTAGCACGCATCCTGCACTTGCTTTGAAAACCCAAGCCATCGGCGATCAAATGTTAAAAAGTAAAGAAAAAGATTATATTGAGATTGTTGCCAAATACATTGCTAAGAATGCGCGTTCACAATCAGAATAATATATATTTTTCACAGATAAATCTTACCCGTAAAGGGCACAATGTCGGCGTTGTTGGACGCTATAATTGCTTCTCGCGAATCGCTCTGATCTTGGGACGACACAACGGTCGTCCCACCCGAAATTTTATGATTTTGGAATGCCTTAGGTTATGAAAGGAAGTCTATTCGTCTTATTCATGTTGTATATCACTAGCACCTTTTCTTCTATAAATGAGCGTAGCGAATGATTTTTTCCTCTACCAATTTTGGGAGAGGATGCCCGTAGGGCAGGTGAGGGTTTTTAAAGATTATAAAGTTATTTGAGTTTGGAATAATGCTATTTTAAAAAATTTATATTTAGTTTTAGAACAAATTACTTTTTAGGCAGAATAATCGATAAGTGATTAATTTATTTAACCCTCACCGGCTTCTTCGAAGCCACCTCTCCCAAAATTGGTAGAGGGGAACATGTTCGCTTTGCGAACGAAGAAAAAGACAGTGCTTATTAAATCACAAACTTGTTACTGTGGACTAAATAATTCGTTGAGATACCTCAAGACGACCGTTGTGTCGTCCCAAAAATCAATCTCACAAGAGTAAAAAATTTTGTATTTCTCTGTAATGATTTTGTAGGACGATAATGGTTGTTTACATTACTCTCGATGATAGGGATGATTATTGAGTATTGAATAAGCACGATACAATTGCTCAACGAGTATGATTTTAACGAAACGATGTGGAAAAGTCAGATCAGACAATGACCATAGTGCATTTGCTCTTTGATAGCAGCTATCATGCAGTCCTGCTGGCCCGCCGATTATAAAGGTTAGTTTTGAGTGGTGCACTAGCCATTTATTGAGCTGCTGAGCAAGTAGCATGCTAGTAAAGTGCTTACCTTTTTCATCTAAAGCAATCACATAAGCATCTTTAGGAATATGGCGCAAAATTGCATCAGCTTCTTCTTTCTGAGCAGCTGGGATGTTATTTGACTTATGATTACTGCTGATAGGGATATCTGTCAGCGTCACTTTTGTAAAGTGCTGCAAATTTTTTAAGCATTCATCAAGTGCTAGATCGCACCAGCGCGGTGGTTTTTGACCCACGCTGATTATCTGAAGTGGCATTATGCTAATGCCACTTCTTCATCTTGGTCTTGATAGACGGGTGCCCATAATTTTTCGAGGTTGTAAAAGTCTCGGGTTCGTTGTTGCATAATATGCACAATCACATCACCCAAATCTACTAATACCCACTCGTCGTCTTTATCGCCCTCAATGCCACCAGGACATACCATGCGGCCTTTCATATGCGTTATTAAATTTTCGGCAATAGAGCGCACATGACGGCTTGAATTGCCAGTTGCAATAACCATATAGTCGGCTAGGGGGGTGATTTTTCTAACGTCGATAGGACGTACATTAACAGCTTTGAGGTCAGAGAGATCGTTTAATGTGCAATGTAACAGGTCTTCAGTTCGCATATTTACCCTTTATGTGTTGGTGTTTACTAGACATAACAGGATTAATGCATATCCTCCATTTTTTCTATACCCTTACTTATAATATAAACCTAAATTTCCGATCTGCAAAGTTTCTATAGAAATAATTCGCAATCATCAAGCAATGAGCTTAAGTTTATAGGGATGGGGGTGTAGGCCGTGTAAAATATAGGCAAAATGTTAGGCAATCCTGCCAGCCTTGATCGGCTTGAAAGGATTTTAGCTTTATATCCAGTTTGTGTAGTTGATTAATTAAGTATATTCCTGTCGATTTCGTGAGTATTTTTTGGTTTTTATGTATTAGACTTTGAAAAGTATTTGTTTTAGGAAGTACCGGAAACCCATAGAGACCACTGTTTGCAAAATGATGTGCAAAGAGAGCACTGGTTAGCTGGTGTAGTCCCCAAATAACCAAGGGTAAGGGCATTTTAGTCGCTTCAAAGTTTTCAATGATTTGGTAAGTTTTCTCCGTGTTATTCTCTAAAATAGCCGTATAAAGATCATTGAGAGTATATCGGGACTGCTGATTAATGGCAGCCAGTAGCTCATTTTCTGTTATCGACTGATTTTTCTGTATTTTTCCCTCGCCTGAGAGTAGTAAAAGCTTTTCAAGTGCTTGTATGCCTGCTAAAGCATGGCCTTCCGTAATTTGAGCCAATGTAGTGAGCGCGCCCGAGCTTAGAGGTATGCCTCTTTTTATTGCCTGCTGGCTTAAATATTGCTTATATTGCACAAGACTCAATGGCCAGTGGGGTACAACAATGCCATGCTGGAGGAAATGTTGATACCAGGCTTCTTTTTGTTGGGGAGCAGGTATTTTGTCAAATTGCATCAGAAGATAATAAGTTTCTGGTAGTTTACCAAGGAGTGTACCGAGTACTTTACGTTCTTCAGGCTTGAGACTGGCATCTACCAAGCAAATAATCAGCTTTTTCTGACAAAACAGGCTCGCTGTATTGCTTGCATCCATCAGGGATTGCAAAGCCTTATCTTTGTTTTCAAAGGTTATCAATTCTTTTTCTGTAACATGATTCTTGGCAAATAAGTGATCCGTAATGGCCTTTCTACTTTCTTCTATAAGCAATGCTTCACTACCACACAATAAATAATATTGCGGTGTGTGTGATGCCAAATGTTGCTCAAGCGCCAGATTAGATATTTGCATTGTTGGTAAGCTGCGATAATTTTACAGATAACTGATGAAAAAGCTCTTCTTGCATTTCTTTTAGAATCATGGTGTTCTCAGCAGCATCTCCAAGTGACTGCTGGCTATTAAGCTGCCGTTCTCTGGTTGTTTTAATTTCAAAGGTGTATGACTGTGACTGTGGCGTGGTTAATTCCGCAGTGAAAGCATAAAACATACGTTGTCTTCGTAATTGTCCTTCCCCATCATAGACTAAAGGTTGTATTTCTAGAACAGGGCAATGGACAGTCAACACAGGTCTAGATGCTCGATATTTATTTTTGACGCGTATTTTCTGAGAAGTAAAATACGAATGTAGAGCATTTTGTATTTGTGTGCAACCAGACATTTGAAGCTGTATTTCTTTAAAGGGTAAGGGTTGCGGCTTCTTTAAGTGAAAGCCACAACCACTGATAATGACGACAAAGAACACAAGCAAAAAATAAATAATACGACTGCTTATCATTACTAATTTACCACAATATTAATGAGCTTTCGTGGCACATAAATAATTTTTCGTACAGTTTTGTCTTCTAAGTATTTTGCTACTTTCTCATTATTTTTAGCTTCGTTTTCAATGTAAGCTTGTTCCACATCAATAGGCACAATAAGATTCGCTCGTACTTTACCATTCACTTGAATGACAATTTCAACGTCATCTTTTAGTAGCGCAGCCTCATCCAGTGATGGCCATTGTGTCTGCATAATCGTTTCATTATGGCCCAACATGTGCCAAAGCACGTGTGTGATATGAGGTACGATGGGTGCTAACATTAACACAACGTATTCTAGTGATTCTTGATAGATTTGTTGGTCTATTGTTGTTTCTACATTAAGCTTTGTAACCTCGTTAATAAGCTCCATGACAGCTGCGATTGCTGTATTAAATGCAAAACGTCGTTCATAGTCATCGGTGATTTTTTTCTGTGTTTCATGCACTTTGCGTCGTAATGCTTTTTGCTGCGCATTGAGCGTCATGCTTGAGAAATCAACTTGGCTAATATTTTGTAAATGTCCATTTTGAACATGCTCAGCGACAACGCGCCAAAGTTTTTTCAAAAATCGAGAGGCACCGTCTACGCCCGCATCCGACCATTCAAGGGATTGTTCTGGTGGGGAGGCAAACATAATAAATAAACGAACGGTATCTGCGCCATATTGATCAATCAAAGATTGTGGATCAACGGTATTGCCCTTTGATTTGGCCATTTTAGCACCATCTTTTAAGACCATACCTTGTGTGAGCAATCGTTTGAATGGTTCGTCACTTTGAATAAGCCCTAAATCTCGAATGACTTTATGAAAAAAGCGAGAATAAAGTAAATGCAAAATAGCATGCTCGATACCACCAATATACTGATCAACGTTTTGCCAGTAGCTTACACGTTCATCAAAGATTTTTTTATCCTGGTCTGGACACATAAAGCGTAAATAATACCAAGAAGACTCAATAAAAGTATCAAAAGTATCGGTTTCTCTCTGTGCAGCAGCCTTACATTTTGGGCAAGTGGTATGCAAGAAAGCTTCTGAATTTGCCAGCGGAGAACCTTGTCCAAAGGTGGTGACATCTTCAGGTAATTGAACAGGTAAATCTTTTTCAGCTACAGGCACAGTGCCACAATGAGGGCATTCTATCATTGGGATAGGAGCACCCCAGTAACGTTGTCTGGAAACACCCCAGTCACGTAATCGATAGTGTGTTTCTCGTTTCCCGATTTTTTTCTCTTCTAATGCTTGAGCAATGGTTGTTTTGGCATCTGTGGTTGATAGTCCATCAAATTGTGCAGAGTTAAATAAAACACCGGATTCGGTATAGGCTTTTTCAGATAGATCGGGGGTTGCGCTGTCTTGTGGGCGAATAACAGCTTTAATGGGTAAATTATATTTCTGTGCAAATTGATAATCTCTAGCATCATGCGCTGGAACTGCCATAACTGCACCCGTTCCGTAATCAATTAATACATAATTGGCAATCCAAACGGGCAGTTTTTCTTGTGTGATAGGGTGAATCACATAGAGTCCGGTGGCTTGCCCTTCTTTTTCCATGGTTGCCATATCCGCTTCAGCGACTTTCATTTGTTTCACTTTATCAACAAAAGGTTGTAAAGCTGGATTGAGTGAAAGGGCTGTTTGTGCCAGTGGGTGTTCTGCTGCAATTGCAACGTAGGTTACGCCCATGAGCGTATCTATGCGCGTGGTATAGACTTCAAGGGGTGCTGTATCAGGATGATCCACAGCAAATTGAAAGCTGACACCTTCAGAACGGCCTATCCAATTGGTTTGCATGGTACAAACTTGTTCTGGCCAATCCGTTAACTGTGCTAAATCTTTTAATAGTTCTTCCGCATAATCTGTAATTTTCAAAAACCATTGAGAAATAGCGCGTCTTTCTACTTTTGCACCAGAGCGCCAACCACAGCCATCAATGACTTGTTCATTTGCTAAAACAGTTTGATCAACAGGATCCCAATTGACCATGGATTTTTTCTTGTAAACTAAGCCTTTTTCATACATTTTTATAAATAACCATTGTTCCCATTTGTAATAATCAGGATCGCAGGTGGCAATTTCTCTTGACCAGTCAAAGCTGAGCCCCAAGCTTTTTAATTGAGACTTCATGTGAGCAATATTTTGATAGGTCCAGTCTTTAGGGGGGACTTTATGTTTTATAGCTGCATTTTCTGCGGGTAAGCCAAAGGCATCCCAGCCAATGGGGTGCAAAACATTTTTTCCAAGCATGCGCTGGAAACGGGCTATAACGTCACCTATGGTGTAATTACGGACGTGGCCAACGTGTAAATGGCCACTTGGGTAAGGGAACATACTTAGGCAATAAAACTTAGGTTTGCTGAGATCTTCTTTTGCAGCGAAGCTTTGCTGCTTATCCCAGTCATTTTGCACTTGTGGTTCAATTTTTTGCGGATGATATTGTAGCTCGATGTTCATAAGTATTTATTTGCCTATAGACGAATTTTGCTAAGTTTATGATAAGGAATATGAATATGAAAGGGAAACGGCTGTTTATTTACATGTGTTTTATGATACTAGCCTTATATGGTTGTGGTACCGCTGCAAGTATTGCCGGTGGCACAGCACTGGCAGCGGTAAAACTGCCTTTTGACGTTGCTGGTGCTGTTGTAGGGGCCACTGCAGAGCTAACAGGTGTTGCCGTTGCAGAAGCATCAGGTAACGATTAATAAAGTCAGTTAATTATTTTGTTATTTTGTTATTTTGTTATTTTCTTCTACGTCTATTTTTACTGCGAGCCCCATTATTTGTTGATTGGCTAGCTTTTTTGTGAGTATATTTCTTTAATTTGTCACGCAGCGAGCGTAGCTTAAGAGTTGCGCTGGGTAACAAAGGTATAGTCAAAGTTGTCAATAATAATATCAATAATGGTGTTATCCCAAAGGTGACCCATGGCGTTTGACCTCGCATCGGGAAGATTTTGCCAAATAAGATCGCGGGTTCGAATTGTGGTGCTATATCTGAGTGGCCATTAGGAGAAATAATAGCGGTTAATCCTGTATTGGTGGCTCTTAGAATATAGCGACCTGTTTCAATGGCACGCCATTGTGCAATCTCAAGGTGCTGTTTAGGTCCATTTGTTCTACCAAACCAAGTGTCATTACTAACGGTAATGATGAAATCTGCATCGTATGTATTCTTACGCACAATCGTTGGGAAAGCGATTTCATAACAAATGGCTGGTGCTACTTTGAGACCAAAAATAGTCAGTTGTTGGTTATTGGCTCTGTCGTTTTCAATGAAACTAGACATTGGTAGATCAAAGAAGCCAATCAAACCTCGTAACATTTTTTCAAAGGGTACAAATTCACCAAAGGGTACTAAACGTTCTTTATAGTAAATACCACTTGCAAGCCCTAGTCCGATTAATGCGTTGTAGTAAGAATCTTGATCGGCTGCTTGTTCTGGGACACCTGCAATTAAGGCAACATCATTGTCTTGGGCAATTTTTTGAATGCTTTGAAAATAATTATTTGAGTAGGGCAGTGGTAAAGGGATAGCGCCTTCTGGCCATACAATGACATCTGCTGATAGCGCCTTTTTCGTTTGATCTTCATAAACATTCATAATCTGAGCGACGTGCTCAGGGGACCAGCGCATTTTTTGTGGAATATTGCCTTGAATCAAAGCAACGTCCAAACTTACATTTTCTGGTTTTACCCACTCAACTTTATAAAGTGCACCACCTAAAACCCAGATGACGACAAAAACACCAATTAAGCGATAGAGTTGTTGGGGCTTTTCGCGGTGTTCGCTTAAATACAAAAGGATGGAATATAAAATACCTGCAGAGATCAAGATCATCCACGATACCATCCACACACTGCCAATCGGCGCATAGGCGCGTAAAGCAGCATTTGCAATTTGTGTCGTGCCCAAAAATGCCCATGGGAAACCCGTTAGAAAGTAACCACGTACCATTTCCGCTAGAACCCAGATGGCAGGAAAGCCTATACAAGCGCGCTGAATGGTTTTACCTTTGAAGAGATAATTGGTTAATGACATCATGAAAGCAGGGTAAAGTGCTAAAAGTGCAATCATTGATCCCGTAATCAGGTAGGCCAGCAATGGCGTGGTTTGACCAAAATAATAGATACTATGAAAGACCCAATAAACAGAAAAGCCAAAAAAGCCACATCCAAAGCTAAAGCCATTGAGAAAGGCTTTTTTGCTTGAAGCAGCTTCTGTCGCACGGAGCAGGAGTATGGGACATAAGAATGCTAACCAGCCTTGATAATAAGGCGCAAAAGCAAAGGTTAAAATTGCACCCGCACCAAAACTTAATAGAAAAGGAAAGTAAGGCTTTATCTTCTTTGTAATACTCATTTATTATTATCTGTATATATTAGTACACTGTGACATTAGAAGCGGTCTTAAAAATGCTATTTTAAAGCTAAGGCTTCTACACAAATTGATTATGAGTGAACTGTCTTCTTTGTTTGCAAAGCGAACATTTTCTATTGACAACTAAAGTTACACTATACGAGTACATTATAACGTTAGTTTTTAATAGAATTCCCGATGAGCGTAGCGAATCAATTTTCTCACTTTTGTAAAGTGGGATCTTATTCGCTTCGCTCATTATAATTAGTCTTTTAATTGATACGTTATTTTCAGCAATTGAATGCGGCGTCTATTGGCGCGAAGTACTGTAAAAGGGATGCCTTCGATGGTAATGGTTTCACCTCGCTTGGGCAAATGACCAAAACCTTTTAGAACCAATCCACCAATGGTGTCAAATTCATTATCACTAAATTGCAGATTAAAATATTTATTGAATTCCTCAATAGGTGTTTGCCCTTTGAGTGAAAAATTGTTTTCTTTATGTTGCTTTATGCAGGGATCTTCTTTGACATCATGCTCATCTTCGATGTCGCCGACAATTTGTTCTAATACATCTTCAATGGTCACCATGCCACTGACACCACCATATTCATCTACAACAATGGCAAGATGATGGCGGTTTTTTCTAAATTCATTTAATAAAATATCTAAGCGTTTACTTTCTGGAATAAAGATAGCGGGTCTGAGCACATCTTTGATAGATAATTTCTCTTTATTATCTGGATTTTGATAATGTAGTAAATCTTTGGCTAATAAGATACCAATTACTTCATCTTTACTATCGCCAATCACCGGAAATCTTGAGTGTGCAGATTTCATGACAATGGGTAATATTTCTTCTAGCGTTGCATCTTTTTCGACAACCACCATTTCCGTTCTTGGGATCATGATTTCTTCAGCACGCATTTCAGAGACTTGAAGTACACCTTCAATCATTCTGAGCGCGTCACTATCGAGTAAATTGCGTTGTTCTGCATCTCGTAGTATTTCAAGTAATTGACTAATGTCTTTTGGCTCATTTGATAAAATTTGGCTAATTCGTTCTAACCAGGTACGGTTAGAAGTCGTAACGTCATCACTCATGCAATTCTCCATAGGGGTTAGGAAAACTTAATTTTTCTAACAGCTTAATTTCAAGATTTTCCATAATATTCGCGTCTTGTTCGGTTTCGTGATCGTATCCTAAAAGATGTAAGGTACCATGAATCACTAAATGTGCCCAATGTGCTTTAAGTGTTTTAGCTTGTTCTTTAGCCTCTTTTTCTATTTGAGGTGCACACAGCACAATATCGCCTAAAAAGCCATGGGGTGCATTTGGTATGGTGCATGGAAAAGAAAGCACATTGGTCGGCTTATCTTTTTTTCGGTATTGTTTGTTCAATTGTTGCATGTCATCCAGAGGGATCATGCTAAAGGAAATATATGCTTCATTTCGAGCGATTTTGATTTGAGGATCTGCAAATAAAGGCTCAAGCCAATGTAGAATTTCATCTTCTTGTGGCCCATCGAAGCCTTCATTCAATAAATCAATTTTAATTTTTACTTTATTTGATACTTGTTTTGACATATAGAATCTATCTTTTATTCTTCGTTGGATGAGTGTCTTCAAATTTCTCATAGGCTTCAATAATTTTTTGAACTAAGGGGTGCCGTACAACATCACGAGAATCAAAGAAGGTAAAGCTGATGCCATCTGTTTCTCTTAATACATTAATGACGTGACGTAAGCCCGAATAATGTCCATGAGGAAGATCAACCTGAGTGATATCACCTGTAATAACAGCGGTTGAGCCAAAGCCAATACGTGTTAAAAACATCTTCATTTGTTCAGGCGTTGTATTTTGCCCTTCATCTAAGATGATAAAGGAATCATTCAGTGTGCGGCCACGCATGTAAGCAAGTGGTGCTAATTCAATTACATTGCGCTCAACTAATTTGAGCGTACGTTCTAAACCTAGCATTTCGTAGAGCGCATCGTATAACGGCCTTAAATAGGGATCTATTTTTTGAGCCAAATCACCAGGTAGAAATCCTAATCTTTCTCCTGCTTCGACAGCGGGGCGTACCAATAAAATCCTTTTGACTTGATCTTGCTCTAAAGCTTGTACAGCGCAAGCGACGGCTAAATAGGTTTTGCCGGTTCCCGCAGGACCCACGCCAAAATTAATATCGCAGGAAAGGATGCTCTTAATGTAATTTTCTTGATTTTTACTCTGTGCTCTAAAGGTTCCAGACTTAATTTTAATCAGTGTTTGAGGCTTTTCCTGTTTGGGTGTATTTTGAGATCCTGTTGTTGTAACAGGTAATGTCTCAGGTAGCTTTTGTTGTAACTGTTGTAGTAAGAGATGGATATGATGAGGCGTTAGCTCATGATTGCTTTTGGTTTGCTCATACAATGTTTTAATAAAATTGCTTGCTAATTTAACTGTATTTTCTTCACCAATGATTTGAAAAATATGGCCACGGTTGTTTATTTCGACGTGCAAGCGTTTTTCGATTTGTCGAAGATGTTCGTCAAATCGACCGCACAAGTTCATAAGTCGATGGTTATCGCTGGGTGTTAGAGAGATTTCACTGGACGTAATTTTACTGTTCAAGGGTTCAAATAAATCATTATTCACTTAACAACCTTATAGATCTAAGCATATACCTTTTATATCTCGCTGAAAAGCTAAATAAAAGCAGTGTGGCCATCTTTTCCTTTTAATTCAGCTATTTATGAAACACACGTCTCGTGCAGTTCCCCTCGAAGTGAGTTTGGTAAGGCTTCTGTAATGCGCACGTTTACAAATTGACCAATTAAGTGCTTAGGCGCCTTAAAATTAACAGCACGATTGTTTTCTGTTCTACCAGATAGGAAAGTAGGATCTTTCCTCGAAGGTGCCGTTACTAAAATGCGTTGTGTTGTGCCTATCATCTGCTGGCTGATTGCAGCTGCTTGTTGCAAAATGCGCGCTTGTAGGATTTGTAAGCGTTGCTTTTTAATTTCTTCAGGAACAGGATTGGGTAAGGTGGCAGCCGGGGTGCCTGGTCTTGCGCTATACATAAAGCTGTAGGAGATATCAAAACCTATTTTTTCAACCAAATCCATCGTTTGAGCAAAATCTTCATCTGTTTCGCCAGGATAGCCGACAATTAAATCTGTTGAAATACAAATATCAGGTCTTACAGCACGTAATTTTTTGATTTTCGATTTGTATTCTAAAGCAGTATGGCCTCTACTCATGAGGGTCAGTACTCGATCACTTCCGCTTTGCACAGGCAAATGTAAATGATTCGCTAATTCAGGAACATCTCGGTAAGCTTCAATCAAGCTATCAGAGAATTCTGTGGGATGTGAGGTTGTAAAACGTATGCGGTCTATGCCATCAATATGTGCAACATAACGAATTAAAAGCGCTAAATCAGCGATGGAGTTGTCATGACGCACACCACGATAAGCATTTACATTTTGGCCTAATAGAGTCACTTCTCTTACGCCTTGAGCGGCTAAGACAGCAACTTCCGCAATCACATCATCAAAGGGGCGGTTAATTTCTTCGCCACGTGTGTAAGGCACGATGCAGTAAGTGCAGTATTTGCTGCAACCTTCTTGAATAGAGACTAAACCTGTTGGGCCTTTTGCAGTGGGATCCGGTAACTTATCAAATTTCTCAATTTCTGGGAAACTGACATCAATCGCAGGCTTACCATTATGTAATACTTGGTTTATCAGCATAGGGAGTCGATGTAGGGTTTGAGGGCCAAATACCACGTCAACATAAGGTGCACGTTGGCGTATTGCTTTACCTTCTTGGCTTGCGACGCAGCCACCTACACCAATAATGACCTTAGGATTGGATTCTTTTAAGGGGCGCCATTGCCCTAAACGGGAAAAAATCTTTTCTTGTGCTTTTTCTCGAATAGAGCAGGTGTTCATTAGAAGTACATCTGCTTTTTCTGGTGTGTCAACCAACTCCAACCCATGAGTTGCCTTTAGTAATTCTGCCATACGTTTGGAATCGTATTCGTTCATCTGGCAGCCCCATGTTTCTATAAACAAATGTTTAGTGGGGGAGACACTTTGATTTGGAGTTGAGATTGAAATACTAATAGCCTTGCCCTCTTGATTCATCTACATCATAAATGCGTTTTATTTCAAAGAGGCAAATTTTAACGACTTTTGAAATGCTAGGCTACCAATTAATCAACTGACTATCATGAGAAAGGTGAAATAAACTCATGGTAGCTAATAAAAGTCAGTTGAATTTGATATGAAAACTAAGTACTTTTCATATGACGCATTGCTATCCGGCGTGTTACCTCTTCTAAAGCCACATGCATTTTTTCTGGGGCGCGCGTGTGAAGGATATCTTGCATTGTGATAGGGGCTCGAGTCATAGGATCGCTGCCACTTTCAGCAACCCAACGTTGTAGTTCTTTTCGATTATATAAATGAGGGGTTTGTGAGATGGCGGCAACGCTCTCAGGCTTTTCAAAGCTAATAGGACATATTTGATCTTCATGTTGTTTTGCAAGTTCTCTTGTTGTGCGTTTAAGTCTTTCAATGATTTCAGCAGAAGAGGATTCTGTTTCAGGAAGATGATCAAGTTGGTTTTGTATGTAATTACATTGTGAAACATGGATATATATGCTGTTTCTAGAGCTCTCTTGTGGTGAAGGGTCTAAATAATCTTCAGCTAAGAAGCCTATCGCTTTAAAACTATCAAACAATAAAGTACAAAGTTCGATGTTTTTCACTTTGCGAGCTGTGTGCATATTCATAAAAACAATTTTTTGTTCTTGTTGTAATGCATGTAGTGTTGCCTCATCACTTACGTTGGTCCATGCAAAAACACCCTCACTGGTTTCTACTAAAGCATACCTACGATCGAAGCCTTTATAGGATCCATTTTCTTGCCGTTCTATACTGGATAAAGTTAAACAGCCATCAACACGTGATTCTCTTAAAAGCCATAATTGATTGGGTTGATAGCCGCTTTCTTCGTATTGTGCTTTAAGTGCAGCCTTTAGCTTTTTTTCTGCTTTGATGGGTTCCATTTTTGCATAAATAGAACTAGAAATATTGATTGTGTTTGATGGGCGAGCGCCTGATGCTGACATGAATGACCTCAAATAAATGATAAATTAAGATTTAAAATAGCCATATTATACATTTTAATTATTGATGATCTAAGTAGATAAATAAGAAAAAATAGGTTTTATGTGAGAGGGTTTTTACAATTAATTGATATTTATTGTGATTTTTTTTGTTGCATTCAAAGGTAGAGTGACAGATGGTTCTTTAATTCTGATAAATGGTATCTATATTTTTATAATGCTTTGTGAAAATGATACTCAAAGGAAGTGTTCTGCTCTCACTCGTAGGCTGAACAATCCCCACGAATTTATACTAGATTGTCATCATAGCGAGTCTAGAATAAGAGCAGAAAATATTGAAATTCAAGTCTTTTTAATAACATCTTGTAGGGAACAGCTCTGATGATTCATCCCAAATCAAGCCTCTTTCTTATTGATGGGCATTGCGAATCAGAATCCCACTTTTTGAAGGGGGATGCGCACTAGCAAGTGCGCAAGGGGGATTTATGCTGGGGGGGGCTAAGCTCAAACAGCTAAATCCCTCTGCACGTACAGCTGCGCTGCACGGGCGTCTCCCTTTACAAAAGTGAGAAAACTGATTCGCTGCGCTCATCAGGAATTCTATTTAAAGACTAACGTTACAGTGTGTTAGTGTTTATGGGAAAGTGTATTTAATTGCAAGTGATGCAGCATTTCCTGTTGTTGAGCAACGACTTGATGCATAAATTCGACCAGTTGATTTTTCAGCGCTGTTAATTGCCTTAAGTCCTCACACAATTGCGTTAAACATTGCTCATTACAAATTAAATCATCTAAGAAAGAGAGTTGATAGCCGCGCTGTTGATCCGCAGAAGGTAGTTTAAAATTTTTCATTATATGTTTCCAATCTTGTTCTGAGAAAAAAGATTCTTCTAAAGCATAAGGCTTTAGTAGTCCTTGATTTTCTTTTTGATGTTGAAACAATTGATTCAGTTTTTGTTCGATTAATTTTGATTTTTTCATGTAAATCCCCAGTGTTTTTTCAAAAATGAAATGTTATGAATAACCCCCAAAAAAGGCTATTGAATTAAGATGATCCTTTGTAAATAGCAGATAAACTCAATTAAATATGAGAAATCTAATTAAAAATAAGTTGATTAACTGGCATTTTTATTGCAGTTGTTAGTATTTTTATCAAGAGATTAGAAATGTCTATCATGGATGCTGAGACGTAGACTATTCGCAATATGATAGTGTTTGAACTGTAAAGTTTAGATTTTTTATCAATCTAGGAGTATTTTTTCGATATAGCCTTGAGCGCATATTTAATATATGTTACAAACTTAAATCTTTTTGCGAAGATCCTTTTTAATGCAATAAATGCGCGGAGTGATTAGATGAGTGCAGATACCACAAAATTTTTAGATAATGTTAACTTGCAAGATTTATCCAGAAGCTATTTATTAGCATATTTAAAGTCTAAAGGTATTGAACATCAAGGTGTTGAGCCTGCACAAGATAATCACTGGAATTTTGGTGCCTTTGAAGAAGGACATTTGATTAGAACAGACAATAATGCTCTTTTCATGGCATTTACGTGCCCTGAAATTACAGATGACCAAGCGGCGGTCTCGCAGCAATCAATTGGCAGCAATCTACAAGAGAGAATGTTAGATGTCGTTGCGTATCTTATTGCAAATAAAATCAAAAAATTACCTGAAAAAAATATTGAACTTGGCTTTTATATTAATCATAACAATGGTCATTGGACTTCAATGTTGGCGAAGTTCTCAAGCCTTAATGAACAACAATATCGAGCCTTGTATGAAGCGTATCAACAACATAGCGAAAGCACTGGTGAAAACAAAACAGGTAGTGGTGAAGAAAAAGAGCTGCGTGTTCGGGTTAATAATGTTAGGAATTTTATTTTAGAGCAGAAGCAAATATTGTTAAATCATCGTGACAAGGATACAAATGATGCCATCTTGTCTAATTGGGCTTTACCACTAGATGCAAAGAGTATTCAATTACAGCATTTTGATTCATTGGGCACCAAAACAGGTTATCATGACACGGTTGAGGCTGCATGTGGTGATTTTATATTGAATCACACGTCTGAAAAAGCAAAGTTTGTTCGTGCTGAATCTAAAATTCAAAAGGGTATGACCTGTGGTGATTGGAGTGTTTATAATATATTTCGCCATGGCGTTTTGAAAAAGAAAGCCGAATTGCCATCTTCACAGCAATTAAGAATGTTGGCAGAAAATACCTCTGTGGCAAATGCACATGAGATATTATTTAAGAATGAACCAAATGTAACAGAGGTTCCAGAAGACGAGCAAATTCGTATTCCGCACTTTGCTCTTCAGTATGAAGAAGATATAGAACCCTCTGAACCAGAAGATCAACCAGGTAGTCAAGCAGGTGATGATGAGCCTACATCAACGCCTGATAGTTCTATATCTTTAAAACCTGTGATGAATAACGCTCGTTTAAATCATCGCTTCCCATGGACTTATGCTTTAAGTAAAACTGCCTTTATGGCTTTCATGATGTATGCAACGCATGTTGTTTTTCCGCTTGTGGTTGTGGGTTTTGCTGTGAGCGTATTTGCATTTGCTGCAATTGCTTTAACAAGTTACTTCTTGTTTGACGTAATGCTGCAAGGCTTTTTCGGTCAAATGAAATTGAATTTCCAATTAAATAAAGAAGGTGTGCCGGTTAAGGAAAAGGTATCTCTTGCAGGTGGATGGAGTAAATTATTAGGCATAAATGCGCCATACCATCAAACTCTGCCAGAGTTAGAGCAGCATCTGTCAGAATTGTTGGCTTCTAAAGCAGATAAGCCTATGGATGCTAAAGAATTGGAGCAACATCTAAAGTTAACCCATACTTATGCCAGAAAGATGATGAATCAAAATCCTGAATTTTTCTATCCTGAAGATGTGAAGACGGTGAATGAAGCATCTTATAAGCTTCGTCCATAGTATTTACAGTCTTATCGTTTGTTGCTAAGTAGAGAATGCAAAAGCGAGTAGGGGGGGGGAGCGATATGGCCTCTCCTACTACTTGATTCATTTCAGTGTTCTTTTATCGATGAGTGGAGCGAATCAAAATACCTCTACCAATTTTGGGAGAGGATGGCTGAAAGCCAGGTGAGGGTTTAAAAATCTAAGAAATACGTGCCAATCTTAAAAATAAATTCCGTTTAGTCCAAGTATTATCCTTCATCAAGTGCAGTGATTAATTTTTTTCTAATCATATAAAACCCTCACCTGCTTCTTCGAAGCATCCTCTCCCAAAATTGGTAGAGGCAATAATGTTCGCTTTGCGAACGAAGAAAAAGACAGTTACTTACTATGCATCAATACATATTAGAATAGCAGTTAAAGCTTAAATCTTGGTTCACAAATCTACTTTTATCTCCAAGGCTTTGCTTTTGGATAGCGGAAAAAGTCAGAATAATCATCTGTATCGTTGTCTCTCTCTTCACTTTTCTCACTCTCTTCATATTCATCGCTCTCATCACTATAGTTGTTGGATATATTGTCAGAGAATTCATCTGGCTCATCCTCGTTGTTTAAAGACAGATTCATGCTGATGAGTAGTGCAAAATCGTTATCATTGAGTGTAGATGATGTTGCTCGAGCAATGAACTCTGGTGCTAAAAGCGCCTGTTTTGCTTCTTCTGAGATATAAGTATCTAAAGCTTTTCTTACACTCAATTGATTGCTTAAGATAAAAGGCGCTAATGTCTGGAGCGAATCTTTTTCTTCCTGACTAGGTTCTGTTAATAGGGCACCATGCGTGCCAAAATTTAATTTATCCGCCATGAGTAAATTATTGATAGATTCTGAACTTAACCATTGCGCTAAAGGAATATCGGCGGTTAATAATTGCGCATAGCCCCAAGGATATTTTTCTAGATCGATAATACTGGCGAGTAGACACATCTCATTTTCACTTAAACCATCACCTTCCATAGGAAACATCAAGTTAATACGCCATTGTGCTCTTTCTTCTACATAGCCCTCACTTTCCACAGAGCTTTGGCGTGGTTTGAGATGATTTACTGTGGCTCTATTTTTTTGCGCTTCGATGTGTGCACGGTGTTGTTTTGCTAATGCAGATTTTTCTTTGCGTGATAAATTTTCTAATTGTTTGATCCATTCTTGTGTTTTGTATTTTACAATACTGGAAAATTCTTTCTGCTTTAATAGAGTTTTGAACACATAGGCAGGGTTGTCTGCTTTTGTGGGATTGAGCGGGATCCATAAATCTTCTACATCGGTGATCAGTTCTTTGACACGTTGTGCACCTGCAAGTAGCTCTGGATGAATTTTTTTATTTATTGTTATTGGCTCTTTTAATACTTCTTTTTTTAGAGCATGAATAATAAGTGAAAAAGCGCGTCTACTCGTGATACGAATTTTATCCAGCGTCTCTTGCACAAGCATTGCATATTGATTCTTTTCTACAAAAGAAAGAGGTTTTCGTTGTTCAATGACGTATGCTTTTTTCTGAGCTGTTGTCAGTGTTCTATAAAAATAAATTTTTTGCTTAACAAGCCGTTTTACTCTGTTTTTAAATTCATTTTGCGTTTGAATATTGGCGGGAAATTGGTTTTTTGCGGAATCTAATAGTGTTTTTATTTTTTGTATACGGATTTGGATGGCTGTAGGTACAGGCTTTGAGGTAGAGTTTGTACCCAATACGGTTTGTCTTAATGCCTGGATTGTAAGCTGAAATGCAGCTCTTCCGGTGACAAGAAGTTTGTTTAGTAGCTTTGTGGTGGATTGATCAACGCGTTGTTTTTCTTCTAAGGTTAATGGCATAAGGACTTAGCTTTTTATTATGTGTAACTATGTGCTCTACACAAGAGGAGGTTTAGAGGAC
This sequence comes from Candidatus Berkiella sp., assembly GCA_050252335.1. GTDB lineage: Bacteria > Pseudomonadota > Gammaproteobacteria > Berkiellales > Berkiellaceae > Berkiella_A. The sequence goes on along the minus strand of JBFWLB010000014.1, from coordinate 31,288 downwards.
AAGTCGTTACTATTATTAGGTTTTGATTTTTTAACAGAGATTTGACATAAATCCAAGTGTTCATTACAAAATAAAAAACGATTGTGCAGACTATATAGAAGGGTGTTGCTCACTCAGTGGTTCATATTGTTGTGAACTGGGTGAATAGACAAAAATTTTGCCTTTTTTAATATCAAAAAACCATAGATGAATAGAGAGGGTTTTATTCTCCACTCTTTCTTTGATCCAAGGAAAAGTCAGACAGTTTTCATATGATGCGTTGAGCGCACGTTTTGAAAGCTCATCGATGTCTTGAGCATTTTTCTTGCTCTTTTTAATGATAGAGACCCAGTTAGATATAAAATCATCTTGTTCTAAGGGAGCCTCATTGAATAGAGCTTGTATTCCACCACATTGACTGTGTCCTAATAAGATTAAATGCTGTACTTTAAGAAAGCAGATGCCAAACTCTAAAGCAGCACTGGTACCATGGTGCCTATCGTCTTTTTCAAAAGGGGGTACAATATTCGCTACATTTCGAGTAACAAATAAATCACCAGGATCACATTGTAGGATTAAAGCAGGATCAACCCTGGAATCGCAGCAGGCTACTACCATCGCTTGCGGTTGTTGGCCGTTTTGAGATAGATATCGCATGATAGAATTATCACCGATAGCATATTTTTCTCTAAAGACTTGGTAACCTTCAATCAGTGTAAAAAATGTCTTTTCCATGCATATCCCAAAATAACTGTAATATTCAATTATTATATCAAAAATCAAAGAGGGGGATCCCATTTGATAGATTTGAAAACAATTGGATGAATGCTGAGTAGTCTAACCTAATTTGTATGAATTTCAAGGAATTTTCAACGCAATTCGCCACAATAATTGGTTAACCAACTTTTTTTGTGGCGAATGAAAAGCAGGAAACTATTTTTTTATTGTGCGTTTGCTCTTTTTATCCGTTATGGAGGGAGCTTTGCTAGTCTCTGTTGTTTTTTTACCACCACCAATTTGAAGGCGTTCGAAGTGGGCCTCTAAAGAAGGTACGACAGTTCTGCTTTTAAAGGTAAGCACAGTATCTGGTTCTTTTGTAGAGGGGAGTACTTCATCAGAAGAAGAGGCCTTTTTAAGTTGTGGTGTGGTAATAAATACCTGAGTAGGAGTGCTTGGCATAGATTGTGACAAAGGATGCATTACTTCATTTTCAGAAATTAATCCTTTATGAGGCGTATTCGGTTGTGAATGTGCATTGCGCATTGCAAACATAAGGCGAGGGCTGGGTATGAATTCAACGGGGCCGTGCCTTCGTGTCGCAAAAGCATTTCTTGCTTGTAAGATTTCTTTATAAATGTCGCTTTCTCTGCCATGTATGGGGAGCGTTTTAGACAATCCCAGGCCGAGCTGTGCGTGCACTGTTGCTCTATCAATTAATAATTCTTGAATGAGTGTGGAACAAAATTTCTGTAAAGGAATGTGGGATAATCTTTCCTGTAATTTCTCATTATCTTTATCAAGTTCAAAAAAAGAGAGCAAAAAAGGAGAGATAGCAACTTCTTCTGTTTCACCAGCATGTATTTTAATTATGCTGGCAATGGCATTAGAACAGATTGCCTTTCTTTCTTTAATAGCCTCGGTTATAAATGGGAAGAGATATTCACTGCGGTAGCGTTCAAGTTCTGGATTATGGAAACTATTTCTACAAGTATTTTGAATGTCGGTTATATTTTGCCAGATCCAATAGGGAGTTTTGAAAAAAGAAAGAATAGCTTCATTGACGTTGTGCAGCAATTCTGCTGCTAAACTTTGATCACGATAAAAAGCTTCATCTTTTTCTATGCTACCTTCTTGTGCCGCAATCGTTAATGCACTAAGCCGACCTATTAACTCTACTTGAATAGCTTCTAACGCTTCTTTTTTTATTGTCATTTTTTTTGCTCCTTGACATAAAGTCCTGTCTGTATCAGCAGGAAAGATAAGTTCTATGTCAAGTAATACAGTAAAATTCAGTATTTTGCAAATAAGTAGAGACGAGCCTTTGATAGTTCATTATAAAGAAAAACCAAAGGCTGTGACTATCGTGTCTGTGTTTCAAGTATTGGTTGTTAGCTTTGGATTCTGCGTGCGATAAAGAGCATCCTTCTTTTTCTGTAGCAGGTACATTGGTAATCCTAATATTAAGAGAGTGAGCGATAGCATAATCATTTTTATACCTGCTGCCCAAATGGAGAAAAATACAAAACATAAACTTCCTGTTCCAATCAAAATATGTTGTGCTTGTATTTTTTTATAGAATAATTTGAAAAAGGCAAAAATGCATGCTGCATAAATTAATAAAATAAGTGTAATGGATACGTCAATGATTAAGTTAAACTGACTGATCAGATCTTCCCTAAGAGAGAGTACCAACATTGGTAATGTACAGGATGCGGATATCAGAAGGCTGATAACAGGAGTACCATTCTTATCCGTTTTAGCAAAAAAACTAGGGAAGAGTTTTTGGTCAGCAGCGCCTTGAGCAATTCTGCCAACAACCATTGTCCAACCATTAAATGAACCTAAACAGCAGATAATTGCTGCGATTGCGATTAGCGTAGTCCAACTGCCACCAAATAATAGGCCTGCCAAATCAGCGTAAGGTGCTTTAGAAACGCTGAGTGGTTCTGCACCTAGCAAATTAAGCATGACAAAGCTACCTAATAAATAGACTAAGAGTGCGAGACCTGTCCCACACAAGGTTGCAAAAGGAATGGTTTTAGTAGGATTTTTAATTTCTCCGCCAGTAACGGTTGCTGTTTCTAGTCCTACAAATGCCCAGATTGTTAAGAACATCGCACTTTTGAGTCCATCAACTTTCATTCCTGTTTCAGGTAGGCTAAAAGACAGCGTTGACCAATCTATAAAATAGAGACCTGCAAGCGGAATACAAACCAAAGGTATGAGCTTTAAAGTTGTCATTATAAACTCAAATCTACCAGCTATTTGAATGCCTAATATATTAATCAAGGTGATTACACAAAGAATACCTAATTCTAGTGCTAAGATTTGAAAACTAGAAAGATTGCCGAGTAAGGGGCCAATGTAACTTACTGCTGCAACAATCAAAGCAGCATTTGAAATCCAGGAGAGAACCCAATAGCCCCAAGCAACCCAGTAGCCATATTTTTTACCAAAAGCTTCTGTCACAAAATGATGGGGGCCACCATTCTGAGGGGAAGATAAGCTCATTTGGGCGAAGAGCCAGGCGAGCATTAGGGCACCTAATCCAGTTAATAGCCAGGCAATTAGGCTTAAGTTACCAAAGAGAGCAAGGGTGGCGGGCAGCAAAAATACGCCAGAACCAACGAGATTTCCGGTGACCAATGAGGTCGTTTGTAATATTCCTAATCTACGAGGTGCAGTAGGAGAAATAGTATGAGACATCAACTTGTGCTCCAATTTCAGAGTATACAAATATGAAAGTTTTGAAGAAACTTCAAACTTAGCTATATAAAATAAAAAAAGATGGTGTGTTAGTGCGCCCTAGCGGGGCTTTCGAGGTGTAACAATGCGCTTAGCATAAGCTAAGGGGGCAAAGGCTAGATTATGGGCTAGCAATGTAGGGGATACGAATATAATACTCATAGAGCACTATTTAACATACAATCTGTGCCAGTGTATAGTAATTTTTCAAATTCAAAGATAATTGGTATGAGTGAAAATAATGAATGATATTATTGATTTTAATGAGTTAAAAGAAAAAATTAGATCTTTTGCAAAAATGAGGAATTGGGAGCCCTACCACAATCCTAAAAACTTACTGATGGCGCTTTCTGTGGAAGTAGCTGAGTTGGTAGAAATCTATCAATGGCTATCTTCTACAGAGGCTGAGGTAGCGCATCATGATCTCCAGCGTAAACAAGCAATTAGTGAGGAAGTTGCAGATATATTGCTTTATTTGGTTTGTTTTGCAGATATGGTTAATATTGATTTGAAGCGGGCAGTATTAGAAAAAATGGCTTTAAATGCGATTAAGTATCCCGCCAATGATAGGGTTGAATAAGTTACTTATGCAAATTGTAACGATTTACCTCATTTCTTGCCTTCACTCTGCGTGCATGCAATTTAGGTGTATACCCACAATAGATGATGCTTTGATTAGGTGGCGAGGGTTCTTGTGTATACAAAATACACGATTATTGTGAGATAAGTGGAGCTAACAACATCGAAAATTCATCTGTGAAGGGGGTATCTATCATCTTTGTAGCCACACTTAATGGATAAGAAAAATATATTTTCATTTAGCTGTTGTATTTAATCTGGTATTTCTCTAAATTACCATCCGTCTAACTTTTCTATTCTTTCTAACTAGAAAATAGCATAATTAGTAAATTTTAGAATAATTTTTGTACAAAAGTGGTTATTTTAGGGGTAGTGCATGTTGTTAGAGAAAATTATTTTAGGTGTCACTTTAGCTGCTCCCATAGGCCCCGTGTCTTTAGAAATGATTCGAAGAGGCCTAAATCATGGTTTCTTAAGTGCTTTTATTGTTCGCGTTGGTGGTGCTTTTGGTAATACGCTTTGCCTTATCATGGCAACCTTTGGTTTGAGTCTATTAACGCAATCTCCCGTCATTATGAATATTTGTGCGCTTTTAGGCGCTATCGTTCTCATCTATTTGGGTATTAAATCTCTACTTAAAACAAAAAGCATTGATGTTAATTTTTCAGAAAAATCTGCCACGCATTCCTATTTGAGTGGATTGATGACCGGTTTTGTTGTTTCGATTGCCAATCCCATTGGCATTATGTTTTGGATCAGTATTTTTGCAGCAAGTTATCAGCCAGATGCTTATACAAGCCATGCGATGAGTTTATTTCAGAATTCAGCAATTATTGTAGGGGTCTTATTGTGGGGCGTATTATTAAGTGGTTTATTAGAGGTTGGAAAACGATTCTTTAGTAATCGCTTCATTAAACTTATTACTTTTGGTGCTGGATTAATGCTGGTTTATTTTGGTCTTAAGTATGGGATTAGAGCTGGTAGTGCTTTATATGCAATAATGTAAACCTCAAGTACACTACTATCAACAAATACCTGTTAGTTAAGAAATGACGAAGTGAATGATTTTCTTCCCTTGAAGTCAAGGGAAGAGGTTCACAAAAGTGAGCAGATGGATTTTTTAGAATATTGATAACCCTCACTAGACTTTCGGCTAGTCTCTCTCAAAATGGGTAGAGGCATTATGATTCGCTCATCCGCAATTTTATCTTTATGGCAGCACAATCTTAGCGATTGCTTTGAGTCCATAAACGAAAAGAGAAAATCCGACCAAGCTTGCAAGCCATAAACCAATAAACCAAGCCCAAGTAGTCATCGATGATTGAGCTTGAGCAAACGCTTTAGCAGAGCGAAGCGCTATTTGAATTTTCGCTGTGATAATGTTAATACATTTGTTCATGACTCACTTTTCCACGAAATACATAATAAGAATAGGCTGTATAACCAAGAATAATGGGTAGTATGAAAATTGCACCAGAAATGAGGAACAATTGCGATTCAGGTGCTGCAGCAGCTTTGGTAAATGAAATTTGATAAGGCACTATCCAAGGCCATAGCCCAACTACTAAGCCAGCAAAATTAAGCATGAACATGAAAATGGTTAAGAAAAAGGGCATGCGCTCGCTATTATTCTTTATGCTGCGAATAAAAGCTATAAAACAAATACCCAGAGCAAGTGGTATGGGTGAAAGATAAATAATATTAGGCCATGTATACCAACGTTCATAGAGATGGGAATTCAAGTAGGGCGTCCATAAACTGACAACTGCCATAAAGAAGATGAAGTAGGCTAAAATATAAAGTGCTGTTTTACGTGCCCATGCCTGCGTAATATCATCGGTTTTCAGAATGAGCCAAGTGCAGCCTAATAAGCTATAGCCTACAATCATCGCCAAACCTGTCATTAAAGAAAAAGCGGTGAGCCAGTCAAAAGCACCGCCAGAAAAAGATCGCCCTTCTACTGAGATGCCTTGAATAATGGCGCCTAAAATAATGCCTTGGCAAAAGGCTGCAAATAAGGAACCAAAGTGAAAAGAATAATCCCAGATAACACGTGATTTTAGGCTTGCTTTGAATCTAAATTCAAAGGCAAGACCTCTAAAAATAAGTGCAACGAGCATAAAGATAATGGGTAAATATAAGGCAGAAGCCAAGATGGCATAAGCGAGTGGAAAGGCTGCTAATAAACCGCCCCCCCCTAAGATCAGCCAGGTTTCATTACCATCCCAAAAAGGGGCAATAGAATTCATCATTTTTGAGCGACATGTATCCTCTGGCGCAAAGGGAAATAAAATGCCAATACCGATATCAAAGCCATCTAACAAAACATATAGAAAGATTGCAAATACAATGAGGCCACCCCAGATGAGGGGTAAGTGCTTGAGAATTTCTTCAAACATCATTTGCTCCTCTTAATGCTTTTGGAAAAATATCGCTGATTGAAATAGGTCTTTTCAGGCCATGTTGACCATAGGTCTCTTCCCAGATACCAATATCTAGACCTTTTTTGATAAGTCCAAGAATATAATAAAGCGCAGAGCCGAAGATAATAGTATATACGACGACAAAAATAGAGAGTGATATACCAACTAAAGCAGGATCAACTGGCGAAATCATTTCTTTGGTACGAAGCAGGCCGTATACCAAATAGGGCTGTCTACCTATTTCAGTGACAAACCATCCTGCAAGTATTGCAATGAAGCCTGCGGGTGTTAAGGCAATACACCAGCGTTGAAACCAGCGTGTTGTAAAGAGCTTCTTTTTGAAAAAGAGGATAACGGCAAATACACCCGTCAACATCATGAGCAGACCAATGCCTACCATCACGCGAAATGACCAGAATACAATGGCAACAGGCGGTCTTTCTTCGGCGGGCCAATGCTTGAGTCCCATGAGCTCGCCTTCTGGAGAATGGGTGAGAATCAAGCTTGCAAGTTTGGGAATTTCAACACTATATTTTGTGCTTTCGGTTTTTTCATCTGGCCAACCAAAGAGACGTAATCCAGCGCCTTTTTCTTTATCCCAAATACCTTCCATTGCCATGACTTTAACAGGCTGATGTTCTAAGGTATTTATACCATGCATATCACCGATCATAATTTGAAGTGGCACGACAAAAACGGCCATTAACATCCCCATTGCGAACATAATACGAGCATGATGAACATAAGTATGTTTTAAAAGGTACCAAGCGCCAACACCTGAAACAACAAATGCTGTTGTAAGATAGGAGGCAATAACCATGTGGGCAAAGCGGTAGGGAAAGGAGGGGTTGAAAACAACAGACATCCAGCTGGTTGTATAAAATAAGCCATCAGTGTCAACACGAAAACCAGTCGGTGTATGCATCCAGCTGTTTGCCGATAAAATCCAAAATGCAGAAGTCAGTGTACCAATGGCGACAATGAGTGTCGCAACAAAATGCATTTTTCTGCTCACCCGTTCCCAGCCAAAAAGCATGATTCCTAAGAAGGACGCTTCGAGGAAAAAAGCAGTGAGCACTTCATAACCCATGAGTGGCCCAATCACATTACCTACTTTGTCAGAAAAGACGGACCAGTTGGTACCAAATTGGTAAGACATGAAAATACCAGATACGACGCCCATACCAAATGAAATAGCAAAAATTTTTACCCAAAAACGATAAATTTCTTTATAAATAGGATGCTTTGTTTTTAGGTATAGACCTTCAATTACTACTAACCAACTTGCAAGGCCGATAGTAAAAGAGGGGAAAATAATATGGAAGCTTATGGTGAAAGCAAATTGGATACGGGAAAGCAGTGCGGGGTCAATATTTTCAAACATGTCGAACCCAGATCAATATATGTCTTTAAGATGCTCATTATGATAACAGATTTTTAAACGAAGCGCCTGTGTGCATTATCACAGTTATCCTTTATTTATAAGCTTAATAGCATATTGAAAAAAGAAAGATCCCCAACTATAGGGAAGGAAAGCTTACTTATCCTAATTTTTGTCGCAAGATAGGATTATCTTGTATCGACTTAACCTTTGATTCTGCGTAAATAGATTTTGCTGTTTTTCCCTGTGCATCTGGTATATCTACTTTGCATCCTGCAACTATCAGCATAGCCGCACGGATTGCATTGCCATTGTCTAATGCCCAGTGTAGCGCTGTTTTTCTTTTTTGAATATTATCATCTTGTACATCTAGATTTTGGCTGCCATTGGGTTGTGCAACAAGATAAGTAATGAGCTGTTCCATCAAAGACTTTGGTCTTTGACCCGATGCTGCTAATCGTAATGCTAAATATTCGGTTGGTGTTGGATCTGTATCGTTACGTTTATAGTGTTCTTTAAGCGTTTCAATATCAAAAATAGCTAATGTCTTTTTGATTTTCTGATAAAAACGATTAAATTTTCCCTCAATATATCTATTTTGCTGATGATGTATAAAGGCTTCTTTATGTGCCTGATATAATTCTTTTGCAGTGAATAAATGTGGATCATCACCTAAGCGAATTTTGCCCAGCCTTTGGCCGAGTGTATGAATATCCATTTCAAGTTTTGATAAGTCGTGTCGACTCAGTAGTAATTTTGGAAATTGTAAATCAGTTACAGAGCACCATTTGACTTTTGATAAAGGAGTATAAGATTTTATAAACCGGGGTGTAATGCTGAAAAAAGTAGGCTGTTCAACTTCTGCTAGCTTGGCCATAAAGGGCGCTAAATGTACTTTAGCGCTATCTTGCAAGAACAGGTGGCTGAAGATCTCACAATTGATCATTGAGCGTTGTAGTCCGCTTTGGCAAGCAGTGATTTTAAAATTAATTTTATTTTTCTCTAAAAAAGTAGTCAGTTTTTCTAGTAAATAATATTGTGCAATATGCTGTGCGGAATCAAAAGAAAGAATGTGGAGTGTTCCATCCTCTTCTCTTTCAATATCTAAAGCCATGCAATGAGAAAAATTTACATTTGCATAAATATAAAATTGTGTGCGTGGCTTGTATCCTGTTTGGATATCTTTAATCTCTAGAGAAAGTGTGTCAAAAGCAATTGGATCTAGTAAGGCAATGGAAGAGGGCATTGGGTTGCAGATCACTTTACCATTAAAAAGACCACCTAGTTTTTGATGTCTGGCATTTTTCTGTTCAACAAATGCATGCATATCTTCTGCAAAGAGTTGACAGCCGTGATTATTGAGCATGCGATAATAGGCGATATTAGATACAAAATAATCATTAAAATCTGCAATGCGGATTCTTAACAGATTAGAGAGTTCAGGGTAAGTACTTAAGGTATTGGGAAATATGATTTCGCAAGTAGCGAGTTGTTGTAAAATTTCTTTGCTGCCTTCATCTGCTAATTTTTTAGAAGCAAAGGCACTTGCACCCAAGGTGTCATATTTTTCTGCATTTTCTTCTGTTGGATCACCCAAATATCGAAATTGCTCAAATTGTGATTGGTATTTTGAAAATGCAGTTCTTGTTTTTTCTAATAAAAGTTGAGTCTGGCTTAGCATATAAAAACAGGCAAGCGCTTTCAGGGCATCTGGTACTGTATGCGCTGAATTTTGTACATCAGAGAGCAGTTGGGAGCCTATCGCTTCTAGGAATGCTTCAACTTGCTTTTTGTCAATTTCAATACCCATATATTCTTGTTCTGCCAAGGTGATGAGCGGTTGAATCTCATTGTAGATATTTTGATGAGAGTGATTGGGCTCAAATTGGAAATCTGATTTATGAGAAAGAATAAATTGCAGCATGTGAAATTTTTGTTTGCATGTTTTTTGGGATGTGCACATTTTAAACAACTAAGTTAGCAAAGACAAATAATAGTAGATGATTGGATATTTGGAAGGGGCAGGGCTAAGTTGTTAGAAAATATTTACATAAAGATCATTAGTTTGGCGGTTGGTAAAGATGTTTTAGCTAAAAAATTCAGATGACCTGTCAAAAGTCTTGAATGTGAGTGATTACTCGCATATAATGCTTTTCTCTTTTGGATAAGGTATTTTAAGCAAGTTACCATGGGAAAATATACTGAAGCCTTAAATCAGAACACAAAGCAGAAATATACAGACTATGAGCGTCAACTTTACCAAACTTATTTGACAGTACCGGAATGGCGTAATGTTGAAATGGCGCAAGAATTAGGTGTATTTTTAAAAGAAGGGCATGCATTTTATCGTTTCCCTTTCTTTCGGCAGCTCTTTGGATTGTGGGCAATTTTTATTAATTCCTATCGTGTTGCGCGCCGACATCACACAGCTTCAGAATTGATTTTTTCTGAATATATGTTGATGAATATTTTTATCAGCGCATTTACAACAGCAAGTTTTATTTTAAAAGGGATACTGTCTTTATTGCTTTATCCTGTTTTTACTCGAAAAAATAAAACAGTTTTTCAAGATAGCATTGCTGATTTAGTGACAGAATATGCCAATTTTTTACAGCATACGCCATTTTATTATTTTAATTATTTAGCAAAATTGTCGATTGTATATAATGCTTTTAGCTTAAGTCCAAATAAGACTATGGCTGATGTTGTAAGTCTGTGTGTGGTTACCATAGAATTACTATGTCGTCATGCAATTTCTGCTCCCATTGCTTGGTGGTATAGTCAACCGCAAAATGCAGCTGCTGACAGAATACATTTACTCATTAAGGCAGATGATGCTCTTTTGGACTTAAAAAAAATTGATAAAGAAATTAAAATCATTGAACAGTGGCAAAAAACGGATTCACTCAATCAGAATCAATATTATCACATTACTGTTCCGCGTTATGCAGCGTTTCAAAAAATAGTCACCAAACTTGTTCGTAACAATATAAAATTTAAGAAAATAGCAGGGCAAGATAAAATTCAATTTAAAATTGAAGTTACGAATGATAAACCATTAGAACGATATGATGTGTTATATGCCTATCGAAATTACATTAATAATAAAAAGATTGTCGAAATTGATGTGACAACTAAAGAATTTAATCAAACGGTGCGAAATTTGAGAAAAGATCGTATTCGTATTAGAAATATGCACGATTTTTAAATTAGGAACCGCAATGCTTATCATGAAATCATTTTATCAAAGCTTAAAATCAAATATAAAATTCTCTATCGCTAGATTGGGTGGTTTGAGTAGTTTGCCTGCAAGATGGATAGATAATATGCATTTGAAACAAACAACCTCATGGCTCTCTAAATCACTAGATTTTGTTTCAACACGTTTGATTTTTATTGCTTTTTTTCCTGTTTTTGCGTTTGCTGATATTATATTTAATGTAAGTTATTCATTTTTTTCAAAAACAAGAGCGTTACTGTCGAAAAATGCATATTCAAAGACCACGCTTAATGCCCAAGCTTCAGAGTCATTTGATTTAGCTGTGAAAAATATGTTGGCATTTCTGGCGTCACTTATTGGTCTTTTTAACCCTCAGCTGGTTTCTTTCTACTTTATACCTAAAGAAAAAAATAAAAATAATATTGTGTCAGGTGGGGGCTTATATCAACAAGAAACATGTATTGAAATACCGGAAAATGAACAGGCATTGGTGCGTATTTTAGAAGAAGCGAATCAATCAAATAAAACGATCAGTGTGATTGGCGCTGGTAGGAGTCAAGGAAAGCAATTTATTCCTGTAGATGAAAAGAGTATTGCTATTGATATGAGTCAATTTAATCATATTAAAATCAATGCCAAAGCGAAAACAGTGATTGTGGGTGCTGGCGCGACATGGGGTGATCTACAACTTGCGGTAAACCCCTTAAAATTAGCTGTAAAAGTGATGCAAGCCTCTAATGTGTTTAGTATTGGTGGCTCTATTGGTACCAATATCCATGGCTGGAATAAAACAGGGACAATTGCAAAGACGATTCGTGCGATCCGAATTATAAATGCAAAAGGTGAAATTCAAAGATTGACACCTAAAGACGAATTATTTTCTTATGTGATAGGTGGTTTCGGTCAGTTTGGTATTATTCTTGATGCTGAAATTGAGCTTACCGATAATCAATCTTTAGTAGAAAGAAGCGTTGTTGTTAAGCCAGAAAATTACGTTGATTATTTTAAAAAGAATGTAGAAAACAATAATGAAAAAAAGATGCATTTGTATAGATTATCTATTGATCCTAAAAATCTATTAGGTGAAGGTATTGCTGTTAACTATGAGGAAGTTCCTGCGACTCAGAATGCAACAACAAAAGGCTTTAGTAAAGAGTCAGTTCATGGAACACGATTAGAGCGCATATTGGTAAATTTCTCAAGAAGATTCCCTCTCTTTAGAAAACTTATTTGGGAGTATGAAAAAAATAGATTGTTGAAAAATGAAAGTTTAACAACCACGAATGAAATTATGCATCCCCCCATTAATGCTATGTTTAACAACGCGAAGAGTGAATCGGAGTGGTTACAAGAATATTTTATTCCAGGTGAGAATTTAGATGGTTTTAGAAAGGCATTAGGCGAGTTATTAACTAAAAATAAAGTTCCATTGATTAATGCAACTGTTCGCTATGTAAAACAAGACAAAATTTCTAAAATGGGCTATGCAAATCAAGGCGATCGATTTGCAGTTGTATTATGCTTTAATCAATCATTAAAGGTGCATGAAGTTATCAAAGCTAAAAAATGGATTAAAAAATCTATTGATTTAACTTTGGCGCATGGCGGTGCTTATTATCTGCCCTATCAAGCTGTCGCCTCAAATGAACAATTTGAAAAATCTTACCCTACTTATCATGATGTCGCGCAGAAAAAACAAGAAGTCGATCCAGAAGGAAGGTTTAAGAGTGGATTTAGTGCTCAGTATTTTAAGAAAGAAGCTAATTTTTATAAAGCCATCTTTCAATCTCCAATCTTGAAAGCAGAATTTGGAAAATTCTTAGATAATGTTTTGCAGCGTGTTGATAAAGATAAACTCTTTGCATTGATGGATGATATCTTATCTTATGCTGATTCTAATGAAGACATTTACAGAGAATTGCAAAAAAGAATTTTTGAAATTATGCCGTCCTTTATGGGAAGTGCCACAAGAATTTTATCTTCATTGAGTGACATTAAGCAGGATTTGGGGCAACAAGTTGCAATCTTAATGAAGGATAAATCTAATAAAGTGGATACTATCAATGGATTGGTTGAGATAGGTTATCCTGGTCGGTTTATTGGCACTTTAAGAAAAAATCATAAGGTCACAGGTACTGTGACGGTGATAAACGATCAAGAATCTTTAACTGATTATATTCAAACAGGTTTTCCAAGGCCCTATGATCAGTTTTTGCCGATCAATGATTATGCACCCTTTGATAGTGAAAAACTGAAAGATAATAGTGTGGATATGGTTACTTGTTTTATTGGTTTACATCATATACCAGAAGACAAAATGGATGGTTTTTTGAAAGCCATTCGTCGTATTTTAAGACCTGGTGGTAGCTTCATGTTGGTTGATCATGATGTACAGTCTGAAAAAGACTGTGCAATGGCGAATATGGCACATAGTGTTTATAACGCTGTCATGGGTGTCTCTTTGCAAGAGGAAAAAAATGAAATCAGGAATTTCCATTCACTTACACATTGGAAAAAATTATTAGAAAAATACGGATTTGGAAAAACAGTATGTGATCACACCATGGTAAGAAACGGTGATCCCAGTAAAAATACAATGATGCGCTTTATCAATCATAAGCCGGTTGCTAGCAAAGCGACTCAAGCAGCAGAGATGGTTGATGTAAGGGAAGAAAAGGCACGTACCGTTTTACATGCACAGGAAAGATTTAAAATGCAGTATCAAAATAATAAAAAATCTGAAAAAACAAATAAGATTGAGGCAAGCTCAATCAAAAAACGAAAAACAAGTTGCCGCACTTAAAGTTTGATTATGATGACTATATTGACCCAAAAATTCTATTTAAACGATGATGTGGTTGGGATTAGCCAAGCATTGCTGGGTAAGTTTCTAGTCACGCGCTTTGGCGGACAATTGACAGCAGGCATGATTGTCGAGACGGAGGCGTATCGAGGTGCTGAAGACAAGGCCTCTCATGCTTATAACCATAGACGTACTGCGCGTACAGAAACGATGTATCAAGCAGGTGGTATTGGCTATGTCTATTTATGTTATGGCATTCATCATTTGTTTAATGTAGTAACGGCACAAGCTGGAACACCTCATGCCGTTTTAATTAGAGCCGTTGAGCCGGTTGATGGAATTTCAACCATGATAAAGCGCCGTAATATGAAAAAAGTGGAGTCACGCTTAACTGCAGGACCAGGTGTATTGTCGCAAGCATTAGGCATTACCACGCAGATTGATGGATGTTCATTGATTGGTGATAGGATTTGGATTGAAGATCGTGGTATTCATTTTGCACAGAAGCAAATTATTGCCAGTCCTCGTGTTGGGATAGACTATGCACAAGAGCATAAGTTATTGCCTTGGCGGTTTAGGGTTAAGGATAGCCCTTGGACCAGCACAAGCCGCTAATACTACTATACAGGACTACTACTATACAGGACAGCCACATTAAGTTGCTTCACCCAAAATTTTTGAGCTAGAATTCCTTTCAGTAATAAGGATATTTTTTAAGTTATGACTTTAGCTCGCTCAGAACAAATTGATTTGAATGCAACACCGTATTATCACGTCATGAATCGATGTGTGCGCCGTAGTTTTTTGTGTGGTTTCGATGAGCTAACACAGAAAAATTATTCGCATCGTAAAGCGTGGATTGTCGATCGATTAAAATATTTAGCGGATATCTTTGCTATAAAAGTCTGTGCTTATGCCATCATGAGCAACCATTATCATGTTGTTTTATATGTGGAAGATAAGCAAGCTGAGGCTTGGTCAGAAGCAGAAATCATCCGTCGTTGGGCTTCTATTTTCCCTAAAGATGCCGAAGAAAATAAGCATCTAAAACAGAAAATTCAGCTTTGGAAAGAGCGCTTAACGAGCATTAGCTGGTTTATGCGCTGCTTAAACGAAAAAATAGCGCGCGATGTAAATGAAGAGGATGATACTGCAGGACGATTTTGGGAAGGGCGCTTTAAGTCCCAAGCCTTGTTAGATGAAGGCGCATTATTGAGTGCAATGGTTTATGTTGATTTAAATCCTGTCAGAGCAGGTATTGCAAAGAAACCAGAAGAATCAGAATTTACTTCCATTTATGAACGCATTCAGCATATTTCCAAACAATTAAAGGTCAATAAGCCAAAATCCATTAAACAGCTCAAGCGTGAAAAAGCAGACATATACAATAGCCTCGCACAACCCAAATCCTTAGTCCCTTTTGCAAACATTGCAACGAGTCATTCACATGCGATTGATTTTAAACTTGTCGATTATTTAGAACTTGTGGATTATACAGGTAGAGTGATTCGGGATGATAAACAAGCAGGCTCTATCCCTGAGCATCTAGCCCCCATTCTGACTCGATTACAGTTTGAGCCTCAAAACTGGATATCTTTAGTCAAAAATTTAAGTAAAAGCTTTGCTCATGCAGTGGGAAGTGAAATCTTATTGCTTAATTTTGGTAAAGAGATGAGGAAAGGTTTAAAAGGCATCACTCAGGCAAAAAAATTATATTCAAGCATACACGCTTAATTCAATATTTTGTTCAAACTCACCTGTTAATCATTTCACAAGATATTTACCCGAAGATC
The DNA here is from genome assembly GCA_050252335.1 of Candidatus Berkiella sp. Lineage (GTDB taxonomy): Bacteria > Pseudomonadota > Gammaproteobacteria > Berkiellales > Berkiellaceae > Berkiella_A. The sequence goes on along the minus strand of JBFWLB010000014.1, from coordinate 15,645 downwards.
ATCAATGATGGTAGCAATGGCCAATTCATTATTCGATTATTGCATGTTTTTTCTTGTTTTTAATTATGGCTGTCCTGAATTTATTTTGTATATATCGACTAGAATCAGCTTTCATCATCGGCCATAACGCCGCATAGGTTGATTTTCTTTATCCAGATCAAGGTACATAGCAGCCTGGCTTTTCCAAAAGAAATTTTTCTCTTCTTGAAATAAGTCTCTTTTTACTCGGTTTATAGGGGATATATTGCTGTGTAGTTGAGGATGATAATCTTGATGGAATGAATTAGTGAGTATGATCCATGCTCCATCGTGAGATTGATCAAGATGATGGATAACGATTAAATCGCTCCCATCTAAACCCACAGGGCAATTGCCATTTTGCATGCGTTGCAAATTAGTATTTCCATTTGCATCTAATTGCCCAATATCATACAAATGATAATTGGCATAAACGATCCTATTTTCATGTAATATTTTATTTTGCATCATGTCATGCTTTTTTAAAAAAGCTTCTCTTTGTTGAATAAGCTCGTTTTTAATACAACCATTTGCATCTATATGATCTGCATCTTGCAGTATTTTTGGCTTTTTATGACAAATAATACTGGTGTGATAGAATCGAATACCTTGATAATATTTCGCTTTTTTGTAATAAAATAAAGAACCTCTCATCCAATGCTGTGGCTGAGTATATGTTTCATTAGAAGAAATTTTTGGCTTAGTATTTTTTTGAGATAATTTTAATGCGTTGATCCGATGACATAGATCATCAAGATCTGTTTTAGGATCTATTTTTGATTCAGTATAATGGTGTTTTTTTATTAGCGGCTTTATGCGAAAGCACTGTAAGAATCGTGTTCCTAACATTACAATTATTTATATATGATTTATATAGCAATTAGGCTATGCTAAATTATGCTAATTAGCAATCATTTGCATTAAAAAACTTCAAGTAGCGTACTTGTTTGAGAAAATAATTCAGATGCAGATGAATGAGCATATGATAATGGGAGGGTATCTAATGTACCATCCAATATATTATTATCTGAGGCGCAAGAGAGTACCTCATCGAGACAAATAGTGCTATTATCGATTACAGTTTTAAGCCCCACCTCTTCAAAGTTGTATTTTAATTTTTCTTGATTAAAATCAGTTATAAAATCCATTTTTATATGATTTTGCGCTGCAAAATCAATTAGATTCTTAAATTGTATCAGTTCATTTTCTGAAAGCGCATTTGCATCATCCAGTAATGGAGCAACAACTTTTGCCTTAAATCGGAAGGTTCCATAATGATAATCATGGGCTTCCCATAAGATGTGTCCTGGTAGAATAAGATATTCTTCTTCGCTCTCAAATTGTGAGAGCCCCGTAATATTTTTTCCGTATCTGTGATCAAAAATAATTAGACTGCCACTTGAAAAGCTTTCACTAATATAGCTGTCAAGAGAGGTACTCATAAAGGCGGGTTCGTAGGTAATACCATCTTCTGTCTGTGCAAGTTGTATTCGCATTTGTATTTCATCATGGCTTGGTGAATGCTCACCTCGATAAGTGTGACTATGATGATCGGTTTCTGGCATGATTTTATTAAGGCCAGAGGCTAAAAATCCCATATTGAGTATCAATTCATTTGCTGAGTGATTTAAATCTAAGGTTTGGGCATTGTAATAGTCCCAAGCAGAATGAAGAGAATCTACTTTACCATGTAAAAAAGAATTAATGTCGCGATAGTAAGAACCAGTATAATTATAAATAGCGATTTTTTCAGCATAGCTTAACGCACTGTATTCGTTATGATAGCCATTATCAAATTCTGGTCTAAAAAAATAGGGGGTGTAACTTTGTTCAAAATGATAACTGTCATTCTGATTAAAAGATAAATGATTAAAATTAATTTTCTGAGTGAGTTCAGATAAGTTGATAGAAGCATCGCCAATATGTGTAAACAAGGCATCCTTGCCGTTTTTATCAGATTTAATGCTATGCTGCACTTTATCTGGTGTCTCTAAAACGCATTTTGCAATCAACTCATACATTTGAGTATGCAGATCTTTGTTTAAAGGGCCATACTTTAATTCTGACATAACTCGATAATGCCTTTGTTGTTAATTGTTATCTTGAATCGGGAAAATAATAATTACTGAACACGTTTGCACCAGCAGTTGCAAGAACTTGTAAACCTGCAACACCTATCTTAGCAGCTATGCCCGCAGGGCTGCCAGCGGCTATACTTACCGCAGATTGTGCAACCATAACGGTCAAATAACCTAATTGCGAAGCGCTTAAGTCAATAACGGGGGCTGGTTTTGGTGTTGGCTTAAAAAAGCTAAATCCACCTGACACAAGTTCAATTTCTGTTGTATTCAATACTTTCATTGTCTGGCCTTATCTAAAATCTTAATGATTTGCTACAACTAAGTTGGAGATATTAATTTATACCTTGCCGACAGTCAAGTTATTTGTTCAACTTGTCTGAAATATATTTTAGATGTATATGCGCTAAATAAATATTTAAACAATAATCTTGGCTGTCCTTTATTTTTGTTTTTATAATTCAATAGGTTATTAAGATATGAAAGAGAGAGTTTAAGCAAAATAATAAATTAAGCTCATGGTGCCTTTTTGTTGGATCAGCTTTTCAGAGTGCTTAGTTATATTGCCAATATGAATATCAGATACACGATTCGCATAAGCGATTTGATATTCAGAGCGAAGATTCAGTTGTGGACTAAGATTAGTTTCTAAGCCCCAACCTGTGAGATAGAGGAATGGATGGGTAAGTTTATTTTGATTCATTTTAATCGTTGTGCTACCAGCACCCAGCATGACATAAAGTGCTCTGTTTAGGAAAAGCATACCTGGCTTTACTAATATTCCATAGGTAGGGCCTATGCTTAAGCTATTTTGTAGTTGTCCCACATCATTTTGATTGGTTGTGAGTAGGATATCAGGGTTATGATCTAATTTGAGAGGATCGAATGCTGCAAAAAGCTCTGTGAATAATATTAAATTTTCAAGAACAAAATTTCTACCTATTTTGATATCAATGTCAGGGGTGAGGAGTGAGGTTCTATGGCGAGAGCGCACATAATTTTGTTGCTGGCTGTAATTTGATAATGAAGCATTTAAATTTGCTTGTAGTAGCCCTAAACCAGATCCAATATACCAGCCTGATAGAGGATGATTAGATTGTGCCATAAAACGATAGGGCGTGTGCCATTTTATTCCTAAGACAGATTGAAACAAGAATCGATGCGCTGTATTTTGAATATTATATTGAATGGTATTAATGCTTTTGTTTTCATTGAGTTCAAGCCGCTTCAAATAACCAAAGGTAAAATCCTGATATACAGAAATATTAGGGTGTAATATAAGTTCTAATCCTAACCCTATCATTCCTGCGGGTAGTTTTTGGCTTTTGTGTGATTCTACGCCTTCCAGAATATTGTTTTGAGTGATGTTCTGCAGTGTTGTTATGTGGGCCGGTGCAATAGCAAAAACAAGAGGTGTGTAAACAATTGAATTAGAGGGCAATAAAAATCCAGGTTTGAGAAAGATCTGGTATAAATTACTGATTTGGGTTGTATGACTTAGCTCATAAGACTGACCATTGGGCATCGGACTTAAGTCTAATATGCGAGTATGCGTGAATTCAGAAAGTGTGGCACGTAATTCTGTGCCAAAGCTCCATGATTCTCCGAGCACAGTATGACCAAAGCCAGTGCCAAAGTTGGAACCAAAGGCAACGCTTTTATGTTGCTGTTGTACTTGAATGGCACCTAGTGGAGTGCTTGTCGTATCATCTGTGGTAGATCTATCTTGAACTTGTGAAATACCACCTTGAACACTCATGGAGGTTAAATGCTGAAGTGCGTAGAGTGCAGGAGAAAATAGAATAAAAGCTAAGGCTGTAGTCAGTACTGATTTATTCAAAATGATATCTTTAAGCTTTTATTCTACTACTCTGTATATAAAATTTCGTTATCCGGCTTTAATTGCTTGCACAGCGTCTGATACGGAGCCATGAATATCAAATATAGAAGAGAAGCCACTGATATCAAAAACTTCTCGTACATCTTTAGACATATTACAAAGATGTAGCTTGCCACCATATGGCTTTACTTTTTTGGCTGCTAACAGTAATACGCGTAAACCCGCACTACTGATAAACTGAACATTCAAAAAGTCGACAGCCATTACATTGTTCCCTTGATCAATGATTGCTATCAGCTGTTCTTCAAATTCAACAGCAGCGGTACTATCAATTCTGCCACTAAGAGAAACAACGACTTTTCCATCAACGATATCTTGAGAAATTTCCATGGTAGACCTTTATCTTTGTTAGTTAATCTATTACTTTAACTGTTCTAAGTACATTGTAATCACCTTCACGCACATATTCTACCTTGTCCATGATAGTCATGACCAGGTGAATACCTAAACCACCAATTTCGCGGTCGTCAATAGATTTAATGACATTAGGGCGACTTTGTTTTGTTGGATCGAAGGCGACACCATCGTCTCTGAGTTCTAACTCAATATGTTCAGGAAAAACACGACACTCCAAACATACAGCATGCTCAAGTTTATCAACATAGGCGTGTCCGATGATGTTGGTAACTAATTCATCCACGCATAACAAAATTTTGTTAATTGTTGATTGGGGGATGTGTTTTTCATGTAAGAAATGTTCGACGCGACGCGCAACTCTGGGCGCTTCCTCTGCATTGTTTGCAAAATGTAAGGTAATGTGATTGTTCATTATTGGTGCTGTCCATGTCAGTTTGTTTTCTTGCCTAAATAACGCAATGCCAGCATTGTGATATCATCACTTTGAGGCCATCCCGCTGCAAAATTAACTATTTCTGATCCTATTGTATTAACTAATTCGCTTGCTGCCAAACCTCGATTGGCATTTAAGGAAGTAACAAGCGTTTCATCGCCGAAAAATCTACCATCACCTGTTTCTGCTTCTGTTACCCCATCAGTGTAAAGAAACAGTAAATCATTGGGTTGAATCGTAATGGTGTCTTCTTTGTAAGTCTGCTCAGCTATAACGCCTAAGGCCATACCATGTTGAATTTTCATGGTTTCGATGCTATCCGCCCGAATAATATGAGGGGGATTATGTCCAGCGTTACAATAGGTGAGTACTCCCGACTCCGTATCCAAAATACCATAAAATGCTGTTACAAACATCATATTCGTATTGTCTTTTTCAAGGGCAATGTTAACCTTGGTAAATGTCTGCCCTGGTGATAAGTCGTTGAGTGCGTTTGCTCGAATGAGTGTACGGGAAACTGTCATGAACAACGCTGCAGGGACACCCTTGCCTGAAACATCTGCTATCACAATAGAAAGTTTTTTGTGTTCATCATCAATCCAGAAGAAATCGTAAAAGTCACCCCCGACAGATTTTGCAGCAGTCATTTTAGCGAAGACTTGTAAAGAGTTATCATTGATAAAATCTCTGGGCAATATGGATTGTTGGATTTCACTTGCGACATTGAGTTCATGCAAAATACCATCTAATTTTGTTTTAGTCTTCTCTGATTCGATGAGATTCTGAATGTGCTTCATCGTTTTTTGTATTGTGACAGTTAGATCATCAAAATTAATGGGCTTGGTGACGAAATCAAAAGCACCTAAATTCATTGCTTGTCGAATGTTATTCATATCCCCATAGGCAGATACAATAATAGGAATAACTTCTGGGAATTTTTCTCCGATGTTTTTAAGTAAGGTTAAGCCATCCATTTCCGGCATATTAATGTCAGAAATGAGCAATCGAATATCTTTTTCAGCCCCTAGAACATTTAGAGCTTCAATACCATTGCGTGCAAAATAAAGTGAGAATTGTTTTTCTCTTATTTGTCGTCTAAAGCGCTGTTTCATCAGTACTTCTACATCAGGTTCGTCATCCACGATGAGTATTTTATCCACGACAAGCTCCTGTTTTATTTCTTGTTATCTTTAGGCAAAGCAATAACAAATTCTGTGTATTCACCTACAACAGAGTCAACTTTTAATTCGCCTTTGTGATCATCAACAATAATTTCATGACAAATGGCTAAGCCTAATCCTGTGCCAACTCCGATGGGTTTGGTTGTGAAAAAAGCCTGAAATATCTTTTTTTTCGTTTCTTGAGTCATGCCGATGCCATTGTCTTTGATATGAATATAAATTTTGAAATCATCTTCATCGGTTTTAACTGTAACGGTGGGCATAAAATCTTTAGGTAGATTAGGATTTTTTTCACGTTTCTCATTTGCAGCATAAAAACCGTTATTGATAATGTTTAATACAACACGACCAATGGTTTGTTGCGAAACCACAACTTCAGTTAAATTTGTCTTAAGTTCTTTGACTATTTTTACGTTGAAATCAGCATCTTGTGCGCGCATCCCATGGTAAGCCAGATTGAGATACTCTTCTACCAGCTTATTGATATCGGTTTTAGATTTTTCATCTTTTTGCGCTCTTGATTGAATGAGCATGTTTTTGATTGTGGACTCAGCACGTTTGCCATGTTCGTTAATTTTATTGCAGTTTGTACTAATGTCTTCCAGTATCCCTGAGAGATCTTCTTTCACATCTGTTGGAATGGACTCAACAGTATTTAAGACTTCTTTCAATTCATTGACCAGTTCCACGGTTATATCTGAGAAATTATTAATAAAGTTTAAGGGATTCTTAATTTCATGCGCAATACCTGCTGTTAGCATGCCAATAGAAGCCATTCTTTCTTGTAAGATAAGCTTTTCTTGAGCTTCTTTTAAATGTTGCATTGTTTCTTCAAGTTGATGATTTTGTGATTTTAATTCGTGTGTTCTATTATCAACATTCTCTTCAAGCGCATCATTTTGTTTGTGCAGTTCTTCTAATAAAGTTTTGTTTCTTTCTAAGTGCCACTGTATACCATTTAAAGTCATATATAAAATCCCAAGTACAGCAATACCCAAGCTAGACAAAGCAATAATTGCATTGTTACTTAGTTGTTCTTTAAGTAAAAGGATAGCAAGCACGCCCATAAGCGCGAAAAGAAATGGTAAGGCCCAAGACTTGTGAACAACAAACCGATAAATTGGTTTCAACAACTTGGGTGGTTTTTTTTGCGATACCAAATGTCTACCCCAATAATTGATGATAGTTAATCTGAAATCTTCCCCAGTAACATCTTTGAGAATAAAGATGTCTGTAAAAATAAACAGATTTTGAAATGAGGTTACTTCAGAATAACTAATTACAAGAATAGACTATTGTTGGCTCGGTGTAGATACGAACTTCACTAGAGTTGAAAGACTAAAAACATATCTACTTGCATAAACTTTGCTTTATAGAACGAAGCTGGAAGACTTAGGCAGGGTATTAATTCAGATTGGTTACTTTTTCTTCAGATTAAAATAGGCAATACATTAAATTGGTTTTACATAATAACCTGTATATGATGACAGTATTATTTGGATAGCACAGTATTCACCAGTGTTTATAAGTCCTGTATTATACTTCAATGACAGGTGTTCTTCAGCAGGGGTAGATATATGCAAAATTTTCAGAATATTTTATTTGTCAGTAAAGGAAATGTGGAGCACACTGAAGCGCTTAAGCAAGCACTTTGGCTTGCTAATAGCGCTCAGGTTCCCATTAAAATATTAATTCTGTGTCCTGAATTTTCTGGTGCAATGAGTGAATATAAAGAAAAATTTGAGCAATCTATTAGAGATCAATTTAAGAGCTTTATCACTAAGATTTGTGATGAATTAAAAATAGACAACAAGCAGGAGCAGATCAATATAGATGTAGAATATGGATCTACACCCGTTATTCGTATTATCCGACATGTTTTGCGTAATCAGCATGATTTGGTCATAAAAGATGTAGAAGCAGTTGAAAAAGGTTTTAAATCCATTGATATGGAGCTTTTGCGTAAATGTCCTTGTGCTGTTTGGTTGTGTCGACCCAATGTACGTGCAAATCTACAAAAGGGCATTCATTTAGCGGTCGCTATTGATGCAGAAAGTGAGGAACAATCTGCGCATGATCTCTCATTGCGTCTTTTAAAATTATCACATTCACTCGCAGATACTTATGGCGAAGAGTTGAATGTGGTTTCATGCTGGGATTATGAATTAGAAGATTATCTTCGACATAATCTTTGGGTGAATATGCCGGAAGAGAAGCTGCAAAACTTAATAACAGAGGTGCAAACAAAGAATCACCATGCTTTGGATTCTCTTATCAAAGAATCTAAAATCAGTGGGAAAATAAATATAGGGCATTTCAAAGGCCTTCCTGATCAAGTGATTCCCAATTATGTATTAGAGAAAAACATAGATCTTCTAATTATGGGAACGGTATCTCGAACAGGGATTCAAGGATTTTTAATTGGAAATACTGCTGAGAATGTAGTGCAAAAAATCAATTGCTCATTATTGGCACTGAAGCCAAATGGCTTTGTTTCATCTGTCAAAGCATATTAGATAAAGCCAGAAAAGTAGAAGCAGTCCCCCAAATGCCCCTTCTGCATTTAGTCTGGGCGCATTTTGGGGATAGCTTCTAGTTAATCAAGAAGATCTTTTATTTGATCGCATGTATAGTTCTTTCAGTGCAACCAATCTTGAGCTATTCAAAATAAAAGATCTTAATAATCTGAATGCTTTCTTTTCAATTTCAATTATCAATAGTAGTAATACGCCCGTACCAATGACCATAATCCCGTCTAGAAATTGCAATGGACGCGTTCCAAATACATAATTTAAAAAAGGGACATAGGTCACTGCAAGCTGCGCAAGGGTGATGCATGCCACTCCTAGCAGTACTGGTAGAGTACCTAAAACACCGATTAAAGTAAGCGAAGTGCCATGTACATATCGAACACTAAATAAATAAAATATTTCCAAAACAACAATGACATTTACCACGAGCGTATGCCCAACTTCCACTGGCATATTGCGTTCAAGCGCATAATAGAACATGCCAAATGCACTGAGCATGAATAATATGGATACAAAAATGATTCGCCATAACATAAATAAAGAAATAATTGGCTCTCTTTTTGCGCGTGGTGGGCGTTGCATTGTGCCGGGTTCTGTTGGTTCGAAAGCAAGCACCAAACCTAGGGCGACAGAAGTTACCATGTTTACCCATAGTGTTTGAACAGGCGTGATTGGCAAAGGGAGCGCAAACATGACTGCCACGATAATTGCAAGTACTTCTCCAACATTGGTGGGTAGCGTCCATGCAATGACTTTGCGTATGTTATCGTAAACAGTTCGTCCTTCCTGTACCGCAACGGTAATAGAGGCAAAGTTATCATCTGCCAGCACTATTTCTGATGCTTCTTTTGCAACTTCGGTACCTTTAAGTCCCATTGCTACACCAACATCCGCTTGCTTCAACGCGGGTGCATCATTTACGCCATCGCCAGTCATTGCAATGACATTCGCATCAGCCTGTAAAGCTCTCACTAAGCGCAATTTATGTTCTGGGTTAGTACGAGCAAATACGGTGACCTCTTTTGTTGCCTTGCGCAACATTTCATCATCCATTGAATCGACTTCTTGGCCAGAGAGCACTTTGGGATCTTTTGAAATCCCCAATTGCTGAGCAATGGCTTTTGCTGTAATGGCATGATCACCTGTTATCATAACTACACGAATACCCGCTGTGTGGCAGTGCTGTACAGCTTCAATTGCTTCTGTGCGAGGAGGATCTATCATGCCAACCAAACCTAATAAGGTGAAGCCATCGTTGGTATCATTGAATTCAAGATTATTTTTATTGATATCGAATTTTTTTGTTGCTAATGCGAGTACACGTTGCCCACGTGCAGCAAGTGCTTCAAGGTATTGTAACCAGAGTTGGGTATTGATAGGCTGATCATCTTTGTTATGGCTTTCAGTATTGCACATTGCAATTACTTGTTCAGGCGCACCTTTCACTATCATGAAGTTCTGATTGTCTGTCTGGTCATGATGCAAAGTTGCCATGAATCTGTATTTTGCATCGAAGGGTATCTCATCTTTACAAGGAAATTCTGTTCGGAGATGTTCGGATTCAAAACCGGCTTTAAGTGCTAATACTACGAGAGCACCTTCCATTGGATCGCCTGCGACTTGCCAACCTGTTGCTGTGTGATTTAAAGATGCATCATTGCAAAGGAGTGCAGCACGACAAAGTGCTTGCATTGTCATTTCATTTTTAATGTGGATACTTTGTTCATTTTGTTGAAAATCTCCGCTTGGCTCATAACCAGCGCCTGTTACTGTAAATTTGCCAGCACTGGTTACCACTTCTTGTACCATCATTTCATTGCGTGTTAGAGTGCCTGTTTTATCAGAACAGATGACAGAGACTGATCCCAGGGTTTCTACAGCAGGTAAATATCGGATAATAGCTTGGCGCTTGGCCATTCTGTAGACACCAATCGCAAGTGTTATCGTCATGACAGCAGGTAGACCTTCAGGAACAACCGCTACTGCAAAACCAACTACGATCATGAAAGCATCGGCGATATCATAGCCCCTTAAGAAATAAGCTGCCCCAAAGAGAAGAACGGCAACAGCAAGAATCATAAAAGTAAGTTGTTTTGCCAGCTTGTTCATCTTCTGTAGTAGGGGTGTTTTAAGTGTTTCTACATTGGCTAACATTGTGTTGATACGACCCAGCTCTGTGGATGTACCTGTAGCAATGACTACGCCAGTACCTTGCCCATTTGTAACAAAAGTACCTGAAAAAGCCATACAAGATTGCTCAGCCAGTGGGCTTTTCTCTTCTACAGTGTCAGTCGATTTTTCTACAGGAACTGATTCACCTGTCAAAGCTGCTTCTTGAATGCGTAGAGATTTTGCATGTACTAAGCGCAAATCAGCAGGCACACGATCACCTGCTTCTAGTACTATCAAATCACCTGGGACGATTTCTTCTGCATCTACTGTGAATCGCTTTCCATTACGACGTACGGAAGCGCGTGGCGCAACGATGTTACGAATGGATTGTAGCTCTTTTTCAGCTTTTCCTTCTTGCACATAACCAATGATTGTATTAACGATAATGACGGCTAAGATTACCATTGCATCTATTTCATGCCCTAGTAGCGCTGCAATGATAGAGGAAACCAACATGATCCAAATGAGCATATTATTAATATGACTCCATAATCTGACATACCACGCGCGACCTGTATGTAATGGAAGACAATTGCGGCCATGCATCTCTAGACGCTTCGCAGCTTCTTCATTGCTTAAGCCTTCTAAGTTCGTTGATGTTGCCTCTAATACTTCATCGTTCAACATGCTATGCCATGATCGTTGTCTTTTTTCCATTTTGGTCTTAGGCTCCTGTTTAAAAAACAAGTGCTATAGCTTTTGCACATGACTGCTCTAGGGTATTGACAATCTTCATATGCCTCAAGGTTTAAGGCAGTCCTATGTGATGGCTATACTTGCTCTTTATATTGATATCTATATAGCAGCTTAAATAACTTCTGCTGAGTCAATCAAATTTCAATATCTGAACTTGCTGCTGTGAGCAAGTGTTATTATGATTTGCAATTGAAAATAAAACATTGATGGTTATATGGAAAGCATTATTCTTGTCGAAAAAATTAAAAATTGGATAAAAGCAGAAAAAAAATTAGGCTCACAAGAAGCAGATAGCGTTGTATTAGCAACCGCTTCTTCTAAAGGGGAAGTGCATAGTAGGGTTGTGGCCCTTAGAGAAATAACAGAATCAGGTCTATTATTCTTTACACAAAAAGGAAGTAGAAAAGTAAAAGATTTGAGTGAAAATCCTTCAGCCTCTATGACTTTATGGTTGGCATTACAAAGACGTGAGGTTGTATTAGATGGGGTAGTAGAATTGTTGAATCATAATGAGAATAGACGTTATTGGGAAAGTTTACCTCGTGAGCGTCAATTACGTTTTTGTGTTTATAAATCTGGTGAGCGTATTGAAACATTGAATCATTTACAGATTGATTATGAAGTATTAGAAAAAAGATATCAGGATCAAAGCATCTCTATGAGCGAAAATTATTGTGGCTATCGTTTCATTCCTAGTCGGATCTATTTCTATTGTTTAGGGCAAGATAGCTTTTCTCAGGTAACACAATATATTTTGAATGATGGTGTGTGGGAGGAGGCGATAATTTCTCCATAATTAAAAAGTACATACAAATGTATACCATTTTATTAATAAAATAATCATAGTCTATGGAATTAAATATTAAATGGAGTTTAAAATGCAATTACGTATCTCTTCATCTGTTTTTTTATTTGCTTTAACAAGCACGGCTTTTGCAAGTCATTCTCCTGCTGTTACTTCTGCGGCTAAGTTTTATCTTGGTGCCTTTGGTGGCGGCGGTTCATCCAATCATTTTAAGACAAGTCAGTTTGGTACAGCCTTCTTTCCAGAAGTGATGGGTGGGCCTTTATCAATCAATGCTTTTGGTCAATTAAATAGTAAAAAAACATCTTTTTTAGGCCTTCAGCTTGGTTATCAGGCGCAAGAGATACCTTTAAACGCTTCCTCGCAGTGGGCATTAGGCGTTGCTGCTGAATTGGAAGGATATTTTATGAACGAGCGTTCATTTAGTGGAACCCTTGTTAATAACAATACAGTCAGACTTCCTGAACATGATTTTATGGTTTCATATCCAATGAAAAAATCTGTGTTTCTTGTAAATGCTGTTTTAAATTTTAAGAAAGCAAATCTCCCTATTCATCCTTATATTGGTTTTGGTATTGGTAATGCAATTACAAAAATTTCAGATGCATACGCTATGCAGATAAATCCACCTGAAGCGGATGTTAATCATTACAATACAAGTATCAGCGATACTAAATCGACTTTTGCCGGTCAGCTAAAGCTAGGTTTAAATTATGATATCAACAAGTATCTAAGTCTTTTTGGTGAGTATCGATGGCTATATTTAGCAAGCACTGATTTCTTATTTGGTTCAACGCTGTTTCTTAACCATGTCGAAACGAGTAGTTGGCAAGTGAAACTAGATGCTCAAAAGTATAACTTAGGAAGTGTTGGCATAAGATTTAAATGGTAAGTGAAAATATCATATTTATTTAAAATTTGATTGAGCTTGGATATTAATATGAGAAATAAAATTCTTGAGTGGGGTTTAAACTGCCTGCTTTCTAAGGGTTATAAAATAGAAGGCGATCCTGAAGTTGTGGTAGAAACGCCTTGGTCTACAGTGGCTCGATTTTTGACCGCAGAGGATTGCTTTTATTTAAAACAAACGCCTGCTGATTTATTTATTGAAATAGAAATCATAAAGGCTGTTCAATATAATATGCCAAGCTCACTTACGCCAACGATTTTATCTGAAAATCCTGAGCTGCATTGTTTTCTCATGAGGCGTTGTGGTGACCATTCACTTCGTACAAAGTTTAATGGGACAATAAATCCTGATTTGCTCATTAGTGGTTTAAATAATTATTTTAAGATTCTTCGATCGTTTGAGCAAAATTTGGATGTGTTAGAGGAAATAGGTGTTCCTGATTGGCGAATCAATCAAGTCCCGCAGCTTTATGTTAAATTATTAGAAAATAAAGCATTGATGCTCGATGAAGGGCTTGGGCAAAATGAAATAGACAAGCTTATGAGGTTGTTGCCAATCATAGAGCCTATTTGTGAATCTCTTTCTAAGCAAGCACTCAAAGAGACATTGGTGAATAGTGATCTTAATGAAAATAACCTTGTGATAAATGAAAAAACACAACAAATCTCCATTATAGATTGGGGTGAAAGTGTTATTGCACATCCCTTTTTCTCAATAGCCTCCCATTTACAGAGTATTGCAAGACGATACAAATTAGAGCTAAAAGGAGAGTTTTTAGAAAAAATCAAACAACAATGCTTATCCTGTTGGCGAGATGTTGCTCATATGGATGAATTAGAGATGATTTATCAAAATATTCTAAGATTACATCCTATTTTCTGTGCATTGGCTATTCATCGATTACAAGCTGCTACTCATCATAAAAGCAAAGAAATGCAAAATTGGTTTATTGCAGGATTTCTCAAAATGCTATTAAAAAATGAGAGCACAAGACTATGAGCAACAACAAAATATTTCAAAGGCAGTGAGCTTAAATCTACACTTTAAAGATGTTGCTCATATCGTGTCTTCCTGTATTATCTTTTCGGTTTTTTAGGGGTATGTGTTAGCATTTCGTCCGCACTAAAATTTGATAATATAGGAGGGGAAGCCTGTTTAGAAAGTTCTTTTGTGGTTAAGTTTGGAGGAAGGTTTTCAATGGTATTTTCAGCTATGAGTTTTTTGAAGTTTTTGATCCCATTAATAACTTCTAATTTTAATTCATTTCTTCCTACATAACCTTCAAAAATAAGAGGATCATCGAAAATGCAAGCTGAAAAGCCATTTCTCATGAGTTCTTTATTTAGAATGATAGTGATAAATGTACGGCTATTGCCATCGCAAAAAGGGTGTTTTTTAAGCATATCATAACCAAGGTCAACAATTGCATCTAATTTCCCTTCAATAGAGTCTCCAGCCTCTGAAAGTTTATTTTCATACTCCAATAAAGTGTTTTCCATGAAATTGATTAAGTCTTTTGGAGAAGTATATCTAAAGCTTCTTTTTATGTAGTTAGATCTAATCTCTAATGTTGAATCATATTTTTTTGTTTCAGCATAAGGTGAGACTTGCATGACTCTGTCTAATGATAAATAATCAAATGCGGTATGAGTGCCACGATCTCTTAATCCCTGAATCATATCACCTTCTATGCCACCTAAGGCGATATCATGGATTGTCATTATTGTATCTATTGTGAGTGGCTTTGTATGTTCTGAAAGCGCATATTTAAAAGAATTATGCATTGATAATATACAATTTTTTTCTCTCTCTTCATAAGCTTGCCAACCACGCTCTAGAGGATCCCTTTGTTTATTTCCATCAATATATAAACGCCAGCGTTCTTGTTCAGGAAGAGATTCTAGCGTTTTTAAGGGAGTGGCATCGTGGATTTCCGATAAATCTAATACAAGCGGTGTTGGTTCATGCTTATCAATAATTTCAGCAATAGATTCTATTGCCTGATATATATCTCCATTTATATTTATGAAGCGCTCTAGATCTGGGTCCTTATAGTTATTTATGAGCATATGCAGCTGAATCAAAGATAGCTCACCAAGAGAAGCCTTGTTTGATAAAAATTCAGGTGCTTTTAATATTGTATTTCTAATTATCTCTAAAAAATCTTCATATCCTGTTAGCGTATATTTTCCTTCTAAAATAATTCTAAGCGCTAGAGGTATTTGTTGAGTTTGAAAATCTAATGAATCCAAGACAGCTATGTTAATGCCTGACGATACAAATGAGCCTCCTAGTATCTTGTCTATTATCCCTTGATGCACGCTATTAGATAATAAAATATCTTTAGTTTGAAATCTCATAATTTCTCTCTTATATTATTTGCCTTTAACATTGTTTTTGACCCTGGTATTTACATAAAGTTCTATAGATTATGCTTAATGTAGCGGCAAAGGGAAATGTCCGGTCTTGGGCAAAGTTAAAATGTCCTGTAATAATAAACACTTAAAGCAAGGAAGCTTAAAAAGTGATAATGCAGGAGGTGTATATGAATACAGCGGACATTT
>JBFWLB010000013.1:0-54528 GCA_050252335.1 Candidatus Berkiella sp. | reverse complement strand
TTACGAAAGTGAGAAAACTGATTCGCTACGCTCATCGGAAATTCTGTTAAAAAGTAACTTTGTCGTGTAATCAAAAATGTGATTAAGAGTCAGCTTTACAAAGTGAGAAAATGTTCGCTTTGCGAACAAAGAAAAAGACTTCCTTAATACCCAGATTCTATTCGTATTACTAAGATTTAGAGATGCCGGATAATGAGCAGTACCAAAAAGATCTGCAACGAAAAATGGCATTTTTGAGACAGCTTCTAATCATATATTAGATAACTTCTTTTCCCCCGACACTACTGCAATTTTGGGAACTAAAAATCAGATAATCGACTATTGCATTTCATCCAATTCATTCTAAAATCGTATTAACTTTTTTGATGCATGCGCTCTTACGGGAGAGGCAATAAATTGAATATCGCGAGCATCTTTTATCCTGCCACTGCAAGCAAACCTCTCTGCAAATTTGGCACATTGCTACAAATTTTGTCTCTTAAAATTCTAGCATCCAATCCAAATAAAAAGTCGGTTATGCTCACGGCTCAAATTCTTTGGTGGGGATTAGGTCTCACCTTAGCCTATGATATCTGTGAAAGCTTATTGCAATGGCCACATTGGATAGCAATGACGCTTTACTCTGCATTAATGATTGCCAGCACGTGGTTTGGTTTACGCAGCATGATTTTAATCGCTTTCTTCACCCTCCCTTCGTTACTTGGTGTTTTCTATTTTTCTGCCTTTGATGTGCTCACAGGCACATCATTCATCGCACTCTGGAGTCAATTACTGGCAAATAAGCTCTTGGAATATCTTGGGTGGTTTTTAATGGTATTGGGCGGTTTTATCAATGCGGCAGACAATACAAAAAAGATAACAATAAGCACCTTCGTCTGCTATGCCTGCTTAGCAATAGGGGGAACCCTCATGCTCGCTTCAGCTGTTCAATTGGCTCAAAATAGCGATCCAGCAAAACAGCTTTTTATTGGTGTACAGCAAATCTCTTATTTCTTATGGATTTTTGGCTTAACCTCTACCAAAATCACTCAATCTCAGGCTAAGCAAGAAAAACCAAAACCACAAAAACCAAGCTTCAAGCTACCCTCTAAGTATTTTCTGCTCATCGCTGGCACTATTGGTATTGTCATCTATGATTGGATGTTTCTGAATATCAGTGGCTGGATGCAATGTGGATTTATGTTACTTCCTCCCTTCGCTTTATTACTGCTGAGCCGATACGTTTCTTTTGATTAAGCAGCTAAAGATTTTAAAAAATCCATCTTATTGATGAGCAGAGCGAATAGAGATCCCTCTTTTTGGAGCTTGAGGTATCTCAACGAATTATTTGGTTGCAGTGATGAGTCTAGTTAATAAGTACTGGCTTTTTCTTCGTTCGCAAAGCGAACATTTTTCCCTCTACCAATTTTGGGAGAGGTGGCTTCGAAGAAGCCGGTGAGGGTTAAATAAGTTAATCACTTATTGATTATTCTGTCTCAATAATAATTTGTTCTAGAACTAAATCTAAATTTTTCAAAATAGCATTATTCTAAAATACTTTATAATCTTTAAAACCCTCACCTGCCCTGCGGGCATCCTCTCCCAAAATTGGTAGAGGAAAAAATCATTCGCTACGCTCATTTACAGAAGAATCAGTAAAACTGAGAGAACAGTGTCGTTCATTACATCATTGTACTGGGGAAGCTAAATTCAAACAGATAAATCTCTGCGCGTACAACTGCGCTGCACCAGCATCTCGCTTTTTACTAAAGTAAGAAAATGTTCGCTTTGCGAACGAAGAAAAAGCCAGTACTTATTAACTAGACTCATCACTGCGAACCAAATAGCTTCAGCTTTACAAAGTGAGCAAATTATTCGTTATGCCCATCAATATAAGATTTATAGGCATAAAAAAACCACGTGAGGCAACCCTGACGTGGTTTTTATAAAAGCAGTGTAATAATTAACGCTTAGAGTATTGCTCAACTTTACGCGCTTTACGATGACCAACTTTCTTACGCTCAACACAACGTGCATCACGTGTTACAAAACCTGATTTTCTCAAAAGTTGTCTAAAAGTTTGTGGTCCACCTTGGTTTCCACCTTCAGAATCTTCTTCTTGGAAACTTTGGTTGCTTTGTATACCAGACTCATCATAATTCATAAGAGCACGTGTAATGCCATGACGTATTGCACTGGCTTGTCCCATTGGGCCACTGCCTTCAACGCGAATACGGATATTGAACTGATTTGCCATGTTGACGCACTCAAGGGGTTGTCTAACAATCATATGCGCAGCTTTACGACCACCGAAGTATTCTTCTAAGCTACGATTGTTAATTGTTATCTCACCATTACCACGTTGTATGAAAACACGTGCAATTGCAGATTTTCTACGACCGGTACCATAATATTGTTCAACTGTCATTTCACTTTTACCCTATTACTTATAATAAGTGTTTCTTGAATTTAGGCTTCAACTTCATATGCTTTGGGTTCTTGAGCTTGATGTGGATGCTCAGCGCCTGCATATACATGAAGTTTCTTAAACATTTGTCGACCTAAAGGACCTTTAGGTAACATTCTTTTTACTGCATACTCAATGATTCGCTCAGGATACTTAGCTCTCAACTTTTCAAGAGTAACAGACTTAATACCACCTGGATAACCGGTGTGGTGATGATAATATTTAGTTTGTTCTTTCTTACCCGTTGCATGCACTTCAGCCGCATTAATAATAACTACTGCGTCACCCATATCAATATGAGGGGTGTATAAAGGCTTGTGCTTGCCTCTGAGTAATGTGGCTACCCTAGTAGCTAAGCGACCAATAGGCAAGCCTTTAGCATCAATAACGAACCAATCTCTTTTGATGTCTTTAGGTCTGGCAAAATACGTTTTCATTTTTCTTGCTCTAACTCCAGGGGAATTGCCATTTAGAAGTTGGGGGATTATACAAGACTCAATACATAGTTACAATGGAATAAGCCTACCATTTTGCTTTTGCTTCTTGGTTTATTTTCTTAAAAACGCAGCTAAGTAGCCTTCAACTAACTAAAAAACAGTGTTAAATCTCGTTATGCACTTTACACTATTAATGTATATTAGGGTACAAATAAAGTATTGGTTAATTAGCCAACCTTAATCTTTCAACAATCACGCCATTTACAACATGCTTTTCAATTATCTCATCAATATCAGCTAAATTTTCGTATCTATACCATATGTTATCTGGATAAATCACCATTGCAGGGCCTTCCTCACATCTACCAAGACAGCCGCTGGTGCTTGTTCTCATTAAGGACTTGCCATGAATGCCTAGTTTTTTTAATTTCTTTTTAGCATGCTCTCGCATCGCATTTGCATCTCCTTGTGCACAACATTTTTTTTCGTTGCCACGAAGATTAGTACAAAAGAAAACATGTCGCTGGTAATATGACATCAATCACCTAAAAATTTTAAAGCGCCATTATACGTTAATCTATGAACGAATCCATTTCAGATCCCAGCTTGTGCGCTTCTCATACACACCCCTCTTCTGGTGCAAGTACTAATATGATTGTACGTGACCTTGCGAGTCAGTGCGTGAAGTGTGGGTTATGTTTACCCCACTGCCCAACCTACACTACTTTAAAAGATGAGAATGAATCGCCTCGAGGACGTATCGAATTACTAAAGGCACTTGCAGAAGATCAGCTTGCACTTACACCTAAGGTAAAGACCCATCTCGATCAGTGCCTAACCTGTCGCGCATGCGAACGTGTATGTCCGGCAAAAGTAGAATATGGAAAACTCATCACCAAAGGCCGCGCGATGATCAAGCAACATCCGCAATCGCCTAAGATTCATTCTTTGACATCAACCTTATTAGGCTACATTGTTGCACACCCTAAACTTCTCGCTGCGCTGCATTGGCTATTATGGCTCATAGAAATAAGTAAAATCCGAGCAATTACCAGTAAAATTCACTTTCCTCAGCTAATCGGCTTAGGCAAACTAAACCAGTTTCTGCCAACGGTTTCCAAACCTATTTCTTTCAAATCTTTTTATCCTGCCATTGGAATGCGCCAAGGATCGGTTGGGTTATTTTTAGGGTGCTTTCAGAAACTGACCGACCCTGAAATTTACACTGCGAGCCTTCGAGTACTCACACACTTGGGCTATGATGTTCACATACCTAAAGCGCAAAGTTGCTGTGCTGCTATTGCATTACATTCGGGTAATACAAAACAAGCGAATGAACTGATTGAAAAAAATGTGAACGCTTTTGAAAAACTCTTTGATGCAAAGGTGGACTATGTTGTATCACTTGCAACAGGATGTGGCACAACATTGAAAGATTATCCCGATCACATCGATGCAGAAAAAACTCAAATAGGTTTGCATCATTCTTTTGCAACCAAAATCGTCGATATCTCAAGCTTAGTGCTTCGCTCTACTTGGCCTGAGAACTTAAAATTAAAAAATTTTGAAAAAAAAATTGCACTCCATTCTCCCTGCACTTTAAAAAATGTTTGGCAAACATCCGAGCATGCAGAACAGATTTTAAAACGCATTCCAGGTGCAGAAATTTCTCTGATCCAAGACCCATTTTGCTGCGGAGCAGCGGGAACGTATATGATTGATTTCACTAATATTTCAGAGCGTCTTGTCGATAAAATCGTAGATGAATTAAAGCTCATGAAAGTTGATATTTTAGCGACATCGAACATCGGTTGCGCACTCCATTTACAGCAAACTTTTAAGCGTTACAAACTACCTATTCAAGTTACACATCCCATTGTAATACTCTCGAACTCAATAATTTTTTGAAATGGGTACTACACATTATCTAAAAGTATGCTATCTTTATAGCGGTAATCCTGCAGGTGTGTGACTAAGGAGAGCATCATGGCTGCCAGAAAAAAAACTGCTGCAAAAACGACAGGTACAACAGTGAAGAAAGCGACACGCAAAACGGTTAAACGCAAAACAGCTGCTAAAGCTGCTAAGAAAAAAACCGCTGCTAAAGCTAAAAAAGCTGTTAAGAAGAAAACCGCTGCTAAGCGCAAAACGGTTGCTAAAAAAGTAACCAAGAAAGTAACGAAGCGCAAAGTGACGAAAGCTAAAGTAACAAAAGCTAAAGCTGCAACAAAGCGTAAGACTGCTGCTAAGAAGCCAACGGCTGCTAAGACAGCAACCAAAAAACGCAAAACAACTGCTAAACCTAAAGCTGCTAAAGCGAAAGGAACTGTTGTTAAGGCTGTTAAAGCTGCCAAGAAAGTTGTTGCTAAAGTTAAGCGTACCGTTCGTAAGAAAGCAAAGAAAGCTTAAGATTTACTTCTTTAAGCTTGCAGTATCTTTCTTAAAAAGCCATCAACTTATCATTGATGGCTTTTTTTTATCTATCCCTTTTCCCATAAAGTAAACGTTTGATCTTTAAGAGCTTTTATAGACAATCTGTGTTGGCAGCGCTCGGCTTCCCTTTTGTTTTCCAACAAGGTGAATCCCCCAAATCGTAGCCGCCAATACAAGCGTTATTGCAGAACACCAAATTGAAGAAACAACCGGCTGCATAAACCAAACACTTAATTGGAAATACATGACAGAGATACAATAAGCCAACCCAGTCGTCCAGCAGACTGAAAATACGGTCCACCCTCTTTTGACTTCTCTCACCATTGCTGCAGTCGCAGATACACAAGGGAAATACAATAAGACGAATAACAAATATGCAAAAGCGGCATGCTCACTACCAAAACGCAATTGCATTTCTTGATGTGCTTTTTTATCAAGCGTTTCAACCGGTGCTTTAGCAGCAATAGGATTTGCCAATGCGCCTCGTAAAGTGAGTATATTCTCAGGTATCGTCATGATTGCAGCGTATAGCGCTTGCTGATAATGCACTGACTCACTCTCCGGAGATGTTTCCATATCTTGAGCGTATAAAGTGTTCAATGAACCTATCACTACTTCTTTAGCAAGAATACCCGTGAAAAGCCCAACCGTTGCTGGCCAATTCTCTTCTGTCAGTCCCATAGGTGCAAAAATAGGCGTGATCTGTTTTGCCATTGCAGACAATGCTGTCTGTTGCCCTCCCTGTGAATCACTATCAGGAATATGTATTGCGCTTAAGACGCCAATCACAGCACATACTGGTACAATTAAGCGCATAGCATTGATAATAAAGCGTTTTAAGCGATGGTAGCTTAAACGTGTCAAGGTACGGAAGGTTGGTAAAGTATATTCGGGCATTTCCATAATCAAAGGCGAAACAGATCCATTGAGGATGGTTTTCTTTAGCAGTAGCCCCGTAAAAATGGCCATGAGTATGCCAATTAAATAGAGAGCAAATACCACATTCTGACCATTGTGTGGAAAGAAGATAGAAACAAATACCGTAAAAATAGCTAAACGAGCACCACAAGACATAAAAGGACTCATCATCACGGTGAGAATTCTATCTCTTTTATGATCTAAGGTTCTTGCCCCAAGAATAGCGGGAACATTGCAACCAAAACCAATGATCATGGGTACAAATGATTTGCCCGGCAGACCTAAAAAGAGCATCAAGCGATCCATCACAATAGCAGCACGCGCCATATAGCCACTTGACTCTAAGAAAGCTAAAGCAAAAAACATTGCGCCAATCACAGGGATAAAGGTAAGAACTGTACTCACCCCTTGCCCAACACCTTGACAGAAAATCACCATCCACTCTGGTGTAGAGAGCGATCTTAAAAGATCACCCACACCATGTACAAATAAAAGCTCTGTCATTTGCTCGATACAATCTTGAAAGGCACCGCCCACATTGATAGCAAAGAAAAATAAAAGATACATCACCGCTAAAAAGCAGGGCAACCCCAACCATCGATGACAAGTCCACTTATCTATCCAACGTGTCATCTTAGAAGCTTTAATAAATTGTACATTCAACATTTTAGAAGAAGGTGCAATGACACTAAGCATTAATTTCTCAATGAAATCATAGCGCGCACTTGCAATGTGGATATCTAGCTCTGCATCATTTTTTGCAGTATCCGATAATATTTCATGAATTTTATCTGTATCTGTATTCGACAATTGTTTCTGTGAATAACGTTCCCCTTCTAACCAGCGTATGGCCTGACTTCTCGAAACAGAAGGAGAGATTTCATTGACAAGGCGCTCAATCCTACTTTCAATCATGGGAGGATAGCTGAAATGGAATTTAGGTATTTCTGTTTTTGCAAAGAGCAGTGTTTTTAACTCTTCTATGCCTGCGCCTGTTTTAGCAGAAACAGCGACCACAGGGCAACCCAAAGATTTTTGTAACTGAAATAAACTAAAATGAATATTCTTTTTTTGAGCTAAATCGATACGTGTTAAGACAACAATGGTAGGCAAACCTAACTCTAAACATTGTAATGTTAGATACAGATTCCGCTCTAAACTTGAAGCATCTACAATATTAACAATAACATCAAACTGCTTTTCATCAATGAAGCGCCGTGTGATTTGTTCGTCTTCATTGCCATCTTGATTTTCGTCATGTGTAATTTGAGAAAATGTATAAATGCCAGGAAGATCAATCAATTGAATTTTTTGAGCATCTTGGGTGCATTCAGCAGATACCCAATCAACAGTAACACCACAAAAGTTACCTGTTTTTTGATTTGCGCCCGTTAATTTATTATAAAGTGTTGTTTTTCCACTATTGGGATTACCCACAAACGCAATGGTCTGCAGAAACGGCTTTGTCTCCACAACGCTCATACATGCCCTCTACTACAATATGTTGGCATTCGCTTGGTCTTAAACTCAGTTGATAACCTCTAAGCTCGACTTGAATAGGGCCACCGAAAGGTGCTTTTGATATGATTCGAATAATAACACCGGGCGTTAATCCCATCGCCAGCAATTTATGACGATGAAGGACTGAACCTGCTTGAAAGGCAATTAATCTAACTTTTTCACCAACAACAACATTCGATAAAGTTAGCATTTTAAGTATCCCAATTGATGCGATTATATTTCAATTTCAAAATAGACCAAGAAATGAAATCAAATGAATTAGCAATATTAATGATAATTATTCGCATTTACAACCTTTATTACTCAATTTAAGATTAACTGCCTCCCAAGCATATAAGTCAGCTATAATAATAATCTTTGGCTGCTGTTACACCAGAAACAACACTTTGCCCCGCCCCTATCACCAATGTGCCTGTTAAGGATGCAAGTTCAGAAACAAGATTGGCTGTCGTTGATGCAGAAAAAACAACAAAGTTAATCGCTAAAATAAGAGGTGGCATAGCAGCGCCCCAGACAATCCCAGAGGTAATGCCTGAGTAGTAGTAAAACTGCTCCCAATAAATATCCGTCGTGACAGGCGTATTCGCACCAGAAATAAAATGACATTCGTGTGTATTCAATAATCGCATTGGATTCCTCTTTTTATGAAAGGTATTGCTTGAAATGCGCTTCATGCAAGAAGCGCTTAAATTACAAATGAGCTACAAAATTCTCTTCAACAAGTGCGCGCAATGGAACCAGTTTGCCATGAAAAAAATGTGAAGCGTCTAATTTAAGAAGTGACATAGGAAATTGCATTTTTGCTTTTTGCTTTTCGAACCATGTATATACATCTTCAGGCACAACAACTTCATCTTGCTGGCCTTGTATCACAACCCAAGGACATTCTAGAGCAGGCAGCTTGTCATAAGGCTGATGATGAACCGCAGGTGCAACTGAAAATAGTTGTGCACAAGGGTACTTTGTTGCAGCCAATGCAGCAATATAAGCACCAAAAGAAAAACCTGCCAGCCAAATTTTAGTGTTGGGCATAACCAAATTTGCCCATTCAATCACAGCTAGTAAATCCTCAACTTCACCAATTGAATCACCAAAACTACCCTGGCTTTTTCCAACCCCACGGTAGTTAAAGCGAATCGTTGCCAAACCTTTATTGTTAAAAGCACGGCTTACGATATGCACCACTTTGTTGTTCATCGTTCCCTCTTGTAAAGGATGAGGGTGACAAACAATGCCTACTCCAATCGGCGCTTCAACAGAGCACGTAATGGCTTCAAGCATACCCGCAGGTCCATTGAGGCTAATATGCTTCTCACCTTGCGGGAACTCAAGTGGCGAAACTTCAAATGGATGATGCATCAGGGATCCGTTTAATATCAGCACCTAATTGTGCTAATTTTTCTTCAATACATTCATAGCCTCTGTCAATATGATAAATTCTATCGACTAAGGTCTGCCCTCTTGCCACAAGCCCCGCTAACACCAAACTTGCAGAAGCTCTTAAATCAGTAGCCATTACCTGTGCCCCTGTTAAATGGGGTGCACCAACAGAATAAGCTTTATTGCCACTTAATTTAATATTGGCTCCCATTCTTCTCAATTCTTGCGCATGCATAAAACGATTTTCAAAAATGGTTTCTGTGATTTCACCTTTACCTGTTGCAATTGCATTCAAAGCTAAAAACTGTGCTTGCATATCGGTTGGGAATCCTGGATATGGCTCCGTCGTAAAATTTACAGCCTTAGGGCGCTCTTTACGCATATCTAAGGTAATCCAATCTTTACCAAAACTAATGTTTGCGCCTGCTTCTTCTAATTTTTCTAGTACGACGGTTAATAAATCAGGTGAAGTATTTTTAGCCGTTACCTTGCCACCAGTCATTGCAGCTGCAACCAAGTAAGTGCCAGTTTCAACACGATCTGGGAGTACTCTATAACTTCCACCAGACAATGCATCTACACCATCAATCACAATGGTACTTGTACCAAATCCTGAAATTTGTGCGCCAAGAGAATTTAAGAAATTAGCCAAATCGCATACTTCTGGCTCTCTGGCTGCATTTTTAATCACTGTTGTGCCTTCTGCTAATACAGCAGCCATCATTAAGTTTTCTGTGCCAGTAACCGAAACCACATCAAAACTAAGCTCCGCACCCTTCAAACGCCCTTTTACTGAGGCATCGATATATCCGTTTTTTACATCAATATCTGCACCCATTTTGCGCAAACCCAGGACATGAAAGTCGACAGGACGATGACCAATAGCACAACCACCTGGAAGAGAAACTCTTGCTTGTCCATATTTAGTAACCAGCGGCCCCAAAACCAAAATAGAGGCGCGCATAGTTCTTACCAGCTTATAAGGCGCATAAAAATTATTAACTTCTTTTGCATTAATCTCGATCGACAGATCTTCCTGCACAGTCAACTTAACACCCATCTGCCCAAGCAATTCCATCGTTGTTGTGACATCATTCAGATGAGGGATATTACTTAATCTAACATTTTGGTCGGTTAACAAACATGCTGCTAAAATAGGCAAAACACTGTTCTTCGCTCCTGAGATTTTGACTTCGCCATAGAGCGGGTTTCCGCCACGAATTAGATGTTTATCCATTGATTGGTTTCTCATTCTGAATAAAAGAAGTTAATGAAAGAATGATAGCCGAATTACCCTATAAAAGCGATTTTAGTGTGCAATATTCATACAATAAAAAATTAGTTTTTTAACTGTCTATTGAGACGTTTGCCATGCTTTCTATGCGTGCTGCCTTTAATCTTTCATGATGAACACGGTAGGTAATAAAATGATAGCGATTAGGCGCTTTAGCAACAACTTCAAAACAAGTAGGACATTGTGCAATGGCTGTACGCAAATAGGTAACAGCTGGCCCATCCATAATGGCATCATCCACATCTATCACATAATCAGGCTGTTTCTCTTCTAACTCATCTAATAATGCCTGCATATCATACTGAATATTCAAACGATAATTGGGTGTTGCCAGCTTTGTATGTGGATAAAACAATCCATAAATATAGCGACTCGGCACCCATAGCAACACAGACTGATTTTTATAAATATTTTGATAAATCCAATCAGCATCTTCTCCAAAATACCGGCTTAAACGGATCCGATCCCCATCATATAAGCTCACACCCTTTTGCTCTATGTAACAGACCTTGTACCAAAGTAAAGCGCTTATACTCACGCTAATCATCACAAGACACAAAGTAACTTCGCGTCGATACTGCATTACTTTTGTACTCAATGATGCAAGATGATACTCAAAATTTAAAAAATGAAATGCTTTAAATTGTGAGGCAACAATCACAAACCATGCGAGCACCATCAGATGCTGTCCCAACCGGAGCTGATAGGCACCAAAAATAAACCACAATAAAATACCTGGCACCAAAAACAACCCATAAATCACTTTTAATAAGCTATGTTGTTTGCAGGAAAGATAGGCCAAAATAAAGAGTACTAACAAGGTTGGCTGTGCTATTAAATAAGTATAAGCAGAAGAAGCTAACTGTGAAAATAGGTTTCTATTTCCTTTCGATAACCAGATCACACCTCTATTTTCCTCAAAATTATGTCCTTCTGTAGAAAGCCACAACCATGCTGCCCCCAACAACAACACCAACAAGCCTATTAATACGCACTTAAAATAGGCTGTTCTTGGTTTTGAAAAAATAAGGCCATGCACTATCAATACACCCAAGATGACTGCCCATTGCAGTCCTGGTTGTTTACTTAAAAACGCAGCAATGGCAGCAAGCACGGCAAATAAGAGGTAAGCCAAAGCAATCTTTTCACTCTTATGCCCCTCAGAAATACGATTGATCCTCTGGCACCAATGATGATAGCGCCAGTAACAAACCACAGAAAGAATCACCCCTGACGTCATGAGGGGATCAGCATATCCATCATCAAAAAACTGAGACAAATTGCACACAAAGAGCAAAAATACTAAACCTGTCGAATACAAAATAATATTAGATGTACTCCAAGGCTTCAGTAGCAAAGCAATTGCATTTAACATCATAAAGGGAAACAAGATAAGCAAAGATTTCACCGGCAGTTGCAAACTCAAATCACCCAGCAACTGATAACAATAGCTTAATAGTTTTGGTAATAATTGCGGGTACGGTGCACCTGTATGTGAAATATCAATGGGGATTGATAAATAATGTTGGATTGCCCAAAAGTTCCAACTATAAATCTCGTCACCGCGATCAAAACCATGAGTCGCTAATTTAATAAAAAAGGGTAATAACACGACAGCATGAAAAAAATAGAGATTACGTGCTGGCTTTGACCAATAATGCTGCACTATCTGAAAATTTCTGTGCACCCTAAAGACCGCAATAGAACAAAAAACAACAGATGCCATGATGACAGTAGATTGTTCGTAAAATCCCAAGATCAAAAAAAGTGAAACCAGCAGATAGATGATCAGTGCACTGATCATGGGCGTCAATACAAACAATCTAGGGTGTAAAGCAAGTTTAGGGAATAAAGCCAGTGCGGGTGCAAAATAGACACAGATAGCAAGTATCAAGCAATAAACAACAAACACTATACTTCCGTTAACGAGATCAAGCCATCCAAACCACTAACACGACTTAAATCGAGCATTTGTGAAGGTACTTTTGTAAAGAGCAATTTTGTTCTCTTTCTCTTCGCTTCTCTCAAAACCGCGGTCACAAATGCTAAGCTTGCGCTATCACAATTTACAACCGCTTCAAGATTTAAAATGAGGGTATCATCATAAGTAATGAGTACTTTTGTTTTCTCAAGGGCATACTCAACTGTATCAAAGCTAAGTGCGCCTTTGACATGAATAGCCCCATTTTCCTGAGTAATATTGACTTCTTTCATTCGTTATTTAACTTCGTCTATAAAACATTACTTGATCGGTTTTTTGTTGTGCTCTTTCATTCGTTGAATAACACTGTCCATACCACTACGCTCAATTTCTTGAGAAAACTGTGATTGAAATCCTTTCAAAAGGCTAACGCCCTCGATACTAATATCATACACTTTCCAAGCATCGCTTTTAGCAATCAACCTATACGTGACCTTGATTTGCTCTTTACCTGGCTCTCTAATCACACTTGCAACTTGAACTCTTTGCTTACCTTCAATGCTGCCACGAATTGGAAAATATTCGACTTTCTGATTATCAAAGGCCATCAAAGTAGAAGCATAAGTACGAATCAGTAAATCTCTAAATTCATTGGTAAATAATGCGCGCTGTGAAGGGGTTGCTTTCTGCCAACCATTTCTACCCGCGACCCATCGTGCCATCGCCGTTTCATCAACATGCGGTACCAAGATTTTATCAATAATCTCAACAACACCCTGTGGGTTTTTCTTAAGCTCACGATTATGTGTTTTAAGGGTTGAAAGCATTTGGTCTGTCACGCGTTCCAACATTTTTTCAGGGCGCTCACTTGGAAACGCTTGCAAACTTTGCAGCGTTAAGAAAAAGAAAAAGAAAAAAGCAATTAATTTAAAATTCTTTAACATACCTGTACCTATGTTCATCATTATTGTGTCTTAAGCTCACCTTCAGGAGATTCAGAATCTCCTTTTTCATCCAGATCTAAACCACTCGCCTTGGAAGAGAAAAACTTATTAATCAAATCTTCTAAAACAACTGCTTGGAGGGTATTGCCAACATCAATATGATCACCCTCTTTGAAAAATTCGTCCATGCTCATACCAGGCGTAATACTAATGTAGTTATCGCCCAATAAGCCCGATGTCTTGATACTCGCCTCTGAATCTTCTGGAATATTATCGAAATTATTGTCGATGAGCATTGTTACCACAGCATTATACGTGTCTTTATTAAAATAAATATCAGTTACACGCCCAATTGCCACACCAGCAATAGATACTTTTGCACGTGGCTTTAATCCGCCAACATTTGTAAATTCTGCTGTAATTTTGTAGCCACCTTTTGATTCATAGATGTCATTTAATCCACTCACTTTAACCGCTAACATTAATAACGCTAGCATACCTAGTAATACAAAAATACCAACGGTAATTTCTATTATCCGTTTCTGCATTAATTCAACCCTCCAAACATAACAGCGGTTAAAAAGAAATCTAAACCTAATATTGCAAGGGAAGAATAGACAACTGTCTTTGTTGTTGCTCGCCCAATGCCTTCAGATGTTGGCAAACAATCATAGCCTTGATAGACAGCTATCCAGGTAATGACTGTTCCAAAGACCACGCTCTTAATAATGCCGTTTAAGACATCTTCATAGAAATCAACTGAACTTTTCATATTGGACCAGAATGCGCCTGCATCTACGCCCAACCACTCTACACCCACCATATAACCGCCAAAAATAGCAACAGCGGAGAAAATGAGTGCGAGCAATGGCATTGAAAGTTGACCTGCCCAAAATCGGGGAGCAATAATTCTTCTTAAAGGATCAACGGCTAGCATTTCCATACTCGCTAACTGCTCAGTTGCCTTCATTAATCCAATTTCTGCTGTTAAAGCAGAGCCTGCTCGCCCAGCAAATAGCAATCCTGCTACAACAGGGCCTAACTCTCTGACTAAACTCAAAGCAACTAATTGCCCCAACGCCTGATCAGCACCGAATTTTGACAAGATAGTATAGCCTTGTAACCCTAAGACCATACCAATAAATAAGCCTGATACCACAATAATAACAAGCGATAGCACCCCCACTGAGTACATCTGAGGGATCAATAATCCAAATCCTTTCCAGCCTTGTGGCTTTCCAAAGACAACTTGGAGCAAAAAAAGAGCGGTTTGACCTGCTCTCTGACACACTTCCAATGAAGTTCTACCTAATTTTTGTAATTGACGTAGCAACTTTATTCCCCCAACAGATCGAATTCATAATTCGGCGCAGGATAATGAAAAGGTACAGGGCCATCTGGCAAACCTTGCATAAACTGCTTCACCCAACTTGAAGCTTTGTTCATAAGTTGATCCGGCGTACCTTCCCCAATCACCCGACCTTCCGCAATCACATAGGTATAATCAGCAATACTAATTGTTTCATGTACATCATGCGACACAATAATAGAGGTTATATTGAGCGCATCATTTAATAGTCGAATCAGCTGCACAAGCACACCCATGGAAATAGGATCTTGACCAGCAAAGGGCTCATCGTACATAACAACAGAAGGATCTAAAGCAATGGTTCGTGCTAAAGCCGCTCTTCTTTTCATGCCACCTGACAATTCATTGGGCATTAATTCGCGCGCACCTCTTAAACCCACTGCTTGTAGTTTCATGAGCACGATATCTCGAATGAGTGCTTCTGATAAGCTCGTATGCTCTCGTAAAGGAAAGGCAACATTATCAAAGACGCTCAACTCAGAAAATAATGCACCACTTTGAAACAACATGCCCATCTTCTTGCGTACTTCATAGAGTTTCTCTCTTTTAAGTGTTGGAACATCCAATCCCTCAAAGAGTACTTGTCCTTTATCAGGCGCTATCTGTCCCCCAATCAATCTAAGCAAGGTTGTTTTACCTGAACCACTGGGTCCCATAATGGCTGTTACTTTTCCGCGCGGTACAGAAAGTGTAATGTCGTCAAAAATAGCTCGATTGCCTCTGTAAAACGACATTCCTTTTATTTCTATGGCATTTGACTGATTAAAGGTCATAGCATTCCATCTTGTGGTTTCTTCTCTTAAAATGAATTTATCAACACTAGAATAATCGATATTGAAATAAAATGGCATGATATCATACTAAATTAGCATCATTATCCTAACCAACAATAAATATATGTCAACTAACTATATTTACCCTGTTTTTAAAATTGTGTTAGAATTTTAAGTATTTTTGAGATCTAAGAAAATTTATTTTATGAAAACAATAACAAATAAGTTTATTACCCTCGGCAAAGCCGTGGTGCAAACAGAAACAGAAGCCGTACAAGCACTCATTGAACGCATTGATGAACAATTTGCAAAAGCATGTGAGTTACTTATACAAATTGAAGGCCGAATTGTTGTCACAGGCATGGGAAAATCTGGGCACATTGGTGGCAAAATCGCAGCAACTTTAGCGAGCACAGGCAGCCCATCCTTCTTTGTACATCCCGGGGAAGCCAGTCATGGCGATATGGGCATGATCACAAAAAAAGATGCAGTCATTGCTATTTCTAATTCTGGCGAAACCAATGAAATTTTAACCATACTTCCTCTTATCAAACGATTGGGTGTACCTTTAATTTCTTTGACCAGTAATCCAAAGTCTACACTTGCCTTATGCGCAGATATTAGCCTAGATATCAGTGTTAAAAAAGAAGCATGCGCACTTGGGCTTGCACCCACCTCAAGCACTACTGTTACTTTAGTGATGGGAGACGCATTAGCAATTGCACTTTTAGATGCCAAAGGCTTCAGCGCAGAGGATTTTGCACTCTCGCACCCAGGTGGCAGCTTGGGACGACGATTGCTACTGAAGATTGACGATATATTACATACGGGTACTTCCATCCCTATTGTGCAACAAACAGCGACTGTCAAAGAAGCATTGATTGAAATGACCCGCTGCAACCTTGGAATTACTGCAATTGTCGATAGCGAACAAAAGCAAATCGGCTTGTTTACGGATGGCGACTTACGTCGTGCATTGGATTTAGATATCAATATTTCTAACACCCCTATTACACAAGTGATGACACCACGTGGCAAAGTGATTCACAAAGGTTTATTAGCTGCTGAAGCATTGCGTATTATGGAAAGCAATAAAATTAATGCATTACTTGTTGTAGATGAAGAGCAGAAATTAGTAGGTGCTTTAAATATGCATGATTTGCTTCGTGCTGGTGTAATGTAGGCTGCTGATGCAACAACTCACTCTAAGTGTTCTCTTTGCGTTAATACTAAGTTTAGGTATCACTGCGTTTTGGCTTCAATACCAAGTACTCAGTGAAACCTCACAAACAGAATCATCCCTATCTGTGCTCAATGAATCTATGCATGGCGTTACTGCTTTTCGTTTCGATGCATCCGGTAATAAAGTCCAAACGATCAAAATGGATAGTTGGTTTCAATATACCAAAGATCCCAATATCTTTATGGAATTTCCGATTGTTGAGGTTCAAAATCCAGACGGAACAGATTGGTATTTAACAGCCAATAAAGGCTTAGGCAAAGAAACAAAAACAAAGGGTCAGTTTGATAGCATTTCACTCATCGATAGTGTTGATGTACGACAAAGAAAAAATGGCATCCTTCAATTAGCGCTGCAAACGCAACAATTAGACTATCAACCCAAAACCAAAGATGTGGCTACGGATCTTCCTGTGCAGATTAAAAATGAAAATTTAAACTTAAACGCAACAGGTATGAAAGCAAACATTACGGATAAACAAATTACTTTTTTAGGTAGAGTTAATTCAAGATATGTACCATAAGCATAACAATCCACTTCGTAAAACAAAACATTCTCCTTCTGCAAAAAGTATCCTTTGCTTGTTATTCTTTCTTGCAAGTTTCATATCTGTCTCTGGCTATGCAAATACCCTTTCTTTTAAGTCAGATGCGCCCATTGAAATTGAATCTGATCATGTGGTTTTTGATCAAAATACAGGTGAATTAACCTATCAAGGAAATGTGATTGTCATCAGCGGCACTCAAAAACTGTATGCAAATAAAGTCATTTTGAAAAAAGATAATCAAAAAGGTATTCAATCCATTCAGGCAACAGGAGCGCCCGCGCACTTTATTAATTTATTAAAAGACGAAGTTACCCCTGTTCATGCTTATGCATCACAGATCGATTACGATCCTAATTTAGCGCTTTTAACCTTAACAGGCCAAGCAAAAATTGTACATCAAACAGATACTTTTGAAGGCCCCTTGTTAAGATATATTATTGAAGATCAGAAAATTGAGGCCATTTACTCAAACAATCAACGTCCTAAGATGACTATTACACCTCAAGGTTAAGAATTAAAGATTAAACACACAATAGAATGTGAATAGGTTGAACATGAGCCACTCTCTCGTTGCACAAGATCTTTCAAAACGCTTCAAAAGCCGGCAAGTTGTAAAACAAGTATCTTTTAAAGTAAATAGTGGCCAAGTCGTTGGCTTGCTTGGGCCGAATGGCGCAGGTAAGACAACGTGTTTTTATATGGTTGTTGGACTCGTTGCTTGTAACACCGGACACGTCTTTCTCAATGATGAAGATATTACGCAACTCCCTATGCATCTACGTGCCCAAAAAGGCATTGGCTACCTACCACAAGAAGCCTCTGTGTTTCGCAAGCTCTCTGTTGAACAGAATATTCTTGCTATTTTAGAAACTCGTACGGAGCTGGATAAGCAGAAAAAATCCAAACACTTAGAAAACCTACTTAATGAATTCAACTTAAATCATATCAAGAATAATTTAGGTATTAGCTTGTCTGGTGGAGAAAGAAGACGTGTCGAAATTGCGAGAGCACTCGCCCTATCTCCCAAATTTATTTTATTGGATGAGCCTTTTGCAGGTGTTGATCCCATTTCAATCCAAGAAATAAAACAGCAAATAAGATATTTAGCTCAACGAGGTATTGGCATTCTCATCACTGATCATAATGTAAGAGATACCCTTGCTATTTGTGACAATGCCACCATTATCAGTGAAGGAACTGTGATTGCTATGGGGGGTGCACAAGAGATCCTCAGCAATCAAAAAGTGAGGGATGTGTATTTAGGGGAAGAATTTACTTTGTAAGTAAATTACTAAATTTAAGTTATTTAGTTGGTATAATAAATACTACTTCGCATTTCATTCATCTTTCCTTATATTATACTTAAGTATAAGGACAAGCTCATAAGGAAAAATGTGAAACCGACTTTGCAGTTACGCATTGGTCAACAACTTAGCATGACACCTCAGTTACAACAGGCCATACGGCTGTTGCAACTTTCCTCTCTAGATTTGCAACAAGAAATACAAGCGGCGCTGGATAAAAATCCAATGTTGGAAACTGCGGATGATGCAGAATCTTTAAGCAATACAACTGAAAACGATGTAACAGATCCTAGCACTGAACAACACGATAGCTATGAAAAAAATGAGCTAAATGACTCATACTATGACAATGAGCGCACTGATCCTTCTGAAACCCAAGTAAATGACTATATTGATGACAATACTTGGACATCAGAAAAGATGAATGGAAAAACAAAAGAAAATCATCATCAAAGTACCGGAAATGAGATAGAAAGGCTCACCAGTCACGACGCAAATCTACAAGAACATTTACTATGGCAAATGCAACTTACCCCCTTTTCATTAACAGATTGCTTAATTGCTACAACATTAATCGATTCAATTAATGAAGATGGTTATTTAACAAGCACAGTAGAAGATATCTATACCACACTCAAAGAAGAAGTCGATATTGAAATTGAGGAAGTCGAAGCGGTATTACGTCGTATTCAGCAGTTTGATCCTGTTGGTGTGGGTGCTCGAAACTTAAGCGAATGCCTTCGTGTGCAACTTCAAAAATTATCACCAGATGCACTATGGCGTAATAAAGCCATCAAACTAGTTTGTAATCATTTAGATCTATTGGCAAAACGTGATTATGCTGCATTACGAAAAAATCTACAGCTGTCTTTAGAAGATCTAAGACAAGTTATACAATTAATTCAAACACAAAATCCAAGGCCTGGCAGAGAAATCGGAGGCACATCTTCTGAATATATTACGCCCGATGTATTTGTACGCAAACGCTTTAACCGTTGGGTTGTAGAGCTAAATCCTGAGTGCACTCCCTATTTAAAAATTAATGAAAACTATGCAAACATGATCCGTCGCGCTGATTCTAGTCGAGACAATCAATTTTTAAAGAATCAACTACAAGAAGCAAGATGGTTTCTAAAGAGCATCGAAAATCGCAATGAAACCTTAATTAAAGTTTCTGAATGCATTGTAGAAGCTCAGCATGATTTTTTTGAATTAGGGGATGTAGGCATGAAGCCATTGATTCTGCATCAAGTTGCAGATAAGGTTGGCATGCATGAATCTACTATCTCACGCATCACAAACCAAAAATATATGCACACACCAAGAGGCACTTTTGAACTAAAATATTTCTTTTCTAGCCACGTGAGTACAGCATCAGGTGGCGAATGTTCAGCTACAGCAATTAGAGCCTATATTAAGAAACTCATTGCTGAAGAAAATCATCAGAAACCACTGAGCGATGACAAACTCGCTAAATTGTTAGCAGAAGAAGGAATACAAGTTGCAAGAAGAACGGTTGCAAAGTACCGCGAAGCAATGACCATCCCACCTTCTAATGAACGAAAAAAAATAATCTAACTTACATAATAAGGAAAAATTATGCAATTAAATATTACTGGCCACCATGTTGATGTAACACCTGCATTGAAAAGTTATGTAGAAGATAAATTCAAAAAAATTGAACGTCGCTTCAATAATATTACAAACATTCATGTTACCTTGACGGTAGAAACCAAAACACTACAACGTGCTGAAGCAACTGTAAATCTAGCTAGAGGAGAAATACATGCTACTTCTGAACACGAAAATATGTATGCAGCTATCGATGCATTGATTGATAAAATCGATAGACAAGTGGTAAAACATAAGGAAAAGTTAAATGATCGCAGCGATGACGGTCTGGTGTAAATAGAGCATTATGCAGAATAATAATAAATGATTAACTTCTTTAACCCTCACCCGCCCTTTCAGGGCACCCTCTCCCAAAATTGGTAGAGGGAAAATTGTTCGCTTTGCGAACGAAGAAACAGAAGAGCAAGCATAAACAAAGGAGATTAAAGGAATATCATGTCAACGCATTTATCCATTCCAGCGATTACATTGCTGGATTTTCTTACTTTTGAACGCACTCTCAATGCTGTGCCTGCAACAAGTAAAAAGAAAGCGTTAGAATTAATAGCAAAAACGCTATCAACAAATATTCCCCAGCTCAATGAAGATGTACTCTTTGAACATTTAGTACAAAGAGAAAAGTTAGGTAGCACGGCAATAGGGCATGGCTGCGCCCTCCCTCATTGCCGCGCACATACCGAGCAAGTATTTGGCTGCTTCTTAAAACTAGCAACGCCTATTGATTTTGATGCGCCTGATAAAGAGCCTGTTGATTTAATATTTTCAATTGTCGTACCCTCTGAAGCAACAGATATGCATCTTAATATATTGGCTTATATTGCTGATTTATTTCATAACGAAACCTTTAGAAACCGACTACGAAGAGCCAAATCAAACGAAGAACTCTACCAACTTTTAACACACCTTGCGTAAAGGTGTGACCTAATTATGTTTTACGCTCGTCTTACGATCTCAGATGTATATCTAATATTTAAAGAAGAATTTAAATGGCATCTCTGGTCTCCGATTAAAAGCAAAGAATCAAGCATCAAGCCCGAATCTTTGGCACTTGTTCAATACTTTAACGTGTTACATCCTGCATGCATTAATATCATTACGAATGAAGATATTCTATTTTTATCAACAAAAGAAATAACGCATCATCATAGCTTTTTTTCTACCATTAAGTCTGTAAATGGCTTTTTTATTTTCTGTAATGATACAGCAACAAAATTAAAGCACTTTGTATCACATCTACAATCATGGTCTATCCCTTATCTGATGACCAAAGAACCTAGCACACAAGTTCTGCCTATTCTCACAAGCTTTATACACATACGTCTTGCACCACAAGTAATACAACATGGAACATTTTTAGACGTTTTTGGCAAAGGCGTTCTCTTAACAGGCGAAAGTGGCGTAGGAAAAAGTTTAGCTGCTTTATATTGCTTGGAAA
Organism: Candidatus Berkiella sp.; assembly: GCA_050252335.1. Classification (GTDB taxonomy): domain Bacteria; phylum Pseudomonadota; class Gammaproteobacteria; order Berkiellales; family Berkiellaceae; genus Berkiella_A. Next base: position 32,934 of record JBFWLB010000013.1, on the reverse strand, counting down.
GACAACACCGCCTCATTGCAGACGATGCCCCCAGCTTCAAAAGAGTGGGTACTCATATATTTGGGGAATGCCCAAGTGAACTGCTACAACGCCTTGAAATTCGTCAAATTGGGATTATTGATGTTTCACATAGTTTTGGCACTTCGGCTTTTGCACAAGAACATCGTCTCGATCTAGTGATTCAAATTAATGCAGATATAGCAACCACCGAGAGAGTCATTGCCCTAAATCCAGAGACAATAAATATTTGGGGCATCCAAATACCTAAAATTCAACTTGCTTTCACCCCAAATATCGCTATCCTAATCGAACATGCAATTCGTGTTTTATTAACAAAACAAACTTAATATCTGCAGGTAACATAATCATGCGTTTGCTCATTATCAGTGGACGTTCTGGCTCTGGTAAGAGTATTACTCTTCAAGTATTGGAAGATTTGGGGTACTACTGTGTAGATAACTTACCGATAGAAATGGTGCCTGACTTATCTATGAAATTGAAGTCTGAGCAACTTAAACTGGCCATCAGTATTGATGCTCGCAATCTACCCGCACGAATTGAAATTCTAGAAGATGTCCTGCAAAAACTTAAAGTAATATGTGGCTCATTTGAAACTATCTACTTGGACGCGCATCAAGAAGTCTTATTAAAACGCTTTAGTGAAACCAGAAGAAAACATCCCCTTAGCAACAGCAAACTCTCTCTCACAGAAGCCATTCTCTATGAGCGACAAGTACTCAGTGCAATTGCAAATATTGCTAATATCACCATTGATACCAGTCAATTATCTAAACATGAATTATGCAATATGATTCGCGAACGCGTTACGCACGAAAGTGGCAATAACTTACAATTACTAATTCAGTCATTTGCTTTTAAAAATGGTACGCCTGTTGATGCTGACTTTATGTTTGATGTGCGTTGTTTGCCTAACCCCTATTGGCAACCAAACTTAAGAATGCAGACAGGACTGGATGAGGGTGTAATACATTTCCTCGAAACACATGCAGACGTACACTTAATGGTTGAAGATATTCTTCGATTCTTAGACAATTGGATCCCTCGCTTTGAAGCGGACAATAGAAGTTATTTAACAGTTGGCATTGGTTGTACAGGTGGTCAACACCGTTCAGTTTACATCGCTGAACAAATTGCTAAGCGGGAAAAACGTTTACATTTAAATATACAAATTAGACATAGAGATTTATAAAAACCATGAGTGTAGGCATATTACTAATCACACACAGTGGTATTGGTGGGGCTCTTCTCAATGTAGCATATGGCACTTTCGGACAACTCCCTTTAGAAATTTCTCAGTTATCCGTCAGCCGAGATCCTGATCCTGAACTTCTTATTGCTAAAGCCGGGTATTTAGTAAGAAAACTAGATTCTGGTGAAGGCGTATTAGTCATGACCGACATGTTTGGATCAACCCCAAGCAATGTTGCGCAAGGGCTGCAACAGCAAGGGTTTGCTATTAGAGTCATAGCTGGGTTAAACCTTCCAATGCTATTTCGCGTTCTCAACTATCCCATACTACCTTTGGATCAACTTGCTAAAAAAGCGGTCAGTGGTGGTCAAGATGGTATTTTTGAGCCATTAACCGACTTAGACTTCATGCTCGCAAATGAAAACTGTAATAGCCTTCTGAAAAAAAAGAAAAAGATTTCAAATCTTGCTATCGTTGATCCTTATGGATGTGAATAACCCATTTTTATCTGCCTTAAAGTGCCCTTAGGGCTAAAACCCATGTATAAAAAAACAGGATACTTAGCTATGTAATCAAAGTAGTTGTGTATGCAAATATCAGCATACTAACAACTGCTTAAAATATAAAAATAATAAGTAGTTCATTCAATGATTAGAAAAAAAATCCAAATAATTAATAAACTCGGTCTTCATGCACGCGCTGCCGCTAAATTTGTGCAGATGGCAGCACGATTTGGTAGCCATATTGAAGTGATTAAAAATGGTAAAACTGTAAATGGCAAAAGTATTATGGGTGTTATGATGCTTGCTGCTAGCCAAAACACTTGGATTGAGCTTAATATAAATGGTGAGGATGAAGAAGAAGCAATGCTTGCTTTAGAAACCTTAATGAATGAACGATTTGGAGAACCACGTTAGGCGTGGAAATATGTGGTCAAAAGTTTTAAGGAATAACTGTCATGTATCGGAAAAATTGGACTTTTCTGACTCTTTTTGTTGTCCCGCTTATTACACTGGCAAGTACCTCCTCTCTCCAAGCCTTAACTGCCTCCCCTCCTCTAACACTACCTCCACAAAAGACTGAAAACATCTGTGTAGAACTTTACAATCAAGATGCTTTTAGCAATGCAGTGAAATTCTGCCTTCAATCTGCACAAGAGGGGAATATTGATTCACAATATTTACTCGGCAAATTGTACCAAGAAGGCAAAGGAACGCCTCTCGACTATGCAAAGGCTCTACATTGGTACCAGCAAGCAGCTCAAAAAAATCATCCTGAAGCCTTATTTGAACTGGGTAAAGCTTATAGTACAGGTACATTAATGCCCATTGATTACCAAAAAGCCTTTCAATATTTCTCAAAGGCAGCGCAGCAAGATATCGTAAACGCTCAGCTCCTACTTGCGCTTTGCTATCAAATTGGCCATGGTACACCTCAGAATTATGAACGTGCTGCATATTGGTTTAACATCGTCCAAGAAAATGGTATGAGTGCCCCTTTGGAAATCACGCTACAAGCAACTACACATGAAATAACACAATCAAAGCATAGCGTCTGGGCAGCACAAGATTTATATCTAAAAGCAATGCATTTTGTTGACAGCAAAAATACAGAAAAGCGTAATCATCATTTGAATTTATTACAAGAAGCGGCTGCACAAGGCAACCCCAAAGCCCAATATCAGCTTGCTTTATATTATTTCCAAGGCACATACCTGCCTCAAGATGATGCAAAAGCTTTTGAATGGTTTTCTAAAGCTGCTGCTTCCTCTTATCCTCCAGCGCAAAGCCTGCTTGCCTGGATGCACGCACTTGGATTAGGTATTCATGAAGATATGGTGCAAGCGACCGTCTGGTTTGAGAAAGCACTGATGAATAAAGATTCTCTGACACAAAAGCTAGTGTCTGTGCAAAGCAAAATTCTCTCAGAAACAGATTAAAGAAGGAAAACGACATCGCTAGATAGAACAGTGTATACTCATCTTTATATTTATTTCTAAGCAACATAGAGTAGTAAGCATGACATCTGCATTACATATACACACTCCCTTATTAAAATCGCATCCACTCAGCGAGCTTATTGAACGCAATGTGTATGTGAAGATGGATGCCATGCAACCCAGTGGCTCCTTCAAAGATCGCGGCATTGGCAAGCTATGCATGCACTATGCTCAGCAGGGTAAAAAAGGTCTCGTCTCCTCTTCAGCAGGAAATGCAGGCATTGCTGTAGCCTATGCCGGACGCCAACTAGGCTTAGATGTAAAAGTAATTGTGCCTACCAGCGCTCTATTACTCTCTGTCAGTAAAATGCTTGCTGAAGACGCAGATGTCATCACACAAGGACATGTATGGAATGACGCAGATATTTATGCCCGTGAATTGGCAAAAGAATTAGATTATGCTTATATCCCTCCTTTCGATCATCCTATTATTTGGCAAGGATACGAATCTATCATTGATGAGCTTAAAAAAGATAAAATAAAACCAGATGCCATTATTACTTCTGTAGGAGGGGGTGGACTCTTCACCGGGCTTATACAAGGATTGATAAAGCATAAATGGTCAAAGGTAGCGCTGATCACAGCAGAAACGGAAGGCGCTGCAAGCTTAGCAAAGAGCTTTCAAACAAAACAACGCATCACTTTAGACTCGATTGACACTATCGCCACTACCTTAGGTGCAAAGCAAATATGTGAACAAGCTTTTAACTATCTCAGCACCCACCCAGTCTATCCTCAAGTGCTGTCTGATAAAGCAACCATTCAAGCGGTAGCTGCTTTTGCCGATCATCACCGCGTTCTCGTTGAGCCTGCTTGTGGTGCTGCATTAGCTGTTGCTTATCAGAATTTACCTGTTTTAAAACAATTTAAAAATATTGCCATCATTATCTGTGGTGGAAATGGTGTCAGTGTAGAATTATTGAATGGTTGGAAACAGCAATTTCAAGTTGACTAGAGCAAGAAGCGAAGGCTCAACAAAAAAGCCTTTTTTGAGGTAGTCTCTACTTATTGTTTATTGTGGTAAGCCAAATTGATTACGCCCCTCATCCCCAGGCATACACAATAGATATAAAACTAATAAAGCATTAATAACAGGAACAAAAACCAAAATAGCCCAATAACCTGATTCACTAAAATCATGCAATCGTTTCATCGAAAAAATTAAAAACAAATATACACCTAAGCATGCTAAGCTGAAAAATAAGAATGAAACTGAATATAGCAAAACGATTAGCCACAGTTTATCGCAGATATACGCCAACTCTGCAAAATTAGCCATTGCAATAGTTGCCAAGGTAGCAGAAACACTTAAGAATAGAATGCAGCCAAGATAAAACATCCTGTTAATCCGACCTAAAGGCATTAAAAATGCCATGATTTTTTGCATAGAGAGTACAGACTCTGAGTTTGAAAAATTTGTTTTCATAATACTCTACATCCCAATGCTTTGAGCGATGATTGATAAAACGGCCTGAAACACATAATACCGCTATGTGCAAGATACTGCCAGTCTTACGTGACAAAAGTTGTTAAATATCAGATAACTACAGTAATAAAGCGCTCAACGGTTGGAAATAAGCCTTTAAGTGCTCCCGCCTTTCATACAGTAACAATTTATATGGATAATTAACTAATTAGAAGCTGCCTTAAAAATGCCCCTCTGATGACATTGCGCCGCCCCTTAGCCATTAAACCTAAAATCATTTTTTAATTTAAGAGAAATAATTCAATAATGGTTGTAGGAATGGATAATAAGGCTTATAGCTGTTTATTTCATTTTGATGTAAATAATGAATAGGAAAACTACAATGCGATTTCATTTGCAAATAGTCAAAGATTTGATTGAGTGTATTCCTCGTATCTGTCATCAATGATTCATAAGAAATTGTTAAAAAAGGCTCATCGAGTTGCTGCTGCCAAAACGCCATCATTCTCTGATGCTCCGCAAAGTAACAGCCAATATTCTCTAAATCATAGGCGTATAAATGATGCTCTGTATAAAATCGCGTATAAAGATTAAATCCTGCATCTAATGGATTGCGAGTAATATGAATAATTTTTGCGCGAGGAAATAAGTATCGAATCAATCCAACATATTCAAAATTATCGATACTTGCATCAATAATATAAGCAGGTGTTTTTTCTATATCTTTATGAATTCTATCTAAATACGCCTCTTTGAGTGCTAATGCCTCTACTTTAGTCATATGTCCCAACCAATAAGGGTATTTTCCTTTTGGCTTATTTTCAAAGCTTGTTTTTTCCACAACATTGGTTATACCTACATCCCAGCCACGTTGAATTTTTTTATGTGTCGCTAGAATTTTCTCCAATATGCTGTTTCCAGAACAACTTGCACCAACAATAAAAATTGGCTGTGTTTCATTTTCATCATCACATAGATATTTTTTCATTTTTCTTTTATTAAATTGTCCAATGATACTGCTTATCCTTCTTTTAAAAGAGGCTGAATTGTAATCAATTGATTTAGATTTTAATTGATTAGCACGTTTATAATAATCAAATGATTTTTTAAACTGTTCGCAATCTTGATAAATTTTACCTAGGGCAAAATAGTACTGCGCCTTATCATCATCTGATTTCGAACACGACAACTGCCCTTTGAGCTGCGCAATATCTGGATCGTTTAAAGATAAATATTTTTTACACAGCGATAATAATCGCCAAAGTTCAGGCTGAACAGGGTCAATATGCAGGGACTGCATCATAAGCTCAGAAGCTCTCTCTGGTTGAAAATTTTCCACACATAAGAATGCACTATTTTGCAATGATAACAAATGTCGGTTATCTATTAACAAGGTTTTTTCAATCACTCTCTGAGCCAAATCAAACTGATGATCTTTCATTAGCAAATCTGCCAATAAAGATAAGGTCGGCAAATCATTAGGCTTTAATGCAAGCGCTTTTTGCAAAGTATAAATAGCATCTGAAAAATCAGACAAGCGATAATACAAGGTAGCAAGACCAAAATAAGCTTTAAAATAATTAGGATTAATGCCTATTGCACTTTCATATGCTTTGATTGCAGATTTTATTTTATTTTGCTTTTCCAAAGCACGTGCTAATTTTCTATAGGCAAGATAATGATTGTCACTTTTTCTAATACATTCACGAAACGCCGTTTCAGCAGGCTTGTACTTTTTTTGAGAAAAGAGTGCATTACCTAAGAAAAAATAATAATCTGATTTTCTAGGGTTAATTTGAATCGCTCTATTAATTGATTTTTCTGCCAGCGTGTATTTTTTTTCATCTTGTAGCAAAATACCCCATAAACAGTGTACTTCAGGGTTTTGAGGGAAGGCCCGCAAACATTTCTCACACAGCTCAAGAGCGCTCACGTGCTGGTTTTGCTCTCGCAATTGGTATGCTTTAAGAATAATACTGAGTAATCCAGTTTCTTTCATGTCTGTATTTCTATCCAATCAGAGAAATAATGCGGTACTCTATTGTTATCGGAAGCCTGACTTTAATGTAAACACGATAAAATCACACATTCATCATTTATTTACTTGCATATCCCCGATAATCTTTAAGAATACATTTATTTTATAGAATCCAATCAAGAAACTAATCCAATTTAACTATTGTCCTACCAGTAAGAATGTATGATTAAAATGGCATCATAAATGTTAGAAAAAAAGCTGAGAAAAATCTTTTTACCTACTTCAGCAAAAAGTGTAGGCGCACCCAATAAGAATAGACTAAAAAAATTTATTGCCAGCCAAGACAAACTCATACAACAAGAAGCAACAAGCTTAGGAATAAATTTTCAAAAGATAGATTTTTTGGGGAAACAAGATGTTGCTGCTTTTCGCCCACTCTCAGAGATATCTCTTCCTTGTGTGATGGTATTTATTGGTAACGATAGCTGCATGGAAGAGAAATATTCTCAACTACTTGATATTGCGGTCACACTGAATTGCAATGTGATTGCTTGTAATTATCCAGGTGTTGGTAACAGTAAACATAAGGTCAAAAAATATTCAGAAGTTGTAGATGCCTGTGTTGCGCTTGCAGAAAATGCTCATAATATCGTCGGAGAGCATTCTTCTCTTTTGCTCTATGGACATTCTTTTGGAGGCGCTGTCGCAACAAATGTTGCAAAAATCCTAACGGACAAAGGTGCTCAACCATTACTCATTAACGATAGAAGTTTTTCAAATACAACCAGAAAGGCACATGAACTTACTTTTGAAGATACCTTAAATATTCCTGCTAATCGCCTATCTAAAAAAGCGGTTGAAGTTGTTTTTAAATTAGGTAATTGGCATATAGACGTTGCTGAAGATTATCAATCTTTAGCAACAGAACATAAACTATGTATTCAAGTAGAAAACGATGGATACATCAGTGAGTCAGCATCTCTCAAATATAAATTAGATTCAGAGGATAGCTCTGCACAAACAGTCATACCACTTGTAGATGAAAACATTAAGATAAAAGTAGATCCGCATCAGCTCCCACTGGCAGATATTATCCACACAACGCCAGAGGAGAGAACAGAAAATGGATTGCAAATGATGCAGAAATTATTAAATATCAGAGATTATCGAGCCACAAATGATTTAAGCTTAAACCAATTAAAAAGAAAAACTTATCAAGACATTAGATTAGAAATTTTTAACTATTCATTGAATAAAAGCTCATCTACTCATTTTGAAGAAATCCTTAATCAACATCTACAACGCTGCCCTGAAGTCTTGTATTACCGAAATGAAGGCATCAATATCAATGAAAAAAGAGAAGATTTTACACTCCTACATCTCACACTTTATCTAATGAGCGCTACAACAGATACAGCACAACGTGAAAAATTTGAAACAGTGCTGAAAACCCTCTTAGCAAAGGGAATGGACAAAGATTATCAAAGCCTCACTTATGGGAGTGCTCAAGAATATGCGGAAGATCTACATCTTAATATAAACTGGCCTAGATTATCTGGTGCTGAAATAACATCGAGTACGCCTGCTAGCCCTGCACCCGCTGATGAAGCAGAAAATAGTTTAAATGCCTCTGCATCACCACCTGATAAAAAACAACGAAATACATATGCGCCTTATAGTAAAGACAGAAAAAAACGGAAAATAGAAGCATCTGAAGATGACCATACAGATTCTGCCCTCACTCTCTCTAAGCACAAACGCTCACGAAAATAAGACATGCTTACTTCGAGTCTTTACGATAGATTCTTCTTCAATACTACTATCATCATAACTTTCTTTGGTTGTAGACTTTGAAAGAATTTTATTAAATTGCGTACATAATTGTATGACAAATTCTGATTGAAGATCTTCTGCTGTGCAACTACCCTCATCAAAATAATCTCCAATAGAATTGATAAATTCATTACAAAGATAAGGATTTGTCGTATTTTGCACGATAATCTCAACTTGTTCATCAAGAATCTCAATATCTTGTACTTCTGCATTTTTTACTAAAACATTTAGAATCTCTATATTTTTCTCTTTCAAAAAAGCATCTTTAAGAATAATAATTAATCTTTCTGCCAATGATTTAGAAAGAAAAATACCAAAATTTAATGTTTCAGTAGCACTTACACAGGTTTCGATAAAAGACCTAGAGTTCAGTGACATGCTCATATGCTCACTTATAAAATAACCGCCATAACAATAGCGTATACTACCTAATTCTAGCTTTCGATGAGTATATGCATAAACTGCACTGTTATATAGACAAGCGGTATATAATATTGGCACATATTTGGAGCTAAGAAAGACTTTTTTGAACAAACTTGATTGCTGTAAAATACGAAGAGATTGCAAGAGGGAAAAACATCCCTCCTACACTTCATACATAAATGCTATATACTGAAAATGATTTTATTTAAGCCTAGCTATAGGTTTTGGAAATTCCATTTGCATAGATTCGTCTATAGCTTCTACATTTGGCTCATCCTTAGTAAGTACATCTCTTAGATTACTCATAGCCTGCTGCACAATACTTCGTTGTGGACAAAACTGATTATATAATGAATCTCCTGAAGGCGTATCACTACGTAACTGAATACCCAATAATTTCTGTGTCGTTTTAGTTGTAGGACGTTGTTCAGCAAATACGGGATCATTACAAACGCGTTTTAATTCATTCAAAATAGTCTGTGTTGAGAGTGGCTCTACATTATTGGGCACTTTAGATGGCATTCTAGGTTTTAATCCAATTGAAAGTATGCGTGATCCAACTAAACGTAGACCCTCTTCTAAAACATCTGCCAATAAACTTTTAGTGGGATGCTTATCTACTGTAAAAAACTGAGAAAATTTTGCTTTGAGTGTTTGTAATTCTGTTTGACATGCTAAAATTTGTTGATACTGATCCTTATGTGGCTTTATAGGTAAAACTAGTTGACTGATATTTGTGGTCTCAACTTGCCTTTGCAATAATTCTTCAATTCTTAAAAGATAATCAACTGCTTTTGCAACATATTTTTCAGCTAAAATACGAGTCGCTGTACTAGGCGCTACAGCAAACCAATTTTTCATTCGAGTAGGTAAATATGCACTGATCATTGAACGCCATGTATTTGGTTGCAACGCATCCAATGCGATGGCACGTTGAGATAATTTTTCCAGCATATGGAAACTATTTTCTCGAATAACATAAGTCAAAAATGTTGAAACAAACCGAGAATCAGCACCTGACCCTGTTTGTAAGCCATTCATTCTACCTTGCATGAATTGATGATAGTGTGCGAAAAATTCTTCTGATTCTTTTAAAAATGCTACTGCCTGCGCAACCATGACTACTCCTAATTCTGCTGTTTTCTTTCCTTAATGTATATGCCATTGTCAAAACGAGAAAAATGTTGATTGATCATGGGGTGATCTATCGGTGTATGATTCAGCGTTGCATCCAAGTAACTCTCAGCAACATAGGTTGTATAATAAGCTTGATCAACCAATATATGATACCAAGGTTGATTTTTAGCTTGTACATTAACAGCTAGTTGTTGATACCACTCCTCACTACCACTAAAAACAGGATCGACATCAACAATTACACCACGATAATTGAATCTATTGTTGTTAATTAACTGGCCAATTCTAAATTTAGCTCGCTTTGTTGTCATAGCAAAAGAATCATACACTTAATAGAATTAAAGAGTCGAGTATGTCTATATTCTTGGCTTTATTACTATCAGCAATTTGCCTTATTTGGCTTAAGAAAACTTATCTTTTAGATCTCACAACTACATGGGATACACCAAGAGAAGAAATAAGCACAACTATACTTGCAAGTTAAACAACTTTAAGAGTTAAAATTTCTTATAATGTCTAGCATTTTTGCAAACATGATGACCTTCTGACTCCACAAAATCATATAGCCTCTCCTGTCCCGTTAAAGGTCGCTTTGCTGTAGGATGCGCATAACGCGTAATAAACTGCTGAGGCCAATCCATATGCATACCGCCTGTCATTTTAGCGCTTGATAACTCAAACAATGCCGTTTTAATTTTCTGAAGGGCAGTATTTGATTGTTGCTCTAATATTGCTTCTCTGTAAGATTGTTTTAATGATTTTTTTTGAGCATGTTGCTGATGCAGCCTTTGATATAAAGCATGGCGATGATGAATAACTTTGTCATAGGTATGCCCCTGAGTGTGCCGCTCTCCCAACATTGGAGAGGAACCACCCTTCTTTGTATAACCTTTGGTCACAGTATATCGTTTCGCTTCTTGAGGAATGTTATCAAATAAAGGCGCAACGTCCATAACCCAATTACCATATTGCATCAAGCCCCGCATTGCACTATTCAAAAAACTGCCAACAGATTTATCCAGTACTTGATAAGCTTTTGGAATATAAAAGCTAGCAATCAACGTAAGTGATAAAATACTTAATTGCAAAAAGGAAATAAGGGAAAATGCAAACAATCCCATTAACAGTGGCGCAATGAGAAGTGTCGTGCCAATTTGAATAATTACTTTTCGTGGTCTTGGTTTCTCAAAATTTACACCAGTAGATACATTGATTAAATGATGGAAAGAACGATCATTGTAAATTTTTACTGGATACCCTTCTTTTCTCAGTTTATCAACTGCCAGTATAGAAATAGCACCACCTAAAGAATGGCCATAACAATAAATATCCTCTGGTTTAATCCTTTTTTCACAGATTAATCGTTTCACTTGCTGATAGTAGTCTTGCGCTACATCATTTTCTGTATAAGGCTGTCCCGATGAATGCCCAACCCCGCGATAATTAAAGCTCAGTACATGCGCTCTTAGATTCAATGTATCTGTTGCCAATCGCTCTAAGTTTTTCTCATAGCAATCTGAGCGTCCCCAACCATATACAACATACTTTTTGCTGCGCTGATGCCAGGGATGACACATCTCAATTGTGTCTAGCACATTATCCTTATCACTATTGACGGTATACCTTTCTATATCTAATTGATCGCTTAGCTTATTCTTATTTTTTTCTAAAAAATCATTATATAAGTTCTGTATACGTTTTCTTTCTTTTTCAGAATAAAAAAGAAAAGACCATGCATGTTTAAGGGGACTATTAGGTTTAAGCGGGATCAATTGCGCTGGCAACACAATTTTACCAACAATCATACCTACAAACCGTCTTAACCACGCATCCATCATTGCCTCTGCATTCATTTTTGTTTAATTATTAGGGAAATAAAACTACACCTCCCCGGATTTTTCCCCAACGATACTATCATGATTGGTTTGCCAAATGAATCAAGTCTTATTGTGCCCAGCACTAAACTAAATATTGAAAATGAATACACAAACATAACCTTCCATCGACCACGAACAACCGCTCAGCAGTCACAGCTTGCACAGCAAAAGCCATAAACGCAAAATAGTTTTTTAGCTAAATTAATACGCTATCGTCAAAAAACGAGGATATATCTAAATGTTTGGGTGGATATCAGAAGCAGCAGCGTCTCTTAAAACTTCATTTACAGATGCTGTATGTCCAGAATGCCCTATTGTGATTTGTCCTACACTCTCAGAACAATTATGGAGCGCAGCAAGCGAACTGAGGGCAAGTGCACAAGAATCCATCGCTCAAGTACCTGGGTATGCGTATATAGTCGGTAGTGTAGTTATCGCAGGCATTGTTTATGCCTTGCACCGGCTAATGAGAAAAACGCAGAAAACAAAGCCTGGCCTATTTCATATGATGAAATCACCCCAGTAACGCCTGAAAAAAGAAGACGTCAAACAGATATTAGAGATTACTTCCCATCAAGGACTCAACCACTGATTACCGATTATTTTAAAAAGAAAAGTAGCCTAATATCAGGTTGAACCAACAGTTTCTTTTTCAGTATTAAACTGTAAGATATCGCCTGGCTGACACTCAAGATGCTCACAAATTGCACTTAAGGTAGAAAATCGAATTGCTTTTGCTCTACCACTTTTTAAGATAGATAGATTCTGCTCAGTAATACCGACTCTTGCTGCTAACTCTTTTGAACGCATTTTGCGCTTTGCTAATACCACATCCAAACTAACACTAATTCCCATATTTGCCTCTGACTAGATGGTATATTTATGATCTTCATCCATTTGGTGTGCCTTCTCCATGATAAATGAAATAATGTATATAGCCGCTCCAAAAATAATGGGGTACAACTGACTTGCACCTATGCCCACTGTTATCACTGTTCGCCCACTCAACACGATACTCATTAATATATCGGTAATGAAGTAAGTTACAGCTAATACTAGCAACCCTAAACCCACTCGTTTATAGCGTTTCGCATTTTCAATACAAAATACAGCACCATGACTATAGTTTTTGAAAATACATGCAAACTGATAAAAAATAAACATCAATAAGCTAATGGGAATAGAAGTAACCAAAAATCCTAGGATACGACTCACTGGCGTCAATGTAACGTGATCAAACGGTACTGAAGAGATAGTAAGTTGATTTATTGTCTCTTCCGATATTGCCAGCCAATACAAAACATTCATTATCGGAATCAAATAATACATCATTTGTACAATAAATCTTAGACGTTTACTCAAAGCTTGTATTTTTTCCATAGTCAACCAACCAACACCATTAATTCTTAATCAATCATTTTTTGCCGTAATACAATCAAATTATATTGACTTACGGTTATAGCTACTCTACACTTTCCAAACCCTGATGGGAAGAGATGTTTACAGATACTCTTAGTCATTGAACTTTAGGTAAAGTGCCAAACCAAACAGGCAAGGAAGCAAGCAGGATTACGAAATGGTGCCAGCTCTCCCTAAAGTTTCAATGCTAGGCGTGCAGTTTAAAAAAGGAAGTAATATGAAACACACAACTCAAGATCTAGTCCATTTCATCAAAAGCTTACAGACAAAGAATACGTCAAACACCACATGCCATTCCTCCAAAGTTCTCAATACTTCAATCTTGGCTGAATCCTTAGTGAAAGAAGTCTCTGGTGGAAAAATAGGTTCCATAGAAGTATTTGGAAAATGGAGTCGGTCTTAATCACTCTAAAACAGTGATTAAGCAAATATACACTCAAACTAGGCTCAATTTGGCTAGACACTAAGCAAGCGAACAAATCCCAGGCGTGCACACTTTGGTGCACAACTGGGGTGAATGAGCGCAGGTAACAACGCCTAAGTTTAAAGTGGGAAAAGTACATACTCAAACCACTTTCAATTTAGGCTAGGCACCAAGCGAACGAATCCCCAGGCATGCACGCTTTGGTGCACAACTGGGGTGAATGAGCGCAGGTAACAACGCCTAAAATTAAAGTGGGAAGAGTATAAGCATCGGTAATACACACTGCTCTCCAAGGCACCGGTGCTTATACTCTCCTATTAGAGCAGCAGTATTCAAGGAAGTATCAGACATGACAAGCACCCCCCTTTCTCATATAAAACATATCGAATTAATACTAAAACTTACTGCACGCTGCAATATTAACTGCAGTTATTGTTACTATTTTTATGGGGCTGATTCAAAATGGACAGAAAGACCTAAACGTATTGATGAAAAAACTTTAAATGACACCATTATATTTTTAAAAGAAAGTATCTATAAACACGGCGTTTCTTCCATACAAATTGATTTTCATGGTGGCGAACCTTTATTGTATGGAAAAAAGCAATTTGAACAAGCTTGTGATCTATTTTTAAATGCATTAAACGATATTGTAAATTTAAAATTTGCAATACAAACCAATGCTATTTTAATTGATGATGAATGGATAGCACTCTTTAAAAAATATCAAGTCAGTGTTTCTGTCAGTTTAGATGGCCCACCACAAATTAATGATCAATATCGCATTGATCATCAAAATAAAAGCACCTATCAAAAAGTTGTAAATGGTCTGCAACAATTAAAAAACGCTGTTCAAAAGATGGAAATACCCAATATCAGCACACTGGCAGTGATTAATCCACATGCTTCTGGGAAAATGGTTTATAGGCATTTTGTTGATATTTTAGGCCTTAAACATATGGATTTTCTACTGCCTGGTTTTGATTATGATACCTATCAAGTCAATGATCTGCCATTGTATGGGGATTATTTAATGGATGTACTGAATGAATGGATTACAGATGACAACCCAAGTATTAAAATTAGATTATTTGGTGCTTTTGTTGCAAAATTATATGGGGAATCTACATTCATGTTCCCAGGCGAAAAATTTGAAAACAAAGATGCAATTGCAATCACCGTAGACACGGATGGCATGATGTATGGAGATGATTCACTGCGTTCAAATCAAGCCTGGAATCATTATAAAGCATTAAGTATTACTGAACATAATTTCTCAACTTTTGTTGCAGCTGAAAAAGAATGGTTTACACAAAATATAAAAACACCTATCGCTTGTCAAAACTGTATTTGGGTAGACACCTGTGGTGGTGGGCATCTTGAAAATAGATTTTCTAGCAAAAATGGCTATCACAACCCTTCTATCTACTGTGATAGCTTACAAAGAATCTATCAACAAATTCTTCATTTCTTGATAGACAGCGGTATTTCTTTTGATCACTTGAATAAACATATACCTGCTTAAAAAAATCAAAGGACTATGCATGAAATATTTAAAGACTAAACTTACACTTTTCTTTTTATTTTATATAAGCGCATTACAAGCAAACACATCTATGGATGCCATGCAATGCATCAATTTCCCTCTCACTTATTCAGAGTTGAATATTCCACAAACACGTGCAAATCTCAATGGTAAACCTATCGACTTTACTGTGGATTTAGGAATGCAAAATGCCTTCTCACTAGAAGAGACTTTGGTCAATGAGCTGTACGGCACTCAACTACAATATGAAAATATTATTCAGTCTGATTTAGGCGGCAACATTAATACCATTCAGAAAGGCATACTACCAACAGCGGTTCTAAATGGGCAATTATTTAAAAATTTATCTTTTACGCTGTATAAACCATGGGGATTATGGATAAATGCTGATGCTAAAGAACATCCTATGCCCAATAATACCTTAGGCAGAGATCTCTTTTTAAAAAATAAAGGTATTTTATATTATAGTCGTAATAAAAGATTATTACGTTGGTGTAACGGTGATTTCAATAATATTCAAGATACTGCCTCACAAATTATTTGGATGCCGTTGATTGAAGATCAAGATGGCATTCATATCACTGTTTTTTATAAAGATCGTCCTCTTAATTTAGTATTTGATTCCGCTGCTACAGTCACACTGATCAGACCAATCAATCGCTTAAGCACAGCTCCCCAAGAGGCTAATACTCAATCTCATCATTCAGGCTATATTGATACACTGAAAATTGATCATGCTTCTATCAATACCTTAATTTATCAACATGAATTTCCTAGCGACTTTCAAGCAGATGGACTGATCGGTGACAGCTTTTTCCAGGATGTTGATATTATCATTGACACTATCAACCAAAAAATTGGTTTGGTTTTTTTGTAGTGTATTTACTTTACTGAAGAAGGGTGTATATAAGCTTATACATGAATGAAAATATGTTGCTGTACGCGTTTTCTAGTTAATTTCCATAAATCCGATAAAAGGCCCACTTTGGGGTTTTATATAGGTCCACAGTGGGTCTATAATTAATTTATTAAGGAGGTTAGCAACATGAAAACCGGAAAGAAGCTCGATGACCGTGTGAATGTTAAAATTCGAATTGAACCTGCATTAAAAGCCAAGGTAGAAGAGGTTTTTGATCATTACAAACTAAGTACAAGTCAAGCCATTAATCTATTTCTCCATTCAGTAGCAGAATCCAAAAGCCTGAATTTTAACCTTAAGATGCCTAATGAAACTACCCAAAAAGTTCTTGAAGAATCAAGACAAGGAATAAACGTTTCCTCTAACGCGAGTGTCAGAGAATTATTTGAAGAAATTGAAAAAGAATTAGAACAAGAAAATCAACAAGCACTAGAGTTAGGAAAAAAAGAGCGTGGTACTCGCCGTTAAAAAAACCTCTCAATTTAAAAGTGATTTAAAACTGGCTTATAGACAAAGGCGTCCACTAGATGAACTGGAAGACACAATGAATATGATTGTCAATGAACAAGTACTTCCTGCCCATTATAGAGATCATCCACTTGTGGGAAATTGGAAAGGCTCTAGAGAATGTCATATTAACGGATATGGCGATTGGCTTCTAATTTATAGTTTAAAACCTGGTGAAGTTATTTTTGAAAGAGTAGGCACTCACTCTGAGTTGTTCTAATTGTGAGAATGCTGCGAATCAATTTTCTTTCTTTGTTGCCAAAGAAAGAGGCACCTTTTTTTAAAATAAATATTCTAAAAAATCCATCTGCTCACTTTAGTGAGCCTCTTCCCTTGACTTCAAGGGAAGAAAATTATTCACTTCGTTCATTCCGTAATAACATTAAGAGAGGGGGTCGCAGGGCAGGTAAGATAAAATTCAGCCAACCTTTCCTACACGCTCAACAATACGCATAAGTAATACGATCAAGTCCCGCATAATCCTTCACGGTATGAATATTATGATACTCAAATGCGCGCAATAAGGTATGAAGCTGAGAAGCTTGAGAGAATCCATGCTCAAAGCATAAAAGCCCTTTTGGTTTTAAGTATTTTTTAGCATGTTCAATAATATATGTAAGAGCATCTAAACCAGTTTCGCCCGAAACAAGTGCAAGGCGAGGCTCATAGCGGATCTCTGTTTGTAAATATTCGGAATTTGATTCCACATAAGGCGGGTTACTCACGATAGCATCAAATTGCATAGGCGCTACCTTATCAAACCAATTACTTGCATAGCTGCGAATATTCTTTAATTTATGCTCATGAATATTGCGCTCAGCAATCGCTAATGCTTTCTCTGACACATCCACTGCTTGAATCTGCCATTCAGGCCGCATACTCGCCAAAGCACAAGCAATAGCACCTGTGCCTGTCCCTAACTCTAAAATAGATTGAGCGGTAATAGGTAACAGATTCAATAGTGTTTCTACTAAAAATTCTGTCTCTGGACGCGGGATCAACGTATCTTTACTGACAATAAAGCGCATCGACCAAAATTCTTTGTGGCCAATAACATAGGCAAGTGGCTCGCCTTGCTTGCGTCTTGCTATTGCACCACGATAAGAAAGCGCCACTGAAGCAGTCAACTGTTTGTCTGGCCATGCGTATAAATAACTTTTATCGACAGCTAATAGCTCACACAGTAATAAACAAGCATCAACATATGCATCTTCAGGTGAATAAAGCTTAGACAGCTCTTCTGCTCCCCACTGCAATAATGCAGAAATACTTTGCATTAATCACCTATCTGCGAAAGTAAATCAGCCTGATGCTCTTCACGTAAAGGGATAATGACTTCATCCAAATCGCCTTCTAAAATTTCCTGAAGCTTATAAAGCGTTAGGTTAATGCGATGATCGGTTAAACGGCCTTGTGGATAATTATAGGTTCTAATGCGCTCAGAGCGATCACCTGAGCCTACTAAGGACTTACGAGTAGAGGAAATTTCTTTTTGTTGTGCTTCTTTTTCCATATTAAAGAGTTTTGTGCGCAACAATGCCATCGCTTTAGAACGGTTTTTATGTTGCGATCGTTCCTCTTGGCATTCAACAACAATGCCTGATGGAATATGGGTGATTCGAATGGCAGAGTCGGTTTTATTAACGTGCTGACCACCCGCCCCACTCGCTCTATAAGTATCAATACGCAAATCTTGAGTAGCAATCTCACTCTCTTCCACCTCTTCTGCTTCAGGCAAAACTGCTACGGTACAAGCAGAAGTATGGATACGACCTTGTGATTCTGTGGTTGGTACACGTTGCACACGATGTGCACCAGATTCAAATTTCATTGTACTATAAACTTCACTACCTACAATGCGAGCAATGACTTCTTTAAAACCACCATGCTCACCAATATTTTCACTTAATACTTCTATTTGCCAACCTTTATTTTCTGCATAACGACAGTACATTCTAAATAGATCACCCGCAAAAATGGCTGCTTCATTACCACCAGTGCCCGCTCTGACTTCTAAATAAATATTTTTGTTATCATCTGGATCTTTGGGCAATAACAAAATCTGTAATTTCTTTTCTGTTTTCTCAAGCTGCTCTGTTGCTTGCTCAATCTCTTCTTCTGCCATTGCTTTGAGCTCTTTGTCTGTTTCCTCTTTTAACATGAGCTCTGCAGATACTAAGTCTGATTTAATTTTAAGATAGCTGCTAAAGACCTCTACAATAGGCATTAAATCACTGTATTCTTTAGATAAATCTCTAAATTTCTTTTGATCTTGAATGACTGAAGATTCAGAGAGCAATGCACTGATCTCTTCATGACGTTCTTTAATATTTTCTAATTTTATCTGAATCGATTGCTTCATATTATTCTATACCAAACATTTGCTTGTAGATGGATACCATTAATTCATCTTGATTAAATAATGCTTCTCTCATTCGAATGGTAGGTTCATGGATCAATTGATTGGTGAGAGAATAGGCTAATTTTTCAATAACTGCATGGGGAGATTGGCCGTTATTTATTTCTTGATGTGCCATCGATATTGCTTTTAGTTTAAGATTTTCTGCTTTATCACGTAATACGGAAATTGATTGCATGTGCTGCTTGGCATGTAATTTTGCAATAAAGGCACAGGCTTCATAAGCAATAATCTTCTCAGCTTCAACAGCTGCTTTTTTTCTTGAAGCTTTGTTTTCATCTGCGATAGCTTGCAAGTCATCCACAGAATATAAATACACATCTTCATGTTTCAATACATTAGGATGTATATCACGAGGCACACCCAAATCAATCATTAAAACTGGACGATGTTTTTGCCCTTTGAAAGCATGTTTTACACTTTCTAAATGAATCAATGGCTCAGCACTATAAGTAGAGCTGATAATAATATCTGCTTTTGAAATTTCTGGAATAAGATTTTCAATAGGTGCTGCTTGTAATTGACATTGCTGCGCTAAAAGTACTGCATTTTCATATGTACGATTAACGATGGTTATATTCTGCACATGATGTGCTTTAAGATGTGCAATGATTTGTTTAATATTTTCGCCTGCACCCAATAGCAAAATACGCGTCTTAGCAATATCTGTAAAAATTCTTTTAGCTAATAATATAGAGAGATAAGCAATAGAAATAGGATGCTTCGTAATCTCTGTCGTGGTACGAATTTTTTTAGCGACCGAGAAACTAGCTTCAAAGGTTTGCCCCAACATTTGGCCTAGCACACCCACTTGTTTAGATTGCTGGTAGGCTTGTTTCAACTGCCCTAATATTTGTGTTTCACCCAAAGCCAAAGAATCTAATCCACTCGCCAAACGCATTAAATGTGTTACGACCTTTTCATCTGACAATTGATAATACACGGGTTCAATTAATTGGGGTGTGACCGCTGGCTGGAAACTTTGCCACCAAGCAATCAATTCTTTGATATCAAAGTTTTTTTGACTTAAGCCCCCATATATTTCCGTGCGATTACAAGTAGACAGTAATACAGCCTCTTCAAGAGCTGTATGAGAAATCAAGTTTGCAAGTGCAGTGGACACCTTTTCGGGTGAAAAGGCTAATCGCTCTCGAATATCAATCGAGGCTGTTTTGTGACTTACGCCAATTGCTACAAGCACCTAGGTTGTTCCTAATAGATCTTTAGTAAATTTAGTAAAAAATTTTCTTACGTTTTTCTTCATGGCTGCCGAATAAGAAGTTAGGACTTAGTTATGTAACAAATAACCAGTTGCTACTCCAGCTACTGACTTTAAGGAAAATGTATGAAACTGGCTGCCACTTCTTTAGTTGTTTTATTACTCACTTCAACCACTTTATTTGCAAACACTGACAATACTGTTAAGAAAGCCAGCAAACAAGAAAGTAGCGCCATAATCAAGCCCTCAACACAATCTACCCCTGTGCAAAATACTCCGGCAGAAAGTTTATATCAAATATTGGCTGCTGAGTTTGCTTTGGATAGAATTGAGCCAGAAATTGCGTTGGCAAATTATATCGCCGCAGCGAAACAAACCCAAGACCAAAAGGTAGCTAAAAGAGCAACTGAAATTGCTTTAACGGTTGCTTCCTTAGATGTTGCCTTAGAACCAGCCACTTTATGGGCAAAATTAGCCCAAAATGATTTGGAAGCCCAAATAACAATTGCAGCTATTTATTTACGTTTACATAAACCCAATGAAGCAGAACCTTTCTTAATACAACTTTCAAAAATTAACCCTGAATTGGCAAACCAACACTTTTTATTACTCTACCAACAGCTCCCTGAAGAAAGCGAAAAAAATGAGTTGGTCAAATCATTGACTCAAATCAGCAAAGAAAATGCAAAGCCATTTGGCGCAGAACTGAGTCTCGCTGAAATTTACTTATCACAAAAAAAGACAAAAGAAGCACTCACTTTCAGTGAACTTGCAATAAAAAAACAACCTGATTCACTTGAATCTATTCGTATTCACAGCTTAGCCCTTGCAAGCATCAATAAACTACCTGAAGCAATTAAGTTAATTGAAGAAAAACTCAAAACAAAACCCAGCTTGGATCTCAAAGAATATTATTTAGACTTTTTAACCAGTAATCAACAAATCGAGCCCGCTAAAGCCGTATTAAAAGACATTGTTAAAAATAATGCCTTAGATGCCGAACAACAGCTCGAACTTGCAAAATTTGCCATGCAAGCACAATGGTATCCAGAAGCAGAATCTTTACTAAACACCTTAAAAAATACAGATGAAAGCAAAGATATTGCCCATTACTTCCTAGCAAGACTCGCAGAACTAAATAATAATACCAAAGCTGCCACTGAATGGTACAAACAAGTACTCACAGGCCCTTTTCATGTACTCTCTCAAATTCGAGCAAGTACACTTTTAAGCGAAGTAAAAGATTATAAAGGCGCATTAGAGGTCATTAAGCATACTCAAGCCCAAACAGACGAAGATTATAAACGCATATTACTCTCTGAAGTTGATATCTTGATGGAGTCTAATCAACATGAAGCCGCTTTAGTAAAATTAAATGCCGCACTCAATGAAGAGCCAGATGATATTGATTTACGATATACACGTAGTTTGGTTGCAACTTCATTGAAAAAAATTGATATCGCTGAAAGTGACTTAAAATGGATTATTGAACATGATGGAAGCCATGTAGATGCATTAAACGCCCTAGGCTATTTGCTTACTAATCACACCAAACGTTACAAGGAAGCACATGAGTATCTAAGCATTGCGCTTAAGCTCTCTCCTAACAACCCGGTGGTCTTAGATAGCATGGGCTGGTTGGAATATAAAATGGGCAATCTTGAGAAATCATTAGAAATTTTACAAAAAGCGGCAGGCATTATCCCTGATCCAGAAATTGCAGCGCATTTGGGGGAAGTATTATGGCACATGAAAGACTACCAAAAAGCCCAAGATGTTTGGAATAAAGGCCTAGCCTTAAATCCTAAAAATGAAAATATTTTAGATGCGATGAAACGTTTAATCACAAAAACGCACACACACGTAAAATAACGCTGCATGCTTTCCCTCTAAAAAAAATCCCGCAACAGCGGGATTTTTTTATGCTACAAATCCTATCCAATAAAACTAGAATTCTTGAGCCAATTGGCTTCAGGAAAATAAGCAAATAACAATACCCCATCCTTGATAGTGTTTATGATCGGCTGAGCCACTTTATGGTTCAAAGCAGGACACCCCCAACTTCTCCCTAAACGACCATGTTGTTTGATAAATTGATCACTCACGTAATTTGCCGAATGTATGACAATACGACGATTATAAGCATTATTATTAATACCTTTCTCTAAGCCTATTAAATTCAATGAGCGGCCATGTTTGCCTTGATAAGTGCCACCTGTTACAAAAGTACCTACACTTGATTGATAACTACCCGGACGATTTGAAAATGATTGTGCGTAATTACCGCCACTACCACTACCATGCGCAACATGCGTATGATAAATCACTTTATTTTTATTCAAATCTACTACCCAAAATCTTTTTTCTGTAGAAGGTTTTGAATAATCAATCACCGTAAGTAATCTGCTTTTAGTAAGGCCTTGATTATATGCTTTTTGATGCGCAGCAAGCGCCATATTGAATACTTTGGGGTTGATGCCTGCTGTTTTACATAAGGCTGCATGTGATGATGAATGCGTTGTCGTTGAGCGATTGAACAAGAATTTAGCATTACAATTTGATAACACAGAGAAATAAGTCATCAAACATAAAAACACACTTACAATAACACAAGAGAATTTAGATTTTTGGTACTTCAACATAAAACTTCCTAATATTCTTCAGGTTTATTAACATTCCATAAAAACCGAAGCAAAGCACTTTACCACAATATTTTTAAATTGAAAGTTGATATCCCCCTTATATTCCATATATGACAACAAACAATTTAACTAACTTTCAAAAATATTGTAGCGACAACAGAGCATAGATAAACGAGAACCACTCCCTAGGGTTCAACTACGGTATTGGGTATACTACTAGGCCAATATTTGAAATCACTCATACAATAAGGTTTGTAACTTTGTGAAAAAACTTCAAAATTTACTTATCTACTTTAGCTGTGTTGTCGTTTTAGTTTTATCAGGCTGCGCGAGCAAGTCAACTAAACCACCTGCATTACCTTCGGAAAAATCCGCCCAAAAAATGTCCCCCGAAAAATTATGGGAGGCCCATCTGCGTTATTTACAAAAAATGCAAAACTGGCAAATGGAAGGTCGTATCGCTGCAACCCAAGGTCAAGAAGGCGGTAATGCTTCCTTTGTGTGGCGGCAAATGGGCGAAAGCTATCAAATCAAATTTTTTGGCCCCTTTGGGGCTGGCTCTGTCTCGGTCAATGGCTCGCCCAAACAAGTTTCCTTAAAAGAAGCCGACGGCAAAGTACACCATGCGCAAACCACGGAAGAGCTGATGAAAAAAGTTGCAGGATGGCATGTACCTTTAACAGGAATTCGATATTGGATGTTAGGGATCCCAACTCCTAAAACAAAAGTGCAAGAGCAACATATCAATCCACAAGGTCACTTAAACCAATTACAACAATTAAATTGGGTGATTGATTTCAGTAATTATCAATCGCATCACTCAGTTCCAATTCCGTCAAAATTGCATATGGAAAGTGGCCCGTTAAAAGTAAAAATTATTGTGAAAAGCTGGAAAGATTTAAGTGCAGGATGATTCAATGAACACATTAGTGCTCTGCTCTCCTGCAAAAATCAATCATTTCTTGCACATCAATGGGCAAAGACCAGATGGTTATCATCTCATTCAAACGCTTTTTCAATATTTGGACTATGGGGATGAGATAAGCTTCACCCCTCTAACGCACAGCCATATTGCTGTACAAATGGCTTTTGCATCCGGTGAAGATTGTGGTGTGCCTGCTGAGCAAAACCTCATCTACAAGATTGCAACCCACTTACAAAAGACCTATCACGTCCATTCAGGGATCGATATTCGCGTTACTAAAAAAATTCCTATGGGCGGTGGTTTGGGCGGTGGTAGCTCTAATGCAGCGACTACATTACTTGCTCTTAATTATGTTTGGAAACTAAATCTACCATTAAAAACATTAATGCAAATAGGTGAAACATTTGGAGCAGACATCCCCTGTTTCTTAATTGGGCAAAGTGCATGGGGTGAAGGAATTGGCACTCAACTAACCCCAACAATACTCGATGAGCAATATGTTGTTGTTCTAACTCCCCCTTGTTTGGTCTCTACCCCGAAAATGTATCAAAATTCCCAATTGACAAGAAACACTTCTACCCTCAGAATAGGCACCCTTGAAGGATTGCTCAAAAATGGACTGTTTGAGAATGCTGTGAGGAATGACTTTCAACAATTGGTTTGTCAAAACTATCCAATTGTGGCAGAGTATATGGCGTGGCTTAATCAGTATGCTAAAGCCAAGCTAAGTGGTTCCGGTGCTTCTATCTTTGCACTCGTTGAAAGCAAAGAAAAAGCAACGACAATCATTGAAAATCTTCCTCCTTGCTACCAAGCATTTGTAGCAAAAAGTGTGAATCGTTCACCTTTGCATGCTCAGTTAATTAACTTGGGTTTCTTTTTTGAATCATACTGGGGCGTCGCCAAGCGGTAAGGCACAGGGTTTTGATCCCTGCATACCTAGGTTCGAATCCTAGCGCCCCAGCCACTATTTGGGGCCGAGTAGCCGTGTCAGAAATTATGATCTTCTGTGGTAATGCAACCCCACACCTCGCTAAGAGCGTTGCAAAACACCTTGATATAAACGTCGGTAAAGCGACCACCAGCCGTTTCAGTGATGGCGAAATTATGGTGGAAATTTTAGAAAATGTTCGCGGTAAAGACGTATTCATTCTTCAATCAACCTGTGCGCCCACCAATGACAACTTAATGGAATTACTTTTTATTGCTGATGCATTAAGACGTGCTTCTGCTTTAAGAATTACCGCTGTTGTCCCTTATTTTGGTTATGGTCGCCAAGATAGACGTGTTCGCTCTGCGCGCGTACCTATCTCTGCAAAAGTAGTAGCCGATATGATGGCGGCTGTGGGTATCGATAGATTACTCACCGTTGATTTACACGCCGATCAAATTCAAGGCTTCTTCCATATGCCCGTGGATAACGTGTATGGAACCAATTCAATTTTGGACGACATTAGAAAGCAACAATATGACAATATCGTTGTGGTATCTCCTGATGTAGGGGGCGTTGTTCGTGCCAGAGCTGTTGCAAAGCAATTGAATGATGCTGATTTAGCAATCATTGATAAGCGCCGTCCACAAGTGAACGAAGCACAAGTCATGAATATTATTGGTGAAGTACAAAATCGCACCTGTATTCTGGTTGATGATATTGTAGACACCGCTGGCACCTTATCGCTTGCAGTAAAAGCATTGCTCAACAAAGGCGCAGAAAAAGTGGTAGCTTATTGCATACACCCTGTTTTATCTGGCCGTGCAATTGAAAATTTACGCGAGTCTGGTATCCACGAACTTGTTGTTACCGATACCATTCCATTGAGTCCCGCTGCGCAAAACGTGCCCTTCATTCGGCAACTTAGCTTAGACACTTTGCTCTCAGAAGCTATCAGACGGGTCAGTAATGAAGAATCTATCAGCTCAATGTTTCCATAGGCGTTTCCATACGGAAGTGCTTCGCTGATACAGTTTGTCTTTGCCATGGAATTGCACAAGACTATAAAAATTAAAATGATTTTTTTAACCTTAACTTGGTTTGGTCGCGAGCAAGTTAAAATTTTTTAGGAGACCACTATGACTGGTACTTTCGAATTAGAAGTTGAACCACGTACAGTCGAAGGGAAAGGTGCGAGCCGCCGCCTTCGTCGTCTGGAGAAAAAAGTTCCGGCAATTATTTACGGAAACGATTTAGAATCAACGAACATTATGCTTGAACATCGCATTGTTACCAAAGCGCTTGAAAATGAAGCTTTCTATTCGCATGTTCTTACCCTTATTGAAGGTAAAACCAAACATAAAGTGGTTTTAAAAGATGTACAAAGACATCCATACAAGCCAATCATTATGCATTTGGATTTCATGCGCATTAACGATAAAAAAGCAATCACAATGCATGTGCCTTTACATTTCTTGGGCGAAGATGTTGCTCCAGGTGTGAAACAAGGCGGTATGATTACCCATCATATGGTAGAAGTTGAAGTTCGTTGCTTACCAAAAGATTTACCTGAATTCTTAGAAGTAGATTTAAGCAATGCACAAATGGATCAAATCATTCATTTAAATGACATTAAGCTACCTAAGAACGTTGAATTAATGGCTTTGGTACACAACCCAGATGCAGATCAAACAGTTGCAAGCATTCATAAGCCACGTGCTGCTGTTGAAGAAGATGCCACTGTGGCAGAAGATGCAACTAAAGCTGAAGGCGACAAAGCAGAATAATTTTCTGATGAGGTCTTCCATTGGCTGACGAAATATCTCTTATTGTTGGCCTGGGTAATCCAGGTCAACAATATCAAGACACCAGACACAATGCAGGTTTTTGGTTTGCCGAAAAACTCTGCTATCAACAAAATGCTTCTTTCAATCTAGAAACCAAATTCCAAGCATTGGTTTCTCATTTTAATTTTCAAAACAGAATCATTCGTGTACTCAAACCAATGACTTACATGAACCTAAGCGGCCAAGCCGTACAAAAACTTGCACATTTTTATAAAATCTCACCACAATCAATATTAGTTGTTTATGATGAAATTGATTTGCCACCTGGTTGCGTGCGTTTCAAATTTGAAGGTGGTCATGCAGGACACAATGGCATACGAGACATTATTGCAAAGTTAGGCACCAAATCTTTTTATCGTATACGAATTGGCGTAGGTCGCCCTAAACACCAAGAAGAAGTACATAGCTATGTGCTTAATAGACCAACACGTGGCGAACAAGATGTCATTAACCTTGGCATTGAGCAAGCACTGACTGTCTTGCCGGATATACTCGCCGGCAACCTTGAAAAGGCAATGACACAGCTACACACGATAAGTAAATAAAAAATTACATCACAATCATACACTGGAGAAACAAAATGGGTTTTCGATGCGGTATTGTAGGCTTACCTAATGTTGGGAAATCTACCCTCTTTAATGCTTTAACCAAAGCTGGCATTGAAGCACAAAACTACCCCTTTTGTACCATTGAACCTAACGTTGGAATGGTCAGCGTACCCGATTTAAGACTCAATGCCCTCTCAGCCATTGTAAAGCCAGAGCGCGTGGTACCAACGACCATGCAGTTTGTGGATATTGCAGGCTTGGTAAAAGGCGCCTCTAAGGGCGAGGGTTTGGGCAATCAATTCTTAGCAAACATTCGTGAAACAGAAGCCATTGCCCATGTGGTTCGCTGTTTTGAAAACGATGACATCGTGCATGTTAACAATAAAATTGATCCAGTCAGCGACATCGAAACCATTAACACTGAATTATTATTAGCCGATTTAGACTCTGTACAAAAAGCACGTCAAAAAGCAGAAAAGCAAAGCAAAGGTGGCGATAAGAAAATCAAACTCCAAGCTGATTACCTCACTGCTTTAGAAGCCCATTTAGATGCGGGCAAACCTGCCCGTAGCTTTGACTATGACATTGAGCCTGAATTAAGACTCACTAACCTCTTAACTGCTAAGCCAACCGTCTATATTGCAAACGTTAACGAAGATGGGTTTGAGAATAATCCCTTCTTAGATGCGGTGAGAAAAATTGCAGCAGCGGAAAACAGTAAAGTGATTCCTGTGAGTTGCGCGATTGAAGCTGAAATCGTTGAACTGGATGATGCAGAGAAAGCAGAATTCTTAGCAGAACTGGGTCTAGAAGAGCCTGGCCTAAATCGCGTTATCCGTGGCGGCTACGAGCTTTTACATCTTCAGACCTATTTCACCGCAGGTGTGAAAGAAGTACGCGCCTGGACCATCCCAGTGGGCGCTACAGCCCCTGAAGCTGCGGGTGTGATTCATACCGACTTTGCCAAAGGCTTTATTCGTGCTGAAGTCATCAGCTATGAAGACTTCGTACAATATAGCGGCGAGCAAGGCGCTAAGAACGCTGGCAAATGGCGCCTAGAGGGCAAAGACTACATCGTCAAAGATGGCGATGTGATGCACTTTAGATTTAATGTGTAATCTTACAAACCTAATGAATATGCGGGGTAAGTTGACTGTTCTATTGACAAGCTTGCCCCAAATCGACACAATTGCGCCTGCAATTTATGGCTATGTAGCTCAGCTGGTTAGAGCGCGGCACTCATAATGCTGAGGTCGGTGGTTCGAGTCCACCCATAGCCACCATTTTGTACATTTCTCTAGCTTCTCCCCTTACATTAACTATCTAAAAATTGGGTCTTCCCTATTTCAAGAGCACACTAGAGTGATAGCATTACATACCATACCGTGATCCAGGTTTTAAATTCTTCAATTCATCCTCAATGGCATGAACTAATTCAACGCTTTCTCTAACATGTGATTTACTAATTGAATTTTCCTCAGGTAATTGACCATATATTTTGACATATTCGTAGTTGCTAAATCCTATAATTACTTCATTCATTAATTCATTTGTACTAAAACAATCAAACCGATTAGGATCTTCCAAAATGACCGGAGAGAATCCATGCCGGATCAGTTCTTTGTTCAAGACCATGATGCATAATGTTCGGCAATTGGCATCCCAGAATGGGTGGATCCTTTCAAGGTGGGCAATGTTTTCAACAATTAGATGGAGCTTTTGCTCTTTAGTGGATGCTAAGCTCATGTTACGCTCATATTCAGTTAGAATCTGATCGATTCGTGAGGCTAACTCATCTCCATATAAAACAGTTTGTACTCTATTACATCGAACGGTGTAATCCTTATCGATACCAGAATGCAAACAGAGTTCGCGGTAACCGTTTAGAGTTTGGGTAGGTTCCTGTCCACTATTGGTAATACCAAAGCCCACAATATCCTCACTCATTCGGTAAGGTTCTTTACTTAGGGGATCTTCATTTAATTTCTTCACGCCTGCAATGCACAGGGTGTGAAACTCAACAATTTGGTTGAATGTTGGGGAAGTATCTAAATTCTCCATAGCATGATGAAAGCTTCTTGCCATTGCCAATAGACATCCTGGTTCTCGCTGATCATAACTGGCAGCGGTTTCACTGCGTTGTTTGGTACCATCTACAAATAAACGCCAGCCGACATTATGATTCACTAAATCACTCATGATTTCCCTAAAATCGCTTGTTCCATAATACGCATCAGGAACGATAACCGGTTGGCTAGGTTCTTGAGGCAAAGCTAATTCAATGAGTAATCCCTGTCTCACCCAATTACAAATGGTATCAAAAGGCTCAGGTGTATCGAACTGTAACTTATTGTTTAGCACATCTTCTTGCAAGGTTTTTTGCACAAACACCGGGTTTTGATTAAGCAAAATTTGTAAATTCCCTTTCATGAACCTATTAGATAATTCTTCAGCTAAATCATGCATTGATTCAAATTCTATTGGTGTTTCTTGTAGAGTGCGGTGGAAGTCAGTTAATACTTTTTTTAATAATATTCCGAGTCTTCTTTGTTCGTTTGCTTGATTGTCGTATGCACTATTGTGTGTTTGAAATAAGATCTTTGCAGAGTACCTGCTCATAACGAATCACCCTTCCTTAAAGTATTTATCTATTAATAAAGACTAAAGGATTGGTGCGAAGTTCAAACTTCAAAATTTTAAATTAGAGCAGATACACGATTAAGCTTGAAATTAGCTTAGAAGATACAAAGAAATTTAAAATGAATGAGAAATAGATTATGTGCACGCAATTACTTTGTAAGAAATCTTTCCTTTTATTAAAAAAACAAGTAAAATGACTGACTCATAATGCTTGTGCGAAATCAAAATAGAGTATGTGCATAAAAATTAATTACCAGAGTTTAATTGTACTTGATCCTAATCAGGTGCAAAACATTGAAACTGGAGATTTCAAAAACTTTTCATTTAAGAGCTTAAGCGAAGAGCAATTTAAGACATTCATTGAAAAAATATCCTTATGCCAAAACTTGCAATTTCTAAGCTTTGAGAGTTGTGAATTAGGTGAACTTTCTCCTTTTCGATTGCACATCTTATTGAATACAATAGCTCGCTTACCTAAAGTTCGCAGTCTTGATTTATCCTGGAATAAATTTGGACAATTTTCTGAAGAAGGATGGAGTCAAGTTTTTAAAGATTTTTATCCGAATAAAACTTTGAAAATCCTAAATCTGAGTGGTAATAATTTGGGTAGAGTCAATCAGCCATGGTTTGATGCTTTTTGGCAAGGTATGAATCAACAATTTCAACTGCAAAGCCTGGATCTTAGTTGGAACGAATTAAACCAATTATCGTTAGCAGCAACAGAAGCACTTTGGATGAACTTGAAAGCATTACCAAGTTTAACACATCTCGACTTATCAGATAATAATCTTGAACAGTTAGAAAGCAATATTTTTGATAGATTTTTTATTGGTATTTATCAGTGCAAAGCATTACAAAGATTAAATCTTAAAGGAAATAGTTTTGGTAAATTGCCTATAGAATCATTTCAAGCTTCATTGCAGAATGTAGTTAAGATCCCATTAGTATTTTTCAATCTTGCGTATTGTGGACTTCATCAATTTGAATCTCATCAAGAGCAAGTAGTGTCATTATTTGAAACATTATCTAAATGTAGCTCACTCAGGCATTTGTATATAGAGGGGAACAATTTTAGCAGAGAGTCAATCCAAGTTCTCACGGATAAGTTAAGCCAATCACAAGCCCCCTTATTAGTAGAGATTAGGGGAGATTTATCAGAGAGATTAAAAGAACTTATTATTCAAAATCGTAAAGCTTTATTAGCATACTATAAAAATATTGGCAAAGATTTCGCTAATATTTTACCCTGCGAAATGGTAGAAGAGATCCTAAAAAAATATACATCTGATGAGATTGAAAAACCTATGCGTGAGAAAGTTTGGCAAGGGTATTTTCAAGAAAAAACTGAAGAAAACCCTGAACCATTATTAAATAAAAGGTATGATTTATGAATGACGGCCCCCTGAAATCACTATTTTTTTCATATGCCTCAGATCAAGATACTCGTGAATTTTGGTTGCTGATAAAGCATGCCTTAAAAAAATTGCTATTTCAATATCAGCAAAACCTCGATCAATTTTCTGACTTTGATATTCGAAAGCTTGCAGAAGTGTTTTATCTATTATTATCCAACCCAGGTAAGCTCCAATTAGAAAAAGATCCGTTATTTATTAGAGAACTAAATAGTGAAATTGTGCTTAGGCGTTGCGGAATAAACCTGGAGAGTGAAGAAGGAAAACTCGTGCAACAATGGATAGAACAGGGATTATTTTCTTATGCTGCTTTCGGGAGCAGTGACACACCTAAGTCAATGCCAGTCATTCCAGAAAAATTTTTAGATGAACATAATACCTCATTAGCAATCAGCGAGCTGATAAGACAACACAATTTATGGCGACTGTTTGTCGGAGTAGGCAAGCAAAAAGAAGAATCTCCATTATCTTATCACCAACGTCAACCAGGGGCATTGGCAGCTATGACCAAAGCGCTTGCATTCGCGTTTTCAACTTTAGATCAGGATTTAGATTTTGATATATTAGTTAATATTCACCTGGCTTGTGTTGAGAGTGTTAATGGGGTGAATGATTTACAAAGCCAATATACTCATAGTCTATATCGAGATAATCCTACCACCATTGGATTTGGAATTTCAACGAGGGGAAATGATTGTAATAAATCAGTGGATGGATATCGTGAAGCTTGTTTACACCCTGGTCTGGGGATAGATTATTCTCTTACTCCCAATCGTGTGAATACAATCCTATGGGGAGAAGAATTAAAGATACGGGTAAACGAAATTTTAACTGAGTATAATGCTAAAATGTGTCTAGTTGCTACTCGTGAGGAGAAGCTAAAGAATATTGTTTCTACTATTAGCTTGATTGAACGTATTCACCCATTTTGGGATGCTAACTGTCGAGCCATTTGTGTAATAGCATTATTTCGTGAATTAGCAAAGCAAGGATTTCCGCTATGTATGTTGCAAAATCCGAATCGGTTCGATTGCTTTAGCAGCCATGAGTTGATGCAAGATGTAATTGATGGATTTTATCATTATGAATATTTATCAATACACCAAGCATTTCCGAATGAACCAGTATGTTCTGGTGAAGAAGCGAAAGCTTGTCAGCTGTTACTACAGGAATTGGATGAAATCGCTATGGTTGAATTTAATGTATCTTCACCAAGAAAGCTAAAGTTCGCTTAACAAAATGTGTGTGCAGCAAGTTGGATAAAATAGATAATTCAATGAACCTCTAGTTTTACATCTTGCTGTCATAATCAGTGTATTATCACTCTTTTGCGTTGGCTTACATTTATACTTACTGCTAAGGCTAAGCACTTTAACCCTTGTTTTGCTAAATTTTCCAAAAACTTAGTGAAATACATTGACATTAAAGTACTCTCTTTGAATAGTGAAGTTAAATCAAGATAGTTTTTTCAAAAACTATTGCAAAGCACTTAATCATTAAAACTGCAACGATCTTATTATTTATCTGTGAGCGATCAAAAGCCCCCATCTATTCATCGATAAACTAACCCATCATACTTCACCTTTATTAACAGAATGAGGCGAAGGCTATGCCGCAACCAATCCAAACAAAAACAAATAGCAAAAAAGAATA
>JBFWLB010000012.1:0-55419 GCA_050252335.1 Candidatus Berkiella sp. | reverse complement strand
GCAAAAATGTTGAGCTCAGCCTTGGATAATGAAAATTAGACCCCATTATTCATTCATATTTCATATATTTTAAGCAATAATACTAGCTTTATAGAGGTTAATAACAATGGTTGCACACGATGATTCTCCTACCAGCCTATGGACGCAAGGTCAGCAAGAAGGAGGAGAAGATATGCCTCCGCAACGATTTGATGATTCTGCGCCCGCTCAAGCGCCTAAGCTTAGTTTAGAAGAAGATCTCAAGTCCTTTAGAGCGGAGCTTGAAAAAAAAACACAAGCTTACAATGAAGCAAATGATAAAGCGCAAAAAAATTGTGATTTACTGCTTAGAAAAGAAGCAGATCTACAAAATATTCAAAGACGTTCACAAACACAGGTTGATAATGCAAAGAAATTTGCGCTAGAGCGTTTTGCCAGTGAATTACTGCAGGTTGTTGATAGCATCGAGCAGGGTTTAGCCCAATGTAATAATGACAATATAACCGTAAAAGATGTATTAGAAGGCATGTCATTGACACGTAAAGTTGTGCTGGATGTTATGGAAAAAGAAGGTATTTCGCAAATTAATCCAGAATCACAGCCCTTCAATCCGAATTTTCATGAAGCTATTTCTATGATTGAAACAGATGATTGTCCTCCTAATCAGGTTGTGTCTGTGTTTCAACCAGGTTATGTCTTGAATGAAAGATTGTTGCGTCCTGCAAGAGTAGTTGTTTCTCGTGCAATTACCCCTAAAGATGAAGCCGATAATACAAAAAAATGATAGTTGACGCGCTTGAATATGCGCGTCATGACCATATTATACTGAGTAACTAGATTTATTTATTTTTGAATTGGAGAGTAAGCGCATGTCAGCAAGAAACGTCGTAGTAGGTATAGACTTGGGAACAACCAACTCTTGTGTTGCGGTCATGGAAAATGGCAAGCCCCGTGTGATTGAAAACAGTGAAGGTGATAGAACAACCCCTTCTATTGTTGCTTTCACCACAGATAACGAGAGACTGGTAGGTCAAACAGCGAAGCGTCAAGCTGTGACCAATCCACAATATACTTATAATGCGATTAAGCGATTGATCGGTCGTCAATACAATGATGACGCATTAAGAAAATCAAAAGTAGCCTACGAAATCATTAAAGCTGACAATGGTGATGCATGGGTGCAAGGCCGTGGCAAAGACAAATTAGCGCCGCCTCAAATTTCTGCTCAAATCTTAGCAAAAATGAAAAAAACGGCTGAAGATTATTTAGGCCATGAAGTAACGGAAGCTGTTATTACTGTGCCTGCTTATTTCAATGATTCACAACGTCAAGCAACCAAAGATGCTGGTAAGATTGCTGGGCTTGAAGTTAAACGTATCATTAATGAGCCAACCGCTGCAGCGCTTGCTTATGGTATGGACAAGAAAAATGGCGATAGCGTTATTGCTGTATATGACTTAGGTGGTGGTACCTTTGACGTTTCTATTATTGAAATTGCTGATATTGATGGCGAACAACAATTTGAAGTATTGGCCACCAATGGTGACACCCAATTAGGGGGTGAAGATTTTGATGAACGTGTTATTGAATATCTCGCTGATGAATTCAAAAAAGATCAAGGTATTGATTTACACAAAGATCCTTTGGCCTTGCAACGTCTGAAAGAAGCTGCTGAAAAAGCAAAAATTGAGCTTTCTTCGCGCGAGCAAACCGATATTAATTTACCTTATATCACAGCTGATGCATCTGGTCCTAAACACATGAATGTGCGTTTAACACGTGCAAAATTTGAATCTTTAGTCGATGAATTGGTGCAGCGTTCATTAGAACCTTGCCGTATTGCATTGAAAGATGCTGGTAAAACAGCCGCTGAAATTGATGCTGTCATTTTGGTAGGTGGTCAGACACGTATGCCTAAAGTACAGCAAGTTGTACAAGATTTCTTTGGTAAAATGCCTCGTAAAGATGTTAACCCAGATGAAGCGGTTGCTTTAGGTGCAGCGATTCAAGGGGCTGTTTTATCTGGCGAAGTAAAAGACGTTTTATTACTTGATGTAACACCTTTATCATTGGGTATTGAGACAATGGGTGGTGTAATGACTAAATTGATTGAGAAAAACACCACGATTCCAACGAAAAAGAGCCAAGTTTTCTCAACTGCCGAAGATAGCCAAACCGCTGTTACGATTCGTGTTTTCCAAGGTGAGCGTGAGCAAGCAGCACAAAATAAATTCTTAGGTCAATTTGATTTAACTAACATTCCTTTAGCGCCTAGAGGAACACCACAAATCGAAGTAACGTTTGATATCGATGCCAATGGTATCTTACATGTATCTGCACAAGATAAAGCCACAGGCAAACAACAATCTATTGTTGTAAAAGCATCAAGCGGTTTAAGCGATGATGAAGTGCAAAAAATGGTGAGAGACGCTGAAGTACATGCTGATGAAGATAAAGCATTCCATGAACTGGTTTCTGCTCGAAATCATGCGGACAGCTTGATTCATGCAAGTGAAAAATCCATGAAAGAGTTGGGTGATAAGGTTGATCCTAAAGAGCGCGCTGATATTGAATCTGCGGTTTCTGAGTTAAAAGAAGCCATTAAGAGTAATGATAAAGGTGTGATTGAAAAGAAAACGGAAAAGCTCACAGAGGCTTCTGCTAAGTTAGCACAAAGAATGTACTCACAAGCGGATGCGCAAGCAAACCAAGGGGGTGCTGCAGGTGGTGCTGAGCAGGCAAGTGGTAAGGAAGAAGACGTTGTTGATGCTGATTTTGAAGAAGTGAAAGAAAATAAATCTTAATTTCTTTATTTGAATGTTTAAATAAAATAAGCCCGGAGTAGGTTATCTCTCCGGGTTTCCCTTTGGTGGGATTGAATAAAATTATCGGATGGTAAGTTGAATGTCTAAACCTGATTATTATGAAACGCTTGGCGTCGCACGTTCGGCTTCGGAAGCAGAAATAAAAAAAGCTTATCGTAAATTAGCGATGCAACATCATCCTGATCGCAATGAAGGCAATAAAGCCTCTGAAGAAAAATTTAAAGCTGCAACAGAAGCATATGAAGTGCTATCTGATCCACAAAAACGAAAGGCTTATGATCAATTTGGGCATGCGGGCGTTGATCCTTCTGCTGGCTTTGGACGTGGCGCAGGTGGTTTTGGTGGGCAAGCCGGTGGTTTTGGAGATATGTTTAATGACATATTTTCAGATATTTTTGGTGCTGCCGCAGGTGGCCGAGGTGGTCAAGGCCATACATCACGAGGCGCAGACTTTAAATACAGTTTAGAGTTGACCTTGGAAGAAGCCGCAAAGGGTAAGTCTGTTCATATCAAAGTACCCAGTTGGGTGAAATGTAGCACTTGTGAAGGGAGTGGCGCTAAAAAGGGCACGCATCCTAAGACCTGTGCCAGCTGTCATGGCCATGGCCAGATTCGTATGCAGCAAGGTTTCTTTTCTGTTCAACAAACCTGTCCTACTTGTCGTGGTGAAGGGCAAGTGATCAGTGATCCTTGCACATCCTGTCGAGGTCAAGGTCGTACACAAGAAGAGAAGAAGCTACAAGTTAAAATTCCACCCGGTGTGGATGATGGCGATAGAATTCGGCTTTCTGGTGAAGGTGAAATCCCTGCAAGAGGGGGCGTTGCTGGAGATTTATATGTTCAAGTACAAATCAAACCACACGCTATTTTTGAAAGAGATGGGCCTCATTTATATTGTGAAGTTCCCATTACTTTTATTACAGCGGCTTTGGGTGGCGAGGTAGAGATACCTACCCTAGAAGGAAAACTTAAGTTAAAAATTCCTGCAGAAACACAAACTGGAAAAGTATTCAAATTGAAAGGCAAAGGTATTCAACCTGTGAGAGGTGGTGCAGCGGGTGATCTCAATTGCCGAATCTTTGTTGAAACGCCAGTGGATTTAAATCGTAAACAAAAGACACTCTTAAAAGAATTTGAGACAGAGATCAACAACAATGGTGCGCATAATCCGCGCATTAACCGTTGGATGGGACGTGTCAAAGAGTTTATGGATAACTTAAAATAGGATTTTTATGTCACAGGATGTTCGGATTGCCATTGCAGGGATTGCTGGAAAAATGGGACTTGCGATTGCCAAAAGAGCTGCAGCACATCATCTGCAGCTTCGAGTCGCTACACTTTCTCCTTCGCAAGATGCGACTCAGACCGTCGGTGCAATGATTGCATTACCTGGCTATGACTTTTTTCCTATACACCATCTAGAAGATCAACGGGATGCCTTTGATGTATTGATTGATTTCACAACACCAGAGGCTACTCTGCATCATGTGAAGCTTTGTTCTGAACTTAAAAAATCAATTGTTATAGGCACGACAGGCTTGGATGAACAGAAGCAGTTTGCCTTAAAGCAATATGCTAAAGAAATTGCCATTGTGTTTGCACCTAATATGAGTAGAGGTGTCAATATCACGCTCAATTTACTGGAAAAATTAACGCAGTTAATTGGCCACGAAGCAGATATTGAAATCTTAGAAGCACACCACCGTCATAAGAAAGATGCGCCATCAGGTACGGCGCTTAATATGGGGGAGAGTATTGCTAAGGAATTGGGCAAACCTTTGAAAGAGCTTGCAAGTTTTGCTCGGCATGGTATTTCTGAATCCGGCCGAGAAAAGAAAATAGGTTTTTCAGTGGTTCGCGCAGGTGATATTGTGGGTGAACATACTGCAATGTTTGCCTTATCAGGCGAGCGTATTGAAATCAAACATGTCGCAACCAGTCGAGATACCTTTGCTGAAGGTGCATTAACAGCCGCACAATGGATTCAAGATAAAGCCCCAGGGCTTTATAGCATGCAAGATGTTTTAGGGCTTTGAAGTCTATTTTTAGCCCTTATCCTTGATGAATCCATAAGTTTCTTCCATTTAGCTGCCTATTATGCTTTTTTATCTTAAACAAAAGTTATTTGGTTGACCAAATCTTGGGGCAGCCTATAATCACCCTCAATTGACTTACTTTTAAATCATTGAGAGGCTTGTTATGTTTGAATTCATCACTTCATTGTTTGGTAGTACTCCAGAAGAACCTCTATGTGAAGCAGCAGATATGCTTTGCTCTACTTTAGAAGGCTATGGCTATGAAGTACATTCACCAGACATGTTGATTAATGCTGTGCAAGCTGTGTCTGATATGACAGGCCTTTCTGAAAATGCTTCTTATTTAACAGTTGTTGCAAGTGTACTGGCAAGCACTGTTACGGCTATGTATGGTGTTAATTATGCTGCCCAAGCGATTATGAATCGTTCAAATGAAAAAACAATTTCACAAGCGGAAGATGAAGCGATTACAGCACTTAAGTCAAGCGACACAAACAAAGCTGTTGCACTTGTAGTAAAGCCTTCTCATCAACGATTGGTTGATCAATATAACAATGTTGGCGCTAGCGAAGCGGTTCGGCACATAAAACCACAGGCACTGGCAGTTTTTAACGAATTATCGGAAGGACAAGTAATTGCCTTTGGAAAAAAACTGGGTCGAGAAACCTTGCAATTCAAAAACATGAATGCAGAAGCACAAATTGCAGTACTTCAGGCTTTAGAGGGTGCAGATGTTAATTCTAAAGTAAAGTTGCGCTAAGCATCAGATAAGCAATAAAAAAGCGAGGGTTTTTCTTAATACCAATCAGTTAAGAGCAAATTGGCATTTAATAGAATTACGCATTCGCGAAGCGAATTGATTTTCTTTCTTTGTTATCAAAGAAAGAGGCACCTTTAGGTGCAGAGAAGGATTTATAAAATAAAGATTAAAAGAATCCATCTGCTCACTAAAGTGAGCTTCTTCCCTTGATACCAAGGGAAGATAATCATTCACTTCGTTCATTTCTTATTTTTAAGACAGCTTTTAGAGATATCAATTACTTTATCTAATCTTTACTAGCGCATTGTAAGGTTAGTTTTTAATAGCATTCCCGATGAGCGAAGCGAATTGATTTTCTTTCTTTGTTATCAAAGAAAGAGGCATCTTTAGGTGCAGAGAAGGATTTATAAAATAAAGATTAAAAAAATCCATCTGCTCACTTTCATGAGCTTCTTCCCTTGATATCAAGGGAAGATAATCATTCACTTCGTTCATTTCTTAATTTTGAAACAGCTTTTAGATATATCAATTACTTTATCTAATCTTTACTAGAGCATTGTAAGGTTAGTTTTTAATAGAACTCTCGATGAGCGCAGCGAATCACTTTTCTCACTTTTGTAAAGGGAGAACGCGCGTAGCGCAAGAGGGATTTAGCTGTTTTCACTTTCATTTGTGGCATAAATCCCCCTGGTGCTACGCACCGTCCCCCTTTACAAAGTGGGATCTTATTCGCTTCGCTCATAAAAAATAATGTTACAGTTTACTAGTATTTGTATAAATACCTAGACCGAAAATGAAACTGTCTTTAAGCGAGATGATGCGAATATTTCCAGGCTGATTGCTTTTAAAAGTGTTAAAACGTGAAGTATCTTCGAAGCTAATACTCCCCCTTAAACCAATATTGTGCGTTAATTTGTATTGTAAGCCTGTCATTAATCTTAAAATGGTTCTTCTTTTATCAAAAGTAAAATTTTGTGGAACATCTAAAGGTATGCCATTTAGACTGGTTAAATCATCAATAAATTTAGGATGAGAGCGTGCGACCCCAATGCTGCCGATTAATTCTGTTCTACAGCGTTTATCAAAGGGAATAGGATAAAAGCCAATGACATTTGCTGAGAAGGATTTGAATTCTGCGTGGGATTGATGCGCTTCTGTTGGGCCAGCAGCAGGAATAAAAGCACCCAAAACAACATTATTGCCTCCAAAAACGCGCGCTTCATTTTTGATATTGCTTTTACTAAAAGTAAGTTCTAATCCAAAATACTCAAGAAAACGAACCCCTGTATACAGTTGGCCTTGATGAAATTGTGAGGCAAAAATATTATCGCCTTGCCCTTTATCTAGCGATGTTTCTCGAAATTGAAAATCTGCGCCTAAATAAGGGTAGATGGGATATCCGAAGAAATAAGTGGCATGCGTTACAGAGGGCAATAAAAGTATTAAAAGTGCTTTGGGTAGAAACTTCAGCAAGCATTTTTTTAAGGCGTACATTTTTTTATCCTTAATATTAACAATTCCTTAAACCAACATTCAGAATCTATCTGAAGCCTTATGGTACCACATTCGTCTCAATTTTATGTATATACACCCCAAGAAGTTACTTAATAAACTTGTATGTACAAAAATAACTATTAAAGAAAATATCGAGGCTTA
This sequence comes from Candidatus Berkiella sp., assembly GCA_050252335.1. Taxonomy (GTDB): domain Bacteria; phylum Pseudomonadota; class Gammaproteobacteria; order Berkiellales; family Berkiellaceae; genus Berkiella_A. The sequence continues at coordinate 48,163 of JBFWLB010000012.1, read as the reverse complement.
AGGGGAATTATTTGATTGATCTGTAGTCCAAGCAGTATGAAAGGGAACTTTAAGATTATTAAAGGGATTATCCTGTTAATAACTGTCTGTAGGAGCAGTTCATGCCCAAAGTCTATGAACCAGCAGATTTAGGTCGTTTAAAGCGCGCCTATGATGAATTGGAAGACAAAGAATCGCCACAAGAAATTTTAGAGCTTTTAGGATGGTACAGACCTGTTAAAGCAAATGAAGGTGCTAAAAGCAGTATTGATAAATCCAAAGTGAAAGAATTATTGGAACAAGGGCTTGATCTGGATCAGATTGCAAAATTTAAACCTGTAAAAGGTTTGAAGGATGCTTCCCAAAAAGCATTTATTATTGAGAAGCTGGTTGATGTCGTTCAAGACATGATTTATGCAGTATGGGATTTTGTGTCTTGGCGCAAAGTTAAAACATCTTTAACAATTGCTGGGAGTATTGGTGCTGGTGCAGGCATTGGTGCACTCTTAGGTACTTTGGTATTTCCTGTTTTAGGCACCTTGATTGGTGGAGCGATTGGCGCAGCGATTACAACGGGTTTAGCCGCAGTGGGGGGGGCAATTGGCACGAGCGTATTAGGCGCTTTTTTGGGTAGTCTGATTGGTAAAAAAACATCTGATGCATTATTTAAACATGAAAAACGTTTCCAACCTTCTAGGCGTTTCACACGAAAAATTAAAAATAAATTCGAGATAAATACCAGTACCGTTGACATGATAAATGGGTACTTATGGAATCGTGAAAGAGCGGTTTCCAGTAAAACCATGAAAAAATACTATAAAAAACTAAGAAATGACACCATTAAAAAAGCTAAGCCCGAAGCGATGGAGCAATTGGGTTATTTCTTTATAGAAGAATTAGAACTATTAGAATTAGAAAGGCAACGCCAACCTTCTAATTTAGAATTGCTCAGTGAAATTGATGCGGTTAAACATATTTTGAAAAAAATGGCGAATGCAAAGTTGTCAGATGATTTGAAGTTGAACATTAAATCTCAATTAAAAGACTATAAAGATAGAGAGTTGAGTGGAAAGCCATTGCCAGAGGATCGCTTCAAACAGTTACGAAAAACAGTAGCAGAAGAACAGAAGATTGAAAGATCTTTAACAACAGAAGAGGATGATTTAGAGAAAGAGGCTAAAGTAGAGAAGAAAATGCAGAAAAAACGAGGTGCTGATTGGGATATGGCAACAGATGCTTTATCTAGAACTGTACCTGGATTGTCTCCTGTACGCTCTCCAAGCATGTTATTTTCGAAAGAAACGATGGAAAATACTGATGTAACTTCTCGTCCATTGAATTTAGAAACAATTGCGCGTTCCTTAACAAGATCTTTTGTGGACTCTTTGGCTGCTCAAGGTTATGTGATTGAGCAGTCTGCTGCAGAATGGTCAGATCCATTACAATATTCTTATAAAATACAGGGAACAAGTTTTAAGATGGATATGAGAGCAGCGCCTGACGTAGGTTTGGGTAATATCAGTGTTGCTCAAAAAGAATTAATCAGTCCAAATAAAGAAAATACCGCGCTGCTGATTGCACAGCAAGCTTTACAATATTCAAAACAAACTGGACAAACAGAATTTGAAGTAATCTCTAATAAAGATAGGGAAATAGCCATTCAAATCAGCGTTGCCTTACTTAAGGTTGGGTTAAAGCCCAAGCTGGATGCCAAAGAGTATGAGCCAGAGGAGCAGCGCTTGATTATGGCAGATGCAGAAAAGTTAGCTAAGCAATCAATAAGATTAACCCCTTTTCCAAACCAGTCATCGGGTGGTTAACACTCTCTTATAGACATCGTTAACAATATCCGTTAGAATCTCGCCGTTTGTGTTTTTCTCAGCGGGGGGGAGCTTTTGACAAATCATCCGGCAGTTTTAGCGCTTGAGGATGGGACAATATTCAAAGGAATTGCATTTGGGTATATTACCGAGGCTATTTGCCTTTCGATAGGTGAAGTCGTTTTTAATACATCCATTTCTGGTTATCAAGAAATTATTACCGATCCTTCTTATACTGATCAAATCATCACTTTAACCTATCCTCAAATTGGCAATGTTGGTATTAATACCGAGGATAGAGAATCTAATAGAATTTATGCAAAAGGACTGATTGTCCGCCAATTACCAAAGCAAACGAGCAACTGGCGCTCACAATTAACACTCTCACAATTTTTAGCAGAGCAAAAAGTAATTGGTTTAGCCAATATTGATACGCGTGCACTGACGAGAGTATTGCAAGAGAAAGGTGCGTTAAATGGTTGTATTGTCGCAGCACCCGTGATTGATGAAAGCTTAATTCAAAAAGCAATTGCTAAAGCCAAGAGCTTTGAAGGCCTAAATGGTAAGAATTTAGCAAAAACAGTATCTGTTGCTGAACCCTATATTTGGAAAGAGGGTGGATTATGGGATAGTCCAACACCACAAAAAAACACCACTAAAAAACAGTTTAAAGTGTTGGTATTGGATTATGGTATAAAGAAAACCATATTACGTGTTTTAGATGAATTAGGTTGTCATTTACAAGTAATGCCCTATGACACAACACCAGAAGAGATTTTACAATATAATCCAGATGGTGTGTTTCTCTCTAATGGCCCAGGCGATCCTAAAGCATGTACGGCAGCGATTAGTACAATTCAAGCACTCATCAAAGAAAAAATTCCTTTATTTGGTATCTGTTTAGGTTTTCAATTACTTGGTTTAGCGCTAGGTGCAAAGACCATCAAAATGAAGTTTGGTCATCATGGCGGTAATCACCCTGTACAATGTGAAATTACTAAACAGGTGTACATTACAAGTCAAAACCATGGTTTTGCTGTCGATGATACAACACTTCCTATCGATTTACTTGTAACACACCGTTCTTTGTTCGATAGAACGCTACAAGGATTTAGACATAAAGATCTGCCCATTTTTGGATTTCAAGGTCATCCTGAAGCAGGCCCAGGTCCCAATGATGCTAGGGTGTTGTTTCAAACTTTTGTTGACTCGATGCTCAGCTATCAAAAAAATAAAGATGCTCTCAAACTCACCATGGTAACCGAATAATTATGCCAAAACGTAACGACATCAAATCTGTTCTCATTATTGGTGCTGGCCCTATTGTGATTGGCCAAGGGTGTGAGTTCGATTATTCCGGCGCTCAAGCTTGTCGCGCACTTATGCAGGAAGGGTATCGTGTTATTCTCGTAAACTCTAATCCTGCCACTATCATGACCGATCCGCAAATGGCGGATGCAATTTACATAGAACCTATACACTGGCAAGTGATTGCAAATATCATCGAAAAAGAACGTCCTTGTGCTGTATTACCCACGATGGGAGGGCAAACGGCTTTAAATTGCGCGTTAGATTTAGTGCGAGAGGGTGTTTTACAAAAATATGGCGTTGAACTGATTGGTGCAACAAAAGAAGCTATTGATAAAGCAGAAGACAGAGAACAGTTTAGAAAAGCAATGTATGAAATTGGTTTGAAAATGCCAACTTCTTATATTGCACATAATTTTGATGAGGCTCTGGAAGCACAAGCAGCCATTGGATTTCCTACCATTATTCGCCCCTCTTTCACCTTAGGGGGCTCAGGTGGGGGTATTGCTTATAATATGGAAGAATTTGAAGAAATCTGTAAAAGAGGTTTCGATTTATCGCCAACCAATGAGCTTTTGATAGAACAATCTATTCTTGGATGGAAAGAGTTTGAATTAGAAGTTGTGCGTGATAAAAATGATAATTGTATCATTGTATGTTCCATTGAAAATTTAGATCCAATGGGGGTTCATACGGGAGATTCGATTACCGTAGCGCCCCAGCAAACTTTGACCGATAAAGAATATCAGCGCATGCGAGATGCAGCAGTCAGGGTTTTAAGGAAAATTGGGGTTGAAACAGGCGGTGCGAATGTTCAGTTTGCGGTGCATCCTGAAACGGGAGAGCTCTTTGTTGTTGAAATGAATCCAAGGGTCTCACGTTCTTCCGCACTGGCTTCAAAAGCAACAGGATTTCCCATTGCAAAAGTTGCAGCAAAATTAGCCATTGGTTATACCTTAGATGAGCTTGCCAATGAAATCACAGGTGGGAAAACACCTGCTTCTTTTGAGCCAACGATTGATTATGTCGTTACTAAAATTCCACGTTTTAATTTCGAAAAATTCCCGCAAGCCGATCCTTATTTGACCACACAGATGAAATCAGTGGGTGAAGTGATGGCAATGGGTCGAACCTTCCAAGAATCCTTACAAAAAGCGATTCGTGGTTTAGAAGTAGGGTTGCATGGCTTGGAGCCACAGATAGATCTCACAAAATCAGAAGTCAAATCAGATATTTATTTTAAGCTACAGCGCCCTAATCATATGCGACTTTGGCATATTGCAGATGCTTTTCGTTTTGGGATGAGCATTGAAGAAATTTATAGTATTTCTAAAGTAGACAGATGGTTTTTAGCGGAAATTCAGGATTTAGTACAGACTGAAGCTGATATTGTTGCTAAGCGTACAATGCCGCTGACAAAAGAATATTTATTTGAATTGAAGCAAAAAGGTTTTTCAGATAAGAGATTGGCAACGCTTCTAGAAAAAACAGAAGATCAAATACGTCAAATAAGATGGGATTTAAAACTGCATCCTGTGTATAAACGTATTGATAGTTGTGCAGCAGAATTTTCAGTGCAAACCGCTTATATGTATTCTACCTATGAGTCTGAATGTGAAGCGCTCCCTACACAAAACAAAAAAATCATTGTTTTAGGTAGTGGGCCTAATCGTATTGGTCAGGGAATCGAGTTTGACTATTGCTGTGTGCATGCTGCCTTTGCAATGAAAGACGCTGGTTTTGAAAGCATTATGGTGAATTGTAATCCTGAAACCGTTTCGACGGATTATGATATTTCTGATCGATTATATTTCGAACCTTTAACACTTGAAGATGTTTTAGAAATTGTGCACCTTGAAAAGCCTACAGGCGTGATTGTGCAATTTGGTGGGCAAACCCCCTTAAAATTAGCCAAAGCACTTGAAAAAGCAGGTGTCCCTATTATTGGCACTTCCGTAGATGCTATTGATAGAGCAGAAGACAGAGGCCGTTTTATTGAGGTGATTAATAAATTAAAGCTTAATCAGCCTGAAAATGGCATTGCAACGACTATTGAAGAAGCAAAGGCAATTGCTGCAAAAATTAACTACCCGATTATTGTACGCCCCTCTTATGTATTGGGTGGACAATCTATGGAAGTTGTCTTTAATGAAGAAGAGTTAGATGAATATTTATATAACTCAAAAATGTTTAGTAAAGAAGTGCCTTTGCTCATTGATAGGTTCTTAGATGATGCAACAGAAGTAGATGTCGATGCTATTTGTGACGGTAAAGATGTTTGGGTTGCTGGCATCATGGAGCATATTGAACAAGCAGGCGTTCACTCAGGTGATTCTGCCTGTTGCTTACCACCTTTTAGTTTGAGCAAAGAAATTCAATCACGTTTAGAAGATGCCATTAAAGGGCTTGCTTTAGAATTGCAAGTGGTTGGTTTAATGAATGCTCAGTTTGCCATTAAAAATAATGATATCTATATACTTGAAGTGAATCCGCGTGCTGCGCGTACGGCTCCCTTTGTATCCAAGGTCATTGGTCGTTCATTGGCCAAAATTGCTGCAAACTGCATGATTGGTCAAAGTCTTGCTGAGCAGAAAATTACGGAGACAATTATCCCTCCGTTTTTTGCAGTCAAAAAGTCTGTTTTCCCCTTTGTAAAATTTCCTGGCGTCGATCCTATTTTAGGGCCAGAAATGCGTTCAACAGGTGAGGTAATGGGTGTTGGTGAAAATTTTGCCAAGGCCTATGCCAAGAGCGACCTAGCAAGTGGTGTGCCACAAGTTCCAGAACAAGGTCAGGTGCTGATTAGTGTTAAAGACAGAGATAAAGAGGGCGTGATAGAAATCGCAAAACGATTAGACATGCTTGGCTTTAAGATTTTAGCAACCCGTGGAACAGCATTGGCGTTGGCGGCGCATGGCTTGTCTGTCACTCATATTAATAAAGTAACCGAAGGTCGACCCCATATTGTAGATAGTATCAAAAATGATAAAATTGATTTTATTATCAATACGACGGAAGGTCGTCGAGCAACCTTAGATTCTCGCTCGATACGAAAGGCTGCTGTACAGCGAAAAATTAGTTATACAACAACCATTGCTGGTGCAAAAGCGCAAGTTTTAGCGCTAGAATATCAACACCAATACGATGTAATGCCAATACAGGCTTTGCATTCATTACTTATTAGTACCAAGGTTTTAAAGAATGAAAAGATTCCCAATGACGGAGAAGGGTGCGCAGAAACTGCGTGAAGAATTGATTCGATTAAAATCAGTTGAGCGTCCAAGAATTATTGAGGCGATTGCTGAAGCGCGCGCGCATGGCGATCTCAAAGAGAATGCTGAGTATCATGCAGCAAAAGAACAGCAATCTTTCTTAGAAGGGCGTATTTCAGAAGTTGAAAATAAGCTGTCCCAGGCTGAAATTATTGATGTTACCCAGCTTGCTCAGAATGGTCGAGTCGTGTTTGGCACAACCGTTATATTAGTAAACGTCAACACCGATGAAGAAGTGACTTATAAGATTGTGGGTGATGATGAGGCTGACTTGAAACACAATATGATTTCTATTAATTCTCCTATTGCGCGTGCAGCCATTGCTAAAGAAATAGGGGATGTTGTGATTGTTCAAGCGCCGAGCGGTGAAATTGAATATGAAGTTTTGGATGTGAAATACATCCCCTAATTCATTAGTTCATTCCCATAGCGGAGCGATCTTGCTACAAGATCGCTCAATAAAATAGCGTGTATCTATTTGCTTAAATTGGGATTTTCTTTATAAAGCACAATAGTGCGCCCTATCGATTGAATGCAAAAGGCTTGATGCTTTTCGGGTATCAGCCGGACCAATTCATCGAAGGCTTCTTTATCTTGAACGTTCAGCTTGATCTTGATGAGTTCGTGCTTTAGTAATTGAACATCGATTTCATCGTGGACAGCGGGGGTTAGGCCGTTTTGTCCCAATTGAACAACAGGTTTTAGTGAATGCGCTTTGGCAATCAAAGTTTTTTGGAAACTACGCGTTAACATCATGGCAATTTTGTTTTAGAATGTAATTTGACTCAAAGCATTTTATCTCATTTCTTATTAGACGTACAATGAGCCAGAAAAAATCAACCAGTTGGATAGCTAGGCAAAAGCGTGATCCATATGTGATCAAAGCCAAGCAAACTGGCTATCGGTCTCGCGCAAGCTACAAATTATTAGAGCTTAATCAAGCACATAAACTCTTTCGCGCAGGAATGTGTGTTGTTGACTTGGGCTCAGCTCCAGGAGGGTGGTCGCAAGTGATGGCTAACCTCTTAGGCAAAAATCCTAAGATATATGCCCTAGACATACTAGACATGGATCCCATTCAAGGCGTTAACTTTATTAAGGGTGATTTCAATGACCCTACAAATCAAGTTAAACTAAAAGAAATGCTTGGGAATAATGTAGTCAACTGGGTTATTTCTGACATGGCCCCTAATCTAAGTGGGGTTATAGATATTGATCAGCCTAGAATAATGGAACTTGCCGAATCTGCATGGCAATTTACAACTCAAGTTTTAGCAAAGGATGGCGGTTTTTTAATTAAACTATTCCAAGGAGATGAGGTGAAACCCTTTTTATCAGAACTCAATCAGCACTTTCGTCGCGTCTCGGTGAAAAAGCCAGATGCATCTCGCAGCCAATCAAGAGAGATTTACATTTTAGCGCAAGGTTTTAAGGCGATCGGTCGCTGCGAGCCTTAAGTACAGCAAGCCAACTATTGGGTTTTGTTGTATATTTAATCTATAGCCTTATGAAATAGGCATTCACAGTAAAAAAAGACAGGGGCTACACTTTGAACGACATGGTAAAAAACTTAGTTTTATGGCTAATAATAGCAGTCATATTAATTTCTGTTTTTAGCAATTTTGGCCCACGACATGCGCATGTGGAAAAAATCCCATATTCTACTTTTGTAGAGCAAGTTGAGCACGGCAATGTTAAAAGCGTCACAATAGATGAGCGTGGTCGCATCATTCGTGGCATTACACGCAATGAGGAAGGCTTCTCTACGAATATGATTGCCGATGAATTCTTAATGGGTGAGTTACTTAATAAGAAAGTTGAGGTGAATATCAAAGCGCCTGAACAACAAAGTTTACTCATGAGTATTTTCATTAGCTGGTTCCCAATTATCCTTTTCATAGGTGTTTGGTTGTATTTTATGCGCCAGATGCAAGGTGGCGGTGGTCGTGGTGCAATGACATTTGGTAAAAGTCGTGCACGATTGTTAGGAGAAGACCAGGTTAAAGTGACCTTTGCAGATGTAGCTGGTGTTGATGAAGCCAAAGAAGAGGTTCAAGAACTGGTTGAGTTCCTCAAAGATCCAGACAAATTCCAACGTTTAGGTGGCCGTATTCCAAGAGGCGTATTGATGGTAGGCCAACCTGGTACAGGTAAGACCTTGCTTGCTAAAGCAATTGCAGGTGAAGCGAAAGCGCCATTTTTCACTATCTCTGGTTCAGATTTTGTGGAAATGTTTGTGGGGGTGGGTGCTTCTCGTGTGCGAGATATGTTTGATCAAGCAAAGAAGCATGCGCCTTGCATTATTTTCATTGATGAGATTGATGCAGTAGGTAGGCATCGTGGTGCTGGCTTAGGGGGTGGTCATGATGAACGTGAACAAACCTTAAACCAATTGCTTGTTGAAATGGATGGTTTTGAAGGTAATGAAGGGGTGATTGTCATTGCGGCAACAAACCGTCCTGATGTACTCGATAAAGCTTTATTAAGACCTGGTCGTTTTGATAGACAGGTTGTTGTTGGTTTACCTGATATCCGTGGTCGTGAACAGATTTTAAAAGTACATATGCGTAAAATTCCATTGGCAGACAATGTCGAGCCAAAAATTATTGCGCGTGGTACCCCTGGTTTTTCTGGTGCAGACTTAGCCAACCTAGTGAATGAAGCGGCATTATTCGCAGCACGTCACAATAAACGCTTGGTTGATATGGCTGAGTTCGATGCTGCCAAAGATAAAATTATGATGGGTGTTGAACGTAGAAGTTTAGTGATGACACTGCAAGAACGCACCATTACGGCTTATCATGAAGCCGGCCATGCCATTGTAGGTTTGACTGTACCTGAACATGATCCCGTTTATAAAGTGACCATTATCCCTCGTGCTCAAGCCTTAGGCTTAACCATGTTTTTACCAGAACAGGATAGATATGGTTATTCTAAGCTACGATTGGAAAGCAAAATTGCAAGTTGTTTTGGTGGTCGAATTGCAGAAGAACTTATTTTTGGTTTTGAGAATGTGACGACAGGTGCCTCTAGTGACATTCAACATGCAACAGAAATTGCTCGTAACATGGTTACAAAATGGGGCTTGTCTGAAAGATTAGGACCTCTGATGTACAGCGATGATGAGGGCGAAGTATTCTTAGGTCACAGTGTAACGACACGAAAAGAGATCTCTGGAAAAACGGCTCAAATCATCGATGAAGAAGTAAAAAGTAATATCGATAAGACATATAAGACTGCTAAAGATATTTTAACTGAGAAAATCGATATTCTGCATAAGATGGCAGAAGCGCTCTTGAAATACGAAACAATAGATGCTTCTCAATTAGCTGATTTAATGGCAGGTAGAGTACCGAGAGAGCCTAAAGACTGGTCTCCAATATCGAAAGATGATGCGCCAGGTGGTTTATCTTCAACGAATCTTTCTGCTGATGATAAAAAGCAAGATGAAGAAAAACGAGATATTGAAGATGGTGATACACTCCAGACGCATTAATATTCAGTATACCCAAAGCAGATGATTTGTCGGTTAGGCGGCAAGAGAACGAAGCCCCAGGAGTGCACACTTTGTGCATGACTGGGGTGAGTGAGCGAAGCCAACAACACCGAGAATTCATCTGTGAAGGGTAGTCATCATTAAAGGTTGTATTCATGTCTGCTTTACTTCATTCACAACATAAGCCATTCATTATGGGGGTTCTTAATGTAACCCCCGATTCATTTTATGATGGTGGTCATTTCCATTCCCTTGAAAATGCATTAAAACGTGCTGAACAAATGGTTGCTGAAGGCGTTGATATTATTGATATTGGCGGTGAGTCAGCACGACCTGGTGCACTGGCCACGACAATAGATGAAGAGCTGCAACGTGTTATTCCTGTCATCGAAGTGTTGCGCAAAGAATTAGTTGTTCCTCTTTCTATCGATACACGTCATACCCGTGTCATGAAATATGCCATTGAAAGTGGTGCAACCATGATTAACGATGTAATGGCATTACAAGATGAGGGGGCTGTTGCATATGCTGCCTCTGTCCAAGCATCTGTTTGTTTGATGCACATGCAGGGCTTACCGCATAGCATGCAAGCAAATCCTCAATATAAAGATGTAATGGATGAGGTATATCAATTTTTACAGCATCGTATTGAAATATGTGAAGCAAGTGGTATTGCAAAAGATAATATTTACATTGATCCGGGTTTTGGCTTTGGTAAAACCCTAAATCATAATCTCATGATGTTGGGTCAATTGTCTCAATTTAAAAAGTTGGGCTGTAAAATACTTGTGGGGCTTTCTCGTAAAAGTATGTTTGGCAAAATATTGAACGTAGAAGCAGAAGATAGATTATTTGGAAGTTTGGGGGCTGCAATGCTCGCGTTGTTACAAGGTGCAGATATTATTAGAACACATGATGTTAGAGCGACGAAGGATATTCTAGAAGTGTATCAGGCGGTGAAACCTTTCTGGCATGCACCTGAAACATTGCAAAATCAAGGGAGTGAGCAAGAATATGCGTAAATATTTTGGAACAGATGGTATTCGTGGCAAAACAGGACAATTCCCCATTACGGCTGATTTTGCTTTAAAATTAGGTTGGGCTGTGGGGCAAGTATTAGCACAAGATGGTCGCGGTAAGGTACTAATTGGTCAAGACACAAGGGTTTCTGGTTATATGTTATCGGCTGCTTTAGAGGCTGGTATGACCGCATCAGGATTAGATGTGCATTTACTGGGGGCGATGCCAACCCCTGGCGTTGCCTATCTAACAAAATCCTTAAACGCACAAATAGGTGCGGTAGTCAGTGCTTCGCATAATCCTTATTACGATAATGGCATTAAGTTTTTTAGTGGTGACGGTAAAAAATTACCAGATTTGGTTGAAAGCAAAATTGAGTCTTATCTTGATAAAGCTTTTGTGACCGTGGAAGGTGCGCGCATTGGGCAACAAACCTATTTGCAAGATGCTGCAGGCCGTTATATTGAATTTTGTAAGCATTCCTTTCCAAAAGATTACGATCTAAAAGGTATAAAAATTGTGGTTGATTGCGCTAATGGCGCAACTTCTTATATTGCACCTCATGTATTTACAGAATTAGGTGCAGATGTAATCGTGATTAATCATCAACCCGATGGTTTTAATATCAATGATAAATGTGGTTCTACCTTCCCACAAAGTTTACAGGCTGAAGTATTAAAGCACCGTGCAGAAGTAGGCATTGCTTTTGATGGTGATGGGGATCGATTGATTCTTGTTGACCACAAAGGTGAATTGGTCGATGGCGATGAAATTTTATTCATTATTGCTATGCATATGAAAGATAAATTACAGGGTGGTGTGGTTGGCACACTCATGAGTAATTTTGGGTTAGAGCGTGCTTTTCAAGAACAAAAAATAGCTTTCTTGCGCGCAAGAGTAGGCGATCGCTATGTGCTTGATAAATTGATGGAGCACAATTGGGTATTGGGTGGAGAAAATTCTGGGCATATTATTTGTTTAGAGCATGCGACCACCGGTGATGGCATCATTGCAGCTTTACAAGTTTTAAAGGTACTGTGCGAAAAAAATGATAGCCTACATACGATTAAACAAGGCATGACTAAGTTTCCTCAAGTACTTAAAAATGTCAAAGTAGCTAAGCCTCAAGCTATTATTGTGGATGATACGCTTCAAAATGCCATTGCGAGAATGGAGCGTAGTTTGCAAAATAAAGGGCGTATCTTAGTGCGTGCATCAGGCACTGAGCCTTTGATTCGCGTTATGGTGGAAGGTGAAGATCCCACCTTTGTAAATAATATTGCTGATCAAATGGTAGATGTTGTTGAAAAAGTAGCCCAAACGCTCGCATAAGCTTGAAGCTAAGATTGAAAAACAGATAGCGTTTTAAGAATGCTTTGTTCAATCGCTTGATGAAGGGAACTAAATAGCTGTTTGCTTTTCTTATCTTGAGGATATTTTTTGAGCTTCGCATAGGCTTTAGCATAAGATTGCACTTGCTGCATGGCGACGAGTGTCTGTTCTTTGGTGCCAAAATGAGTCTGAGGTCTTAAGCAAAAGGCCAAAGCATCTAAGCACTGCCTTTCAAGTATTTTAAGTCGTTGTGTTGTTTCACTAAAATTTTTATATGCCTGCGGCATGCTTTCAATCATGAGTGAGCTAAAATCAGATGTGTAGAGCGTGCTTTCAAGACTATATTTAGCTGCGAGCAATAAACTGCCTGTAAATAAATCAATGATCACAGTTTCTTTTTCTGTCTCAGTAGTAGTGATATCCCATTTAGGCTGTTGTTGGCAGAATAAGCTGCTAAACAGTGTCCACCAAACATACAGTAAATGCGCGGTATCATATTCATCTTCGTCATCATCATTAAAAAAACTATTCAATAAATTAGTATGAAGCCTAAGCATTTTAGTTGTAGTGCTTTTGCTAAGTTCTAATCCAGATTTTTGTTTTATAAATCCTTGCATTGCGGGGATAACATAGGAGGTATCTGAAATGATCCGTTTAAGATCTGCATTTACCAAGATTTTTTCTCCTTCTTGCGATAAAAACATCCCTGCGATAAAACATCTTGCTGCATCTTGAAGGCGCTTCGGTTTGCGAGACAGTAGGTGGAAAGCTTACTTTTTCTGGCTAAGGAGAAGGTCTATCACTTGTAGAGTTGCTAATAAATCAGTAACTCAGTTAAGATCATCCGCTGCAAGTTTATCTCAAATTAATATATTAAACGCTCCGATGATTCAATATGAAAGGATTTTATGAGACAGAAATTAATTGCTGCAAATTGGAAAATGAACGGTAATACTTTGCAAGTAGATGCTTTAATTGAGGCGCTTCGTTCTAAATTATCAAATGCTCGCTTTCAAAATAGCAATATAGTTATTTGTCCTTCTTATATTTACATTGAGAGTGTCTTAGATAAATTGCAAGGTTCGGGGCTGCAAGTAGGCGCACAAGATGTCAGTTCATATGCAAATGGTGCTTATACAGGGCAAATTTCTGCACAGATGCTTGCCGATATTGGTTGTAAATATGTTATCATCGGCCACTCAGAAAGACGGCAGTATTGTTTTGAAGACAGCACGGTTATTAGCAAAAAGCTAAGTGCCTCAGTTGATTTTGGTTTGACCCCAATATTTTGTGTGGGAGAAACAAAATCTGAGCGTGAGCAAGGTGTGACAGAAGAAGTCATTTCAAAGCAGATAGTCTCTGTTGTTGAAGCCTGTGGTATAGATGTTTTTGCAAAGGCTACAATTGCTTATGAGCCTATTTGGGCAATTGGGACTGGATTGACGGCTACACCTGAACAAGCACAAGCTGTACATGCTTTTATCCGGCATTGTTTGCAAGCTTATGATAGAGAGCTATCTAGCAAAATAACGATTTTGTATGGTGGTAGTGTAAATGCTAAGAATGCATCTAGCTTGTTTGCTCAGCAAGATATTGATGGTGGATTAGTAGGTGGCGCTTCTTTAAATGCTGAAGAATTTGTTCAGATTTGTGAAGCTGCTGTAAATAGATAGCACGAAATTTTAGGTGCTTTCATAAGATTAAGTTAGGTAATTTATGTACGGTGTATTATTAGCAATTCATGTTATTGTGGCGATTTGCTTGATTGGCTTCATTTTGATCCAGCAAGGTAAAGGCGCTCAGGCAGGCGCTGCCTTTGGTAGTGGTGCATCTCAAACGGTTTTTGGAAGCCAAGGTTCGGGTAATTTTTTAAGTAAAGTGACTACTTATTTGGCAGTCGTCTTTTTTATTTTGAATCTTGTTCTCGCATATGTTGTAAATCGAACAATTAAAGAGCAAAGTGTGCCAGTCATGCCGGCGACGACGGCTACTGTGCCAGCAACAGGCAGCCAGCAAAGTGCGCCAGCGCAAGCAGGTAATACATCTGACATACCATCAGACGTACCTAGCCCTGAGTAATGCTTAAATTTGCTAAAACACTAAAAAAATTATTTTTAGTGTTTTTTAAAATCTTATAAGAATGATAGAATTGGCAAATTAACTTAAAATCTTTCATTGCCGAAGTGGTGAAATTGGTAGACACGCTATCTTGAGGGGGTAGTGGCGCAAGCTGTGCCGGTTCGAGTCCGGCCTTCGGCACCATTAATTACTAAAAAAAGCTTTCCTGCTTACATTCTTATCTGATGAACTATAAGTTTAAAAACTCAGATTTTACTTCAGCGCTTATGGCTGAGTGTGGCATCAGAGGTTATACGCTTTAATATATGAATCTACATCGATAAGATATTGTGGATCTTAATCATACTGCTTGGTAAGGGTTCTGAACTGTGTTAGAAAATTATCTACCCATATTGGTGTTCATGATCATCAGCATGGGCTTTGGCGTTCTTTTAGTGGGCATTGGTTCTTTAATATCGCCCACGCATCCTAATCCAGAAAAATATTCTCAATATGAATGTGGTTTTGAGCCTTTTGAAGATGCGCGCTTAAAGTTTGACGTTCGTTATTACTTAGTGGCTATTTTATTTATCATCTTTGATTTAGAAGTAGCGTTCTTATTTCCCTGGGCCGTTATTGTAAAAGAACTATCGTGGGCACCTATTATTGCAATGGGGATATTTTTACTATTGCTATTAATCGGTTTTATCTATGAGTGGAAGAAAGGGGCATTAGAATGGGAGTAATGACTGCTCATAAGCAAGGTTTCTTAACAACCTCTGTACAGAATTTAATGAATTGGGCAAGAACAGGTTCTATGTGGCCGATGACTTTTGGTTTAGCCTGCTGTGCTGTTGAAATGATGCATGCGGGTGCTGCGCGATATGATTTGGACAGATTTGGTATTGTGTTTAGACCTAGCCCAAGACAAAGCGATGTGATGATCGTTGCCGGTACACTCTGTAATAAAATGGCGCCCGCTTTGCGTAAAGTATATGACCAAATGCCTGATCCTAAATGGGTTATTTCAATGGGATCTTGTGCAAATGGGGGCGGATATTATCACTATTCTTTCTCCGTGGTACGAGGTTGTGATCGCATTGTCCCTGTCGATATTTATGTACCTGGTTGCCCCCCAACCGCTGAAGCACTGTTGTATGGTATTTTGCAATTGCAAAATAAAATTCGTAATAAGAACGTGATTACACGAGAAGTATCATGACACAGTTAGCAACACTCAAAGAACAGCTTTTAGCGCAATTTGGCTCTAAAATACAGTCAATGGTTCATACATCTTTTCATGAAATTACCATAGAGGTCGCTTCAGAAGAAATCGTGAGCATCTGTCAAACATTGCGTGATCATCAAGATTTTAAATTTGAAATGCTCATGGATCTTTGTGGTGTTGACTATTTACATTACGGTGTAACGGAATGGGAAACAAGCCACTCAACCAATCATGGTTTTGAGCGTGGCGTACAGTCTATGAGAGATACTGTAAAAAGCAGCTGGCGTAAACCCAGGTTTGCAGTTGTTTATCATTTATTATCTATTACACATAATCATCGCATACGTGTTAAAACCTTTGTCCCAGACAGCGAGCCGATGCTAGATAGCGTCATTCCTGTATGGCCATGCGCAAACTGGTATGAAAGAGAGGCCTTTGATTTATTCGGTATTTTATTTAAAGGGCACCCAGATTTACGTCGTATTCTGACCGACTATGGTTTCATTGGGCACCCCTTTAGAAAAGATTTTCCTGTAGAAGGTACTGTTGAGGTTCGTTACGATGCTAAAGCACAACGTGTTGTGTATGAGGCTGTGGATATTGTACCAAGAACCTTGGTTCCTAAAGTGATCCGTAAAGCGAATGAAGAGACATCTAGCGAAGAGGTGAAGCGCTAATGGGTGACATTAAAAACTATACAATTAATTTTGGCCCTCAACATCCTGCTGCACATGGTGTGTTAAGACTTATCTTAGAAATGGATGGCGAAGTTGTACAAAGAGCCGATCCACATATTGGTTTGCTACATAGAGCAACTGAAAAATTGGCAGAAACCAAACCCTATAACCAAAGCATTGGTTACATGGATCGCTTAGATTATGTATCTATGATGTGTAATGAGCATGGTTATGTGCTTGCCATTGAAAAATTATTGGGTATCACACCCCCTGTTCGTGCGCAATATATTCGCGTGATGTTCGATGAAATAACACGTATTTTGAATCATTTAATGTGGCTGGGTGCGCATGCTTTAGATATTGGGGCAATGACCGTATTCTTATATGCCTTTCGTGAGCGAGAAGACCTCATGGATTGCTATGAGGCTGTCAGTGGCGCGAGATTGCATGCAACTTATTATCGCCCGGGCGGTGTCTATCGAGATCTGCCAAATCGTATGCCGCAATATAAACCATCACAATGGCATAAAGAAAAAGATACGAAGAAATTAAATGAAAATAGAAGTGGTTCGTTATTAGATTTTATATGGGATTTCACAGAACGATTTCCTAAATGTGTCGATGATTATGAAACGCTTTTAACTGATAATCGTATTTGGAAACAGAGAACGGTTGGTATTGGGGTTGTGAGTGCTGAGCGCGCAATGCAATTAGGATTTTCAGGGCCTATGTTACGTGGTTCTGGTGTAGCTTGGGACTTGCGCAAAAAACAACCCTATGAAGTTTATGATCAACTTAATTTCGATATTCCTATCGGTAAAGAAGGTGATTGCTACGATCGATACTTAGTTCGTATGGAAGAAATGCGTCAATCTAATCTGATCATTAGACAATGCGTAGAGTGGCTTAAAAAGAACCCTGGTCCTGTCATTGTTGAGGATCACAAAATTATTCCTCCTTCTAGAAGTAAAATGAAAGAGGATATGGAATCATTGATTCATCACTTTAAATTATTTACAGAAGGCTTCTGTGTGCCAGAAGGCGAGGCCTATGCGGCGGTTGAACATCCTAAAGGTGAATTTGGTGTCTATTTAGTATCTGATGGTGCAAATAAGCCATATCGTCTCAAAGTGCGAGCATCTGGTTTTGCGCATCTTGCGTCTATCGATGAAATGGCCAGAGGGCACATGCTGGCTGACGTAGTTGCTATTATTGGTACCCAAGATATTGTGTTTGGAGAGGTTGATCGCTAATGAGCACTGCTAAATTGCTATCCCCAGATCTATTATCAAAAGAAACCAGAGCAAAGATTGATCACTGGTTAACCAAGTATCCTGCTGAGCAAAGACAATCAGCTGTGATTCCTGCACTTACGATTGTTCAAGAGGAAAACAATGGCTCTTTGACAACGGACTTAATGGATGCAGTCGCACATTATTTAGGTATGCCTAAAATTGCTGTATATGAAGTTGCAAGCTTTTATAGCATGTTTGAGCTAAAGCCGGTTGGTAAACACAAAATTTGTATTTGCACAAATGTGTCTTGCATGTTATCCGGTAGCCACAAAGTAGTAGAGTATCTTAAAAAGAAATTAAATATTCAGTTTGGTGAGATTACAGAAGATGGTAAGTTTTCGCTTAAAGAAGTTGAATGCTTAGCTGCATGTGGTGGTGCCCCCATGATGCAAATTGGGCGCCAGTATTATGAAAATTTAACGCCAGAAAAAATTGATGCGATTTTAGATAGTTTGGATTAACCCCATGACCATTCCTCAAAATTTGATTTGTTTTCGTACATTACAATTTGAAAAGCCATGGCTTTTTGAAAATTATCAAAAGGTTGGTGGTTACCAGGTTTTGAAAAAAATATTTACTGAAAATATTCCGCCTGAAAAAATCATTGAAGAATTGAAATTGTCTTGTTTACGCGGCAGAGGTGGCGCTGGCTTTCCTACTGGCTTGAAATGGAGCTTTATGCCTCGTAATAAGCCAGGTCAAAAGTATATTGTTTGTAATTCTGATGAGGGTGAACCTGGTACTTTTAAAGATAGAGATATTTTAAGGTTTAATCCACACCAGCTGATTGAAGGCATGATCATCGCAGGTTATGTGATGGGCACTACCGTTGGATATAACTATATACGCGGTGAGTTTTGTGAGCCTTTCGATAGAATGGAACAAGCACTAAAAGAAGCAAGAGAAGCTGGATTTTTGGGTAAAAATATTCTGAACTCTGGCTTTGATTTTGAATTGCATAATGTGATTGGTGCGGGTGCATACATTTGTGGCGAAGAAACAGCCTTAATGGAATCCTTAGAAGGTAAAAAAGGACAACCCAGATTTAAACCACCTTTCCCTGCAAATTTTGGTGTCTATGGCAAACCGACCAATATTAACAATACGGAAAGCTATGCTTCTGTGCCGGTTATTTTACAAAATGGTGGCCAATGGTTTTTAGAATTAGGCAAACCTAATAACGGTGGTATGAAATTATTTTGTGTGTCAGGACATGTCAATAAACCTGGAAATTATGAGGTGCCATTGGGTTTACCTTTTAAAGATTTATTGGCATTAGCGGGTGGTGTGAAAGATGGACGCAAATTAAAAGCCGTTATCCCTGGTGGCTCATCTGTACCTGTCTTACCCGGCGACACGATGATGCAGCTTACAATGGATTATGATTCTCTCAGCAAAGCAGGCTCAATGTTGGGATCGGGTGCTGTGATTGTTATGGATGAGACCACGTGTATGGTTTCTGTATTGGCACGTATTTCTCATTTTTATTATGAAGAATCATGTGGTCAATGTACGCCATGCAGAGAAGGAACAGGTTGGTTATCTCGTATTATACATCGCATATTACATGGCGAAGGTAATATGGAAGATTTGGCTGTTTTAGATAATGTAGCAGAAAAAATCATGGGGCGTACTATTTGTGCCTTAGGAGATGCAGCAGCCATGCCAGTTAGAAGTTTTATTAAAAATTTTCGTCATGAATTTGAACATTTCATTCAATACAAACGCCCCTTGGTTGCTGACTTGAACAACGAACCTGGAGTTGATCATGGTACAAATTGAAATTGATGGTAAGCCAATTAAAGTCAATCAAGGTTCAATGATTATTGAAGTTGCTGACAAAGCAGGCATTCCAATTCCACGCTTTTGTTATCATGAAAAACTATCCATTGCTGCGAATTGCAGAATGTGCTTGGTTGAAGTAGAAAATGCGCCTAAGCCATTGCCAGCCTGTGCAACGCCCGTTTCGGAAGGAATGAAAATCCGAACCTGCTCTAAAAAAGCAATAGATGCGCAAAAGGCAGTGATGGAATTCTTATTGATTAATCACCCTTTAGATTGCCCTATCTGCGATCAAGGTGGGCAATGCGAGTTGCAAGACGTTGCTTTGGGTTATGGACAATCTTATTCGCAGTTTGATGAGGCTAAACGATCTGTCAAAGACAAAGATATTGGACCTTTAATCAGCACAGAAATGACACGTTGTATTCATTGTACTCGTTGTGTCCGTTTCGGTGAAGAAATTGCCGGACAGCGTGAATTAGGTGCAACAGGTCGTGGCGAGCATATGCAAATTGGCACCTTCATAGAGCAGAATGTGAGTTCTGAACTTTCGGGTAATGTGGTTGATTTATGTCCGGTTGGTGCATTGACCTCTAAGCCGTTTCGCTTTAAAGCAAGGGCCTGGGAAATGATGGCAAAATCCAGCATTTCTGCGCATGATTGCGTTGGTTCAAATATTTTTTATCATACCATGCGTGGCAACATCATTCGTGCTGTTCCCAAAGACAATGAAGCCGTCAATGAAATTTGGTTAAGCGATAGAGATCGTTATAGCTATGAAGCTTTGTATCAGAACAGATTGACAGATCCGCTTGTTAAAAAAGATGGGGTTTGGCAAACAGTCGAATGGCAAGAAGCTTTAAAATTAATAACTAATAAACTTCAAGATATTTTGGATAAAAAAGGGGCTGATGCAATTGGCGCATTGGTATCACCTAATGTCACCTTGGAAGAAGGCTATTTATTGCAGAAAGTACTGAGAGATAAAAAAATAGCCAATATTGATCATCGTTTAAGACAACTAAGCTTTGCATCTCAAGAGCATCAAGTTCAACCTTCTTTAGGCGTGAAGTTTGCTGCTTTAGAAGAAGCAAATGCAATTGTCTTGGTTGGTTGTGATGTGCGCTTTGAAGCACCTTTGGTTGCTCATAGAATTCGAAAGGCTATTAAGCAGGGTGCTACAGTATCTGTTGTGAATCCGCTTGCAATCGAATTTAATTTTAAGGTTGAGCATCGTTTGATTGAGCCACAGGGTAATTTAGCATTCAGCCTTGCTCAGCTATTAAAAGCAGCTTACCAATTAAACTCAAATACTTCTCTTGTTTTAGCAGAAGAACTTGGGAAATACCTAAATACAGTAACTGTTTCTGATGAAGCTTTGAACATAGCCAAACAGCTGCTAAATGGTGAGAAAAAGCATTTAATCTTAGGTGCTTATGCACTTTCATCTCCGCAAGCAGATTGGCTCTACTATTTAGCGCGCGCACTTTGTGAAGTAACAGGTGCAAGCTTTGGTGAGCTTAGCCAAGGTGCCAATAGTGCAGGTTGTTGGATAGCCGGTGTGTTGCCACACAAAGGCGCATTTTTACAAGCAACTGCTAAAGGCAAGCATGCCGTTGAGATGCTGAAGAATCCATTAGCAGGTTATTTGCTGGTTCAAGTAGATCCAGAATACGATTTTATCGATCCCGCGTTAACACAAAAAGCATTAGAAAAAGCAGAGTGTGTTGTTGCCTGTAGTGCATTCGATAGCCCGAGCCTTAGAAAGTATGCAGATATCATTTTACCGATCACACCGCATACAGAAACCAAAGGTACTTTTGTAAATGCCCAAGGAGATTGGCAAGGATTTGAAGCCGCTGCTACTCCCTTAGCAAACAGTAAGCCTTTATGGAAAGTATTACGTGTTTTAGGTAATTTTTGGCATATTCCAAATATGGACTATGAAAGTTTGACAGAGGTTATGGCAGAAATTAAAGAGCAATATGCAAAAGCCTCTGTTGCAAAAGAAAGCCTATTGCAATTTAAGCCAGCGACACTTGCTAATGTGCAAAGTGAACAAGAAATTTTAAGATTAGCGCCTGTGCCTATCTATGCGGTAGATCCATTGGTTAGAAATGCTAAATCCTTGCAGGAAACGGTTCTGGCTCAATCTGATAAAATTTGGATGAATGATCAGACAGCGGCTGAGCATGATGTTAAAGAAAACGATCGCATACGCATCCAGCAAGATGGGGTGATTTCAGAGCCATTAACAGTTCAATTTTCAGCTGGATTACCTGATAAAACAATTCTTGTGCATAGTGCTATTCAAGCTACTAGCCAATTAGGTGCAGGATATAATTTTGTAAAAATCCTAAGCGAGAAAGGGTGAGATGATGATGCTTGATGAATCGATAATCAACATACTATGGATTGTTGCCAAGTGTTTCATGATTATATTACCACTTCTCTTAGGTGTGGCTTACTTAACTTTCTTTGAGAGAAAGGTGATAGGCTATATGCAAATCCGCATTGGACCCAATCGTGTTGGGCCGATGGGGTTGTTGCAGCCCATTGCGGATGTGGTAAAGCTGCTCTTGAAGGAAGTGATTTTGCCGCTTAAGGCAAATCGAGTCCTTTATATATTGGCGCCTATTTTAACGCTTGCGCCTGCACTTGTTGCATGGTCAGTGATTCCCTTTACACAAACAATGGTATTGGCAAATGTTAATGCTGGTTTATTGTTTTTACTAGCAATGACCTCTTTAGGGGTATATGGCGTTATTATTGCGGGTTGGGCATCTAATTCAAAATATGCATTTTTAGGTGCATTGCGTTCGGCTGCGCAGGTTGTCTCTTATGAAATTGCCATGGGATTTTGCTTGGTTGGCGTGTTAATGGCAGCCGGCAGTATGAATTTAGGTGAAATTGTCACTGCACAGCAAGGTGGATTATTGCATTGGTATTTTATTCCTTTGTTTCCTCTTTTTGTTGTGTATTGGATATCTGCAGTTGCTGAAACCAATCGTGCACCTTTCGACGTTGCAGAAGGCGAGTCTGAAATTGTTGCTGGTTTCCATGTTGAATATGCGGGTATTAGTTTTGCCTTATTCTTTTTAGCAGAATATGCCAACATGATTTTGTTGGCCTTTGTTGCTTCGGTTATGTTTATGGGGGGATGGCTATCTCCTTTTGAGGGGTATGCTTGGGCAGATAAAATGCTCTTTTGGGTGCCTCCTATTGCTTGGCTCTTTCTGAAAGTGGGATTCTTTTTATTTCTCTACTTATGGTTTAGAGCGACATTCCCCAGATTTCGATACGATCAAATCATGCGTTTAGGTTGGAAGATATTTATTCCTACAACTTTTTTCTGGTTTGTCGTCGAAGTGTGCATGATCAAACTACAGCTAAAACCCTGGTTTTAAGGTTTCAAATGTTTAGAAAGATTGCTCATTATATTAAAAGCTTCGCTTTATGGGAGTTGTTAGAAGGTATGGCTGTGACCATGCGGCACTTCTTTAAGCCCAAAATTACGGTTCAATACCCTGAAGAAGAGACGCCACGTTCAGCAAGATTTAGAGGCGTACATGCATTAAGACGTTATCCAAATGGAGAAGAGCGTTGTATTGCTTGTAAACTATGTGAAGCAGTATGCCCCGCTTTGGCAATTACCATTGATTCTGAAGAACGAGCAGATGGTTCGCGTAGAACCACACGGTATGAAATTGATTTATTCAAATGTATTTACTGTGGATTTTGCGAAGAATCTTGTCCAGTTGACTCCATTGTTGAAACAAGCCTACCTCACTATGTTGTATTGGAACGAGGACAGAATATTTTAGATAAAGAAAAACTGCTCGCAATAGGCGATCGATATGAAGCAGAAATTGCAAGAGAGAAAGAAGAAGATTCAGAATTTCGCTAATAGGGCACAACGATGAGCATCACTTTGCAACAAATGGTTTTTTATTTTTTTTCGTTTATCGCAATTGTTTCTGCCATATCCGTGGTGATTGCAAGAAACCCAGTAAGAGCTGCTTTGTTTTTAGTCCTTACTTTTTTTGCAATGGCCGTCAATTGGATGTTGATGGAAGCTGAGTTTTTAGCGATTGTATTGGTTTTGGTTTATGTGGGCGCTGTCATGGTGCTGTTTTTATTCGTGGTTATGATGATTGATATAGAAACCCCGAATTTGTTCAGCCCTTTTGTGAAGTATTGGCCGATTAGCTTAGCTATTTCCTGTGTACTTATCGTCATGATGGGACTTGCCGTTACGCAATACAGTTTTAGTCCAGAAGCAATGCCTGCGCCAACGGCGAAGCTTGCAGACTATAGTCATGTGAAGGCACTTGGACACTTATTATACTCAGACTTTTTGTTACCGTTTGAAATAGCAGGTCTCATTTTATTAGTTGCCATGATTGCGGCGATTGGCCTCACTTTTAGAGGCGCACAAACATCACGTTTTCAAAAAGTGAATCAGCAAGTTATGGTTAAAAAAGAAGACAGACTTGAGATCGTCAAAATGAAAGCAGATGAGAGGCTATTATGATATCACTGGCTCAGAACTTAAGCGTAGCTGCTGTATTATTTGGTATTGGCGTTGCTGGCCTTTATATCAATCGCAAAAACGTGATCATATTGCTGATGTGCATTGAGTTAATCCTATTAGCAGTCAATACAAATTTTGTTGCATTTTCGCACTTTTGGCAAAACCAAGTTGGTGAAGTGTTTGTATTTTTTATTTTAACCGTTGCAGCAGCAGAAGCGGCAATTGGTTTGGCTATTTTGGTCGTTTTATTTAGAAAACGTCGTACCATTGATGTCGAAGAACTAGACGTATTAAAGGGTTAATATGCAAAACAATGCATTTTATGCTTGCTTAGTTGTGGTGTTCTCACCCTTAGTGGCGGCTTTGTTAGCTGGGCTGCTGGGCAAACAATTGGGTAGAAAGGCTTCTCATAGTGTCGCAATTTTAGCGGTTGGCTTAAGTTTTTGTGCCTCTGTTTATCTTGCAAAGCTGATGCTGGTTGATCACACCTTAGCCGAAGGTACAGAATATATTTTGTACCAATGGGCTTCGATTGGAAAATTAGACTTAAAAATTGCTTTCTTACTCGACCATTTAACCATCTTAATGATTAATGTTGTGACCTTCGTCTCTTGGATGGTACATATCTATACTATTGGGTATATGGAAGAAGATCCAGGTTATCAGCGTTTCTTTAGCTATATTGCATTGTTTACGTTCTCAATGTTGATGCTTGTACTCTCTAATAATTTCTTACAATTATTCTTTGGCTGGGAAGCTGTTGGTTTAGTTTCTTATTTGCTCATTGGTTTTTGGTATACCCGAGAGACAGCTATCTTTGCAAATATGAAAGCATTTTTAGTGAATCGTGTCGGAGATTTTGGATTTCTCTTAGGCATTGGGGCTGTTTTAGCTGTGTTTGGCACTTTAGATTACAATGCTGTGTTTGAAGCTGCGCCTAAAATTGCACAGCAGAATTTAAGTTTTGAGTTCATTCCTGGACAAGCTTGGAATGTTATTACGGTTATTTGCTTATTATTATTTGTGGGAGCAATGGGTAAATCTGCGCAAGTGCCCCTACATGTGTGGTTGCCTGATTCTATGGAAGGCCCAACCCCCATTTCTGCGCTCATTCACGCTGCGACCATGGTAACAGCAGGCGTCTTTATGATTGCCAGAATGTCACCGTTATTTGAATATTCTGAAGCAGCCTTAAGTGTTGTATTGCTCATAGGATCTGTAACTTGCTTCTTTATGGGCTTAATAGCTATTGTTCAAAATGATATTAAGCGTGTTGTTGCTTATTCAACCCTCTCTCAATTAGGTTATATGATTGCTGCAACGGGTGCTTCTGCTTATGCGGCAGGTATGTTCCACTTGATGACACATGCGTTTTTTAAAGCATTGTTGTTCTTAGGTGCGGGTGCAGTCATTATTGTCATGCATCATGAGCAAGATATTCGTAACATGGGTGGCTTGAGAAAATATATGCCGGTTACCTATTGGACGATGTTCCTAGCAAGCTTGGCATTGATAGGTTTCCCCTTTTTCTCTGGCTTCTATTCAAAAGATACAATCATTGAAGCAATTCATTTGAGTGAAATCTATGGTTCTACTGTTGCATATTGGGCGGTATTATCGAGTGTATTTGTAACAGCGCTCTATTCTTTTAGAATGTTCTTTTTAGTATTTCATACTAAACCAAGAATGGATGAGCACACCAAAGAAGAATTAAGAGAAGCACCTGCCGTTGTGTGGGGACCACTTGCATTATTAGCGATCCCATCTGTTTTTGCAGGGTTATTCTTTGCTGATTTCTTATTTACGGGTAACTATTTTGCAAAAACAATCTTTGTATTGCCTGAGCATGATGTATTAAAAACATTTTCTGCTGAATACCACGGCGCGGTAGCCATGGGGCAACATGGTTTTCAAGGATTGCCTTTTTACTTAGCAATGGCTGGTGTATTCACTGCATTAGTAGCTTATGTATGGGTTCCATCGATATCTCGATTTGCACGCGTTGTTTTCTCGCCAGTTGTTTTCATTCTTGAGCATAAATATGGTTTTGATATTTTTAACCAAAAAGTGATCGCACCTTTGATACGCGGTATAGGGCGTTTATTTTGGCGGGTTGGTGATCAGGTGATTATTGACGGACTTGTTGTTAATGGTACAGCCAAAGTCGTTCACCAAGGATCTAAGCTAATTCGACGACTTCAATCCGGTTATGTATATCATTATGCTTTTGCCATGATTAGCGGACTTATCCTTTTGCTGTTATGGCTCACGTTACATTAGAATAGAGGAACAGCATGGTACCGTTTGCACTCCCATTATTAAGCACGTTGATTTGGTTACCAATTGTAGCCGGCTTTGCTATTTTTCTAGTCGGAGGTGAAAAAAGACCTCAATTGGCAAGAATGCTAACCTTTGTCGTTTCTCTGATTTGTCTGGGTTTGTGTGTGCCTTTATGGCAAGGTTTTGATGCCGCCTCACCTGCATTTCAGTTCATAGAAAAAAGTCCGTGGTTTCCAAATTTAAATATTGAATATGCTTTAGGCGTTGATGGCTTTGCAATGCCATTAATTGCTTTAACCTGTCTTTTTACGCCTCTGGTAGTGCTTGCTGCTTGGCAGGTTATACAAGATAGAGTGGCACATTATTTGGCGGCCTTTTTAATCATGCAAGGCTTGATGTGTGGTGTTTTTGCTGCAATGGACGCTATTTTGTTTTACATCTTTTGGGAGGCAATGCTCATACCGATGTTTTTAATTATCGGTATTTGGGGAGGTGCTAATCGAATCTATGCAACGATAAAGTTCTTCTTGTATACATTCTTGGGATCTGTGTTCCTGCTGATTGCCTTGATTTATCTTAATATTCAATCTTCTAAAGCAGGACTAACCGATCCTTTTTCTATTTTTGCTTTCCAGAAATTACCCTTAAGTTTAGTGGAGCAAAAATGGATATTTGTAGCATTTTTTGTTGCTTTTGCTGTTAAAATTCCAATGGTTCCTGTACATACATGGTTGCCAGATGCGCATGTGGAAGCACCCACAGGGGGCTCCGTTATTTTAGCTGCGATTATGTTAAAGATGGGCGCATATGGCTTTTTAAGATTTATCTTGCCTATTGTGCCAGATGCAAGTCGCCATTTTGAGTTCGTTGTCATTATTTTATCGCTCCTTGCTGTGCTTTACATTGGGCTTGTAGCACTTGTGCAAAAAGATATGAAGAAATTGATCGCTTATTCTTCAATTGCACATATGGGTTTTGTAACCTTAGGTATCTTTGTTGTGTTCTCTTTGATCACGGCAAATGCGCAAGATGCGGCACAAATGGGGTTAGCGGGTGCTTATGTACAAATGATTTCGCACGGCTTTATCTCTGGCGCTTTATTCTTATGTGTAGGGGTCTTATACGATCGTATGCACTCTCGGCAAATTGCTGATTACGGTGGCGTGGTGAATCGCATGCCTATCTTTGCTGCATTTTTTGTATTATTTGCTTTAGCGAATGCAGGATTGCCTGGGACTTCTGGTTTTGTAGGGGAATTCTTTGTCATTCTTTCAGCAGTGCAGGCAAATATGTGGTATGCCTTTATTGCAGCGACAACCCTCATCACAGGCGCAGCCTATAGTTTATGGTTGGTAAAGCGCGTTATCTTTGGTGAAGTAAAAAATACCCAAGTTGCCGCGCTGCAAGATATCAATGGGCGAGAGTTTACATTTCTTGCTGTATTGGCTCTTTTTGTTCTTTTGGTGGGCATTTGGCCACAGCCTTTGATAGAAGTGACCCAAACCAGCACACAGGTTCTAATAGAGCAAATAGCTCAGACTAAATTGAGATAAGATAAAAATATGCAAGCTGATTTTTCTCTAATCATGCCAGAAATCACGTTGTTAGTTGCGGCCTGTATTGTTTTATTGGTCGATGTTTTTATTAAGCCTAACTGGCGAGGCTTTACTTATTTTCTGAGCCAATTAGCGCTCGTTGTGAGCTTTGTTGTGTGTTTGCAAACCGAGGTTCAAGCGCCGAGTATTTCTTTTTCTGGCCATTGGGTTATTGATCCACTCTCGCAAATGCTAAAGCTGTTTATGTTGGGAGTAATGTTTGTCGTATTTCTGTACAGCCGTGTATATGTAACAGAGCGGACGATGGCACGCGGTGAATTTCATATCCTTGCCTTGTTTTCTACGCTTGGCATGATGTTGTTAGTTTCTGCAAATACACTCTTACTGCTCTATTTAGGCCTAGAGTTACTGACTTTGCCATTATATGTGCTCGTTGCCTTAAGGCGAGATGCTTCAGATTCTGTAGAAGCAGGTATGAAGTATTTTGTGGTAGGTGCTTTGGCTTCTGGTTTATTGCTGTATGGCATATCTATTTTATTTGGTCTTACAAACAGCATTGAACTAAGCCAAATTACTAGCTATATTCAGCAAGCAAATGCGGATCAAATGGGGCTGTTACTCTTTGCCTTAGTCTTTATTATCATTGCTTTAGCTTTCAAGTTAGGGGCTGTGCCTTGTCACATGTGGATCCCTGATATTTATGAAGGTGCACCAACGAATGTTACCTTGCTCATAGGTTCTGCGCCCAAGCTAGCTGCCTTTGGTATGGCTTATCGTTTACTGAATGATACCTTGATGGGGTTGTCACAGGATTGGTCTCAGTACTTTATTGTTTTAGCACTACTTTCGTTAGCAATTGGTAATTTTACGGCCATTGCACAAACAAATATTAAGCGTATGTTGGCTTACTCAACAATTGCACATATTGGCTTTATATTATTAGGCTTTTTAGTTGCACCTTCTGTTGGTTTTGCGCCTGCACTGTTTTATACCATTGTTTATGCGATAACGGCTTGCTGTGCTTTTGGTGTGATTATTTTATTAAGTGCCAAAGGTGCTGAAAGAGATACCTTGGATGATATAAAAGGCTTGTGTCATCGAAGTCCGTGGCTAGCCTTTGTTATGCTTTTGGCGATGTTCTCTTTAGCGGGCGTACCGCCTATGGTTGGGTTTTATGCAAAGTTCGTGATTCTTAAAGCTTTGATTGATTCAGGTATGGTTTGGTTGGCGGCTGTTTGTGTGGTCTTTTCGATTATTGGTGCCTTCTATTACTTGCGTGTCATCTGGTTGATGTACTTTGAGAAGCCTGCGATTGTGAATAGAGTGGGCGGGGCGCTTGATTTAAGGGCTGTACTTAGCCTGAATGGTCTATTGGTTCTTGCTTTAGGCTTGTTACCAGCCCCCTTATTTAGCCTATGTCAGCAAGTATTTAGTAAGTTGGTTGCTTGATAAATAATGTTTTTGTGTAATTTGACATATTATCTCTTGAACCATTTTGTCGGTTGGCGTATTATCTACAGCACTTAACGCGGGGTGGAGCAGTCTGGCAGCTCGTCGGGCTCATAACCCGAAGGTCGTAGGTTCAAATCCTGCCCCCGCTACCAGTTTCAGTCAGTATAAGCCCCTTATTGGGGTTTTTTATTGTTTTTTTATTTTATAAAAAAAATAACAAAAAAGTGGGCAAGTCCCACTTTTTTTCTAATGAGTTAGCCAAATATTATTATTCCAAGTCGCTCTGTTTCTTCATTCAAGCGATCACGATATTACGTTAGAGAGTCTAAAGCATGCGATATGACGCTAAATGGGAATCCATTATTAATCCCATTTTGAAGGATAGTGAAGTTGAATTAGTTGGCGTAGTCAAAAGCGGGGATGGTAATCACGCTGTACTTAGAATTTATCTTGATAAGCCAGGTGGTATCACCATTGATGACATCTCTAAGACATCAAGAGAAATCGAGATGGTTCTGAGTGTGGAAATGGATTTAGAGAATTGTACTTTAGAGGTTTCTTCGCCAGGACTTGATAGGCCTTTATTTACACCTAAGCATTTTCAGCAACAAATCGGTCAGAAAGTAAAAATTAAGTTGGGTATGCTACAAAACAACCGAAAGCACTTTGTCGGTGTGTTGGAAGCTGCGACGGATGAAGCAGCAAGTGTAAAAGTTGATTCAGAATTATTTGTTTTTCCATATTCTGAGATTGATGAAGCACGACTTGTTTCTGAGGTCAATTTTGGCAAAGGCCAGAAAGAACGGGGCTCAAAAAAATGAATAATGAAATTAAATTAGTTGTCGACGCAGTTTCAAATGAAAAAAATGTGCCCAAAGAAGTCGTATTTGAGGCATTAGAAGCAGCACTAGAGTCTGCTACTAAAAAGCGATATGGCGCAGAGTGGAATATCAAAGTTATCATCGATCGTCAAACAGGTGATTACGAGACCTTTCGTTTATGGTTAGTTGTAGATGAAAATGCCGTAGATGAATTTGGTGATGCAATTGGTGTGCAAAATCCAGACGCAGAACTTACTTTAGAGCAAGCTCATGCACGTGATGCTAAGCTTGCCGTTGGCGACATAATTGAAGAAAAAATTGACTCTATTGCTTTTGGTCGTATAGCAGCTCAAACAGCTAAGCAAGTGATTGCACAACGCTTAAGAGCAGCAAAGCGTGATCAAGTTGCTGATGAATATCTGCAAAAAGTGGGGCAATTAATTGCCGGCACCGTTAAAAAAGTAACACGCGATTTCTTAATTATAGAATTAGGTAATAATGCGGAAGCCTTGCTCAAACGAGGTGACATGCTGCCCAAAGAAATGCTACGCATTGGAGACAGAGTGCGTGCGTATTTACAAGATGTAAAAAAAGACGCTCGAGGGCCACAGCTTATTATCAGCCGAACTTGCTCAGAAATGCTAATTGAGCTTTTTAAAATTGAAGTGCCTGAAATTGGTGATGGTTTAATAGAGCTCAAAGCTGCTGCCAGAGATCCAGGCAGTCGTGCTAAAATCGCTGTTTTAGCCAAAGACAACAGAATTGATCCAATTGGTGCATGTGTTGGTATGCGTGGTGCCAGAGTTCAAGCTGTTTCAAATGAATTGGGTGGTGAGCGCGTTGATATTGTCTTGTGGAATGATGATCCTGCTCAATATGTGATTAATTCTCTTGCGCCAGCTGAAGTTTCGAGCATCATCATTGATGACGATACTCATACAATGGATGTGATTGTTCAAGAAGATCAGCAATCTGCAGCTATTGGTCGAAATGGTCAAAACGTCAGGCTTGCCAGCCATTTAACGGGTTGGGAATTGAATGTTATTTCAGAACAGCAAGCGCAAACGCGTGAACAAGAAGAGTTTGAAAGAATTTCTAGCCTCTTTATGGATAATCTACAAATTAATGAAGCGTTAGCTGCAGGGTTTGTAGAGGCAGGATTTACGACGATTGAAGAAATTGCTTATGTGCCAACTCAGGAGCTTTTAGAAGTGGAAGGATTAGATGAAGAGACGCTTAACCAATTAAGATCGCGAGCAAAAGACAATTTGTTAACACAAGCAATTGAGAAAGAAGAACGTTTAGAAGAAAAAGCGCCAACTGAAGAATTGTTAGCTTTGGAAGGTATGGACAAACAGCTTGCTTATCAACTAGCAACAAGTGATGTTGTAACAAGAGATGATTTAGCTGAGTTATCAGTTGATGATCTTGTGCAAATCACGGGTCTTGATGAAGAAAAAGCAGCAAAACTTATTATGGTTGCGAGAGCACATTGGTTTATAGAGAATTAGGTCGACACATATCTGGAGGCGCCTATGTCTGAAATATCTGTCGCGCAGTATGCTGAAAAATTAAAAATCTCCCCTGAGCGGTTATTAGAACAGCTAATAGCCGCAGGCATTGAATGTGGGCAAGGTTTACAACATTTAGTTACAGATGAGCAAAAGCAAAAATTACTCGAAAAGTTAAAAATGGATCATGGTGATGCAAGCACTTTGCAAAGAGGCGTCACCCAATTCACCGTTACAAGAGAACAGGTCAGTGCTTTGAGCGTGAAAAGACCAGGTTCTACCAGCGCTAAAACAGTTACCGTTGTTCGTAAAAAGCGTCGACAGTTTATTCGGCGTGCACACCCCCTTGAAGAAGGTGGTATTCAAGAAGAATTAGACGTTCCAGTTGAAGAATTACCAACAGAAGTAGAGCAAGTAACACAAGAGCTTACTGAACAAGCAGATGATGTTGTTCCTGCTGTTGTTGCACAAGAAAACGACATAGCACTGGATGAGCCAGCTATTGTATCGGAAGCTGCTGAAAACACAGAGGCAGTGGTTGCTGTATCTGAGCCTGTTCCTGAAGAAATCATTATTGATCCTATTGCTGCTGTGAAAGAAGAGGCGGTTGTTGCGCCTACGGATAAAGCTAAAACTGTTGTTGATAACAAAGACAAGCAGGATAAAGATAAAAAAGATAAGAAAGACGTTAAAAAGAAGAAAGATTCTAAAGAAGAAGATTTCAAAAATGCTGCCAAGAAGGCTAAACAACCTGCGACTAAACAGCAGCAGCCCGCACCCGGTGGTAAGAAGATTCGTGACGTTTCTGCTGCCAATAGCGAAGAAGATTTTCGTGGTAAGCGTCGTAAAAAAGATAAATCTAAAAAACAAGATTTACTTTCTAAGCATGGTTTTGAAAAGCCAACGCAGCCGGTTATTAAGGATGTTGTCATTCCAGAAACCATTACCGTTTCTGATTTAGCCCAGAAAATGGCTGTGAAAGCCGTGGAAGTGATTAAAGTCCTTATGAAAATGGGAATCATGGCTACGATCAATCAAGTCATTGATCAAGATACTGCTGTGTTGATTTGTGAAGAGATGGGACATAAAGCACTCTTGCAAAATATGGATACCGTTGAAGATGAATTGAACGTTGTTCATGAAGGTGAGCAGCTCAATAGAGCACCTATTGTTACCATCATGGGACATGTGGATCACGGTAAGACCTCTTTACTTGATTATATTCGTAGAACCAAAGTTGCTTCAGGTGAAGCAGGTGGTATCACGCAACATATTGGTGCCTACTCTGTAAGTACAGAGCGCGGCATGATCACTTTCTTAGACACACCTGGTCACGCAGCATTTAGTGCAATGCGTGCGCGTGGTGCAAAATGTACAGACGTCGTTGTGTTGGTTGTTGCTGCGGATGATGGTGTTAAGCCACAAACTATTGAAGCTATTCAGCATGCAAAAGCTGCACGTGTTCCTATGGTTGTTGCTATCAACAAAGTTGATAAAGACGGCATTGATATGGATCGTGTTAAAACCGAACTTTCTGTTCAAGAGGTCATCTCTGAAGAGTGGGGTGGGGATTACATGTTTGTTCCGGTTTCTGCCAAAACCGGCCAAGGGATAGACGATTTATTAGAAGCCATTTTATTACAAGCTGAAGTACTTGAACTTAAGTCTATTCAAAATTGTCCAGCCAGTGGTGTGGTGATTGAGTCTCGCTTGGACAAAGGCAAGGGCTCAGTTGCAACATTGTTAGTACAAGAAGGTACTTTGCGCAAAGGTGATATTATTATCGCTGGTTCTTGTTATGGACGTGTGCGTGCAATGATCGGCGATACGGGTAAAGAAATTGAATCCGCAGGCCCTTCTATGCCGGTTGAAGTGATTGGTCTTTCAGGCGCGCCACAAGCGGGCGATGAAATGACTGTTGTCAAAGATGAGCGTAAAGCAAGAGAAATCTCTCTCTTTAGACAAGGCAAGTACCGAGAAACTTATTTGGCAAGACAGCAAGCCTCTAAATTAGAAGGCTTTATGGAACGCATGCAAGAAGGCGTTGTTCAACAGTTAAACATTGTTTTAAAGGCGGATGTTCAAGGTTCTGTTGAAGCATTAGCGGAAGTTTTACAGCAATTGTCTACACCACAGGTTACTGTGAATGTTGTCTCTAAAGGTGTAGGCGGTTTAAATGAGTCCGATGTGAATTTAGCAATGGCTTCAAAGGGCATTATCATTGGTTTCAACGTTCGTGCTGATAGTACGGCACGTAAAACAGCAGAAAGAGAAGGTATTTCAATTCACTACTTTAGTATTATCTATGATGTGATTGATAGTGTTAAATCTGCAATTCATGGTTTAATTGGACCTGTCTTTAGAGAGCAAATTGTAGGACTGGCAATGGTAAGAGATGTGTTCCGTTCTTCTAAGTTCGGTGCTATTGCAGGTTGTATGGTTGTTGAAGGCATGATTACACGTAATTTGCCAATTCGAGTATTGAGAAATGAAATCGTTATCTATGAAGGTCAGCTCGAATCATTAAGACGTTTTAAAGATGATGTCAAAGAAGTTCGTCACGGTACTGAGTGTGGTATTGGTGTTAAAAACTACAATGATGTTAAACCTGGGGACATGATAGAAGTTTATGAAAAGGTTGAAGTTAAACCTGAAATCTAAGTGTGTAAGTAGTAATTATATGATAGTTGGGTTTTGTTATGGCGAGTGATTTTAGTCGTATTGATCGTATACAAGATTTTATGCAGGCATCACTCGCAACCATTATCCAACAAGAGATCAATGATCCTAGGCTTGCCAAAATGGTGACGGTAACTGGGGTTATTGTCTCTAAAGATATGAAACATGCTAAAGTTTACGTTACTGTATTGCCGGATGATAAAGCAAAGGAATCCGTACGTATTTTGAATAATGCCGCAGGATTCATCCGCACGACGCTTGCCAAGCGTGTAACGTTTCGCTCGCTGCCAAATCTTAGATTTTATTATGATGATACTACCATTCAAGCAAATCGCGTGGGCAAGCTATTAGATGAAGTGTCTCCATTCAACGCATCTCCTGCTGAAGAAGATAACGATAATAATTCGGAGTAATGCATGAGCTCTCTTAATCAGAGTCATTCCTCTCATGGTATTTTACTGTTAGATAAACCCAGTGGTATTTCTTCAAATCAAGCTTTATGCTTGGCTAAAAGATTCTTAGGGATCAAAAAAGCAGGTCATACCGGCAGTTTAGATCCTCTTGCCAGTGGTATGTTGCCCTTGTGTTTTGGCGAAGCTACTAAATTTGCACGTTTCTTGTTAGAAGCAGATAAATGCTATCGTGTTGTTGCAAAATTGGGCGAACAGACAAAAACGGGTGATAGTGAAGGTGAAGTGATACAAACGCGACCTGTTCCCGTACTTACCGATACTTATATTGAATCTATGATTGCTGATTTCAGAGGTGAGATAGATCAAATTCCTTCTATGTATTCTGCATTGAAATATAAAGGCCAGCCCTTATATAAGCTAGCGCGCGCGGGTCAGGAAGTAGAAAGGCCGTCGCGTAGAATTAACATATTTAAATTAGAGCTAGAAAGTTTTGAGCAGTCTGAAGAGCAGAGCACGCTATCTTTAGTCGTTGAATGTAGCAAAGGTACTTATATTAGAACCTTAGTTGAAGACCTCGGCAAAGCGATGGGATGTGGAGCACACGTGATTGCTTTGCGCAGAGAATGGGTAGGAAGTTTTAAAGATAATCCTATGATTGCTCTAAATGCAGTAGAAGAAGCTGGTCTGGAAGCTAGACAATATATTTTACCGATTGAAACAGCACTTGCGACTTATCCAGAAATAATATTGCCTGAAGCAATGGCATTTTATTTGCGCAATGGTCAAGCAGTCAGGGTTGGACAACGTAGTGAAGGTTGGATCTCTCTGAAAAACCACCTCGGTGAGTTTATGGGGGTTGGTGAATATTTAGAAGATGGGCGTGTAGCGCCTCGACGGTTGTTGCAAGTTGCAACAACTTAAGCGCTTTTGTTACTCCTTCCTAAAGGGGTATTGTCAATGAAATTCTTGTGATAAAATCCAAGAGTATTTATTTGTATTTTAATATGAATAAAATAACTAACTAAAAAATATTTAAAATTGTGTCGTGTTTAGGAGTGGTATATGACTTTGTCAGTTCAAGCTAAGGCCCAAATTGTTGAGGGTTATCGACGATTTGATGGCGACACCGGCTCACCAGAAGTTCAGGTTGCTTTGTTGACGTCTCGAATCAATT
Organism: Candidatus Berkiella sp.; assembly: GCA_050252335.1. Classification (GTDB taxonomy): domain Bacteria; phylum Pseudomonadota; class Gammaproteobacteria; order Berkiellales; family Berkiellaceae; genus Berkiella_A. The sequence goes on along the minus strand of JBFWLB010000012.1, from coordinate 12,476 downwards.
ATTTAACTGAGCATTTGAGAGACCATAAAAAAGATAAGCATTCTCGTCGAGGCTTAATGAATCTTGTGGCCAGACGTAGAAAGTTACTTGATTATGTGAAGCGTACAAAACCAGAAACCTATAAGAAATTACTCGATACTTTAGGATTACGTCGCTAATCCAAGTAGCGCTTTGGCGTACATTTTTTCAACTTATTCCAAAAGGATCTTCTAGTGGCAACATGTGTTAAGACATTTCAGTACGGCCATCATATCGTTACCCTTGAAACAGGGGTGGTCGCAAGGCAAGCAACCGGAGCAGTCATGGTTAACATGGATGGCACCGTTGTTTTAGTAACAGTTGTTGGTGTTGAGGATGCAGCTGCGGGTAAGGATTTTTTTCCTTTAACGGTTAATTATCAAGAAAGAATGTATGCTGCGGGTCGCATTCCTGGAGGCTTCTTCAAACGAGAAGGACGCCCATCAGAGAGCGAAACACTCACTTCCCGCCTTATCGACAGACCTCTTCGCCCCTTATTCCCAGATGATTTTTTTAACGAAGTACAAATTGTTGCAACTGTTATGTCTATTAATCCTGAGATTAATCCAGACATTCCTTCGTTGATTGGTGCTTCAGCAGCGCTTGCAATTTCAGGGATACCGTTTAATGGTCCTGTGGGTGGTGCAAGAGTTGGTTATATTGATGGCGAATTTGTATTAAATCCTACAAATTCACAGCTAGCAAAATCTAAATTAGATCTCGTCGTTGCTGGAACCTCTGATTCTGTTTTAATGGTTGAGTCAGAAGCGGGCGAGCTTTCAGAAGAAACCATGTTAGAAGCCGTGATGTTTGGTCATGAGCAAATGCAGATTATCATTAAAGCGGTTCAAGCACTTAAAGATGCAGTGGGTAAACCTGCATGGAATTGGAAAGCACCTGAGCCAGACTTTACACTTGATGCAAAAGTAAAAGAAGTGGCTGAACAAAAGCTTACTGAAGCTTATTTAATCCCAAATAAAGAACAGCGATATCGCTTGTTGAAAGAAGTGCGCAAATCTGTTGTTGAGGCACTCAAATTAGAATTAAATGATGAAGGCCAGCAGAAATATAGTGATAGTAAAATTTCTGGAGCTGTATCTTCTCTTGAGAAGAAGATTGTTAGAGGTCGTATTTTACAAGGTGAGCCTCGTATTGATGGTAGAGATACACAGACCATCAGACAAATTTCTGTTCAAACTGGTGTATTACCAAGAACACATGGTTCTGCTTTCTTTACACGTGGTGAAACACAGGCTGTTGTGGTTACTACATTAGGCACAAGCCGAGATGCGCAAGTCATTGATAGTGCTTGTGGTGAGAAGAAAGATCCTTTCATGTTGCATTACAACTTCCCTCCATATTGTGTGGGTGAAGTAGGTATGATGGGAAGCCCTAAACGTCGTGAAATTGGTCATGGTCGTTTAGCAAAACGCGCTATTCAAGCTGTATTACCAGATTCAAAAGAATTTCCTTATGTAATGCGCGTTGTTTCTGAAATTACGGAATCAAATGGTTCAAGCTCTATGGCGAGCGTATGTGGTACAAGCTTGTCATTGATGGATGCAGGTGTTCCTTTGAAAGGCGCTGTAGCAGGTATTGCAATGGGACTTATCAAAGAGCAGGATACCTTTGCAATATTGTCAGATATTTTAGGCGATGAAGATCACCTCGGTGATATGGACTTTAAAGTAGCTGGTACAGAAAATGGTGTAACTGCTTTACAGATGGATATCAAAATTGATGGTATTACCAGAGATATTATGTCTGTTGCTTTAGACCAAGCAAAAGCAGGCAGATTGCATATTTTAAATATTATGAAAAATGCTATCAGTTCTCATCGTACTGAAATGTCAGAATTCGCACCTCGTATGCATACCTTGAAAATTCATCCTGATAAGATCAGAGATGTTATTGGTAAAGGTGGCGCAGTGATTCGTACAATCATTGAGGAAACAACAGCCAATATTGATATTGAAGATGATGGTACCGTTCATATTTTAGCGAATGACTCCGCTTCTTGCGAAGAGGCGTTAAGACGCATTAAATTACTCACGATGGATGTTAAGTTAAATGAGATCTATGAGGGTAAAGTAGCACGTTTAGTTGATTTTGGTGCCTTTGTAACCATACTGCCTGGTAAAGATGGTTTGTTGCATATTTCTCAGATTTCAAATGAGCGTATCAGCGACATCAGACAAGTATTGAATGAAGGACAAACGATCAAAGTGAAAGTACTTGAAATTGATCGTCAAGGTCGCATTAAACTCAGTATGAAAAACTTGGAAGCTGAGCTCGAAACAGCACCTTCTTGATTCGATTTTTACGATATATAAAGAAGTACTGTAACATTCGTTTTCAATAGAGCCTGATCGCGAAGTATAATCATAGCGCCTCTCCTAACATTAAGAGAGGCGGTAATCTTTGCTTAGCTCATTGTTACAGTGTAGTTGCTGGGATAGCAGTAAATGGATTTAAGGCCTGATTCTTTTTTTACATTCCCCCATGAACAGAATGACTTTCTAAGCCATTTCTCTTCGCAGATTTTGCCTCACCAAAAAAAATTTTATATGCGAGCGCTTTGTTTATTTTATTATAAACTGAGCTTTTATTATTGGTCTTTTGACTATGCTCATTTAGAAAGTGAAAGGCTGTTTGAAGAGTGGATGTTGTCATTAGATATCGCCTATGGTGAGTGGCTAGGGGAGGATGAAGTACAGAAATGGCTAGGTACAAATCTAATGAACATTCTACCTAGCATGCAAAGATATGATCAGATATAAAATAGCACACCTTAAAGGCTTTGATTTATACCATTATCCAAGTCAAAAGCCTGAACACGATCTACCGCCTATTCTCATTACTTTTGCACTCGTAAATTCTCCTGCAATCTTAGATATTAGCCCTGAGCGGTCTTTTATCAATCACCTTTTAAATCTAGGTTTTAGCATTTATTTGATTGAATGGTGTCCGCCAACACATAGCGAACATTCTAAATCCTTAGATGATTATATTATGGGTGATATTCACTGTGCTGTTGAAAATGTATATGTACGTGAAGAGAAGAAACTATTATTAATGGGGATCTGCCAAGGCGGTTACTTTAATTTATGTTATGCCTTGCGAAAATCAGAGCGACTTTGTGGCATCATTTTATTAGTAACGCCCATTGATTTTCATGTTCCGGGTAATCGTATATATCAAATGATCAAATATATGAATTTAAATGATATTGAGAAAAGAATGATGAATGTGCCAGGTTGGTGTATTAATCAAACGATTTTTTCAGTAAGCCCATTTTTATTCTCACTTAAGAAAATAAAATTATTAAAAGAAGCTGGCTTGACCTCTGAATCTGAACTCATAAAGAGAGTAGAGGCATGGGCTTGGGATTGTCCTTTACAAGCGGGCAAGACCTTTTTTCAATTTACCAAAAATTGTATTCAAGAGAATGCATTAGTCAATCAACGTTTGGTTATAGATGGAAAGTTATTAAAGCTTCAATCACTACAGATACCAGTTCTGAATATTTATGCGGCTCATGATCCCATATGGCCTATGGCGTGTGCTGCAGCACTTTCTCAGCATATTCATCCTTCTCTCTATCAAGAAATTAAGCATCCAGGTGGCCATATTGGCGTTATGATGGGACGTGCCGGACTCGCTGTTTTGCCGGGTAATATTTATGAGTGGACACATAATCTTCTTACTTTAGTAAAAGAAGACGCTTTTACCGCGTAGTTGTATAAGCAGAGAGATTTTTTTAAGTTTTTGCATAGAAAATACACTATTTCCTAGTAGGTCATAATTTATTGCAATGCAAAGAAAATTTAAGACCTGTAATCAACTAATTTTTAATTAAAATCAAATAGATAAACCGGTATGAATGCTCTAACGTTTTGATGCTGATTTTGATAAACTACATACATATGCATGTATATAGTTGCTAACTAAATTTTGCTCAAATGAGGTGCGGATGATTGACTATAGGGTAATGATAGCACTCAATTTACTTACTTTACTGGTTAGCAATCTTTACGCTGCGGCTCCTACTGTGGATGCAATGTCTCAAGAGCTTTATCAAGCGTATCAGCAAAAGAACCCCATGCCAAATTTATCAAAAAAGTATGAACTAGATATGTCTTTAGCATATCAAGTTCAGAAATCTTATGTGCGGTCACGTTTACAGTCTGAGCATATTGCGGGCTTTAAAGCGGGTTTGACATCCGATGAAGCACAATCGAGTTTTAATATTAATAGACCCATCATTGGCATTTTATTTAAAGAAGGTCAGAAGCAAGATAACAGTGAATTAGTAATCAACGACTATCAAGGATTAATGATTGAGGCAGAATTAGGCTTCATTTTTGATAGAAAAATATCAAAAAAAGTTAATTCGGTTGATGAGCTAAAATCTTATGTTCAAAAAATTGTGCCTGTGCTTGAATTACCTGAGGTTCATTTTGAATCTACCCTCACAGAAGGTGTTGATTTAGTTGCTATAAATACAGGATCTGCTTATTTTATCCCCAGTGATACTGTCAATTGGCTAGGCCAAGATATTAATGACATAACGGTTACTCTAAGACACGATGATCGCATTGTCCTACAAGGCCAAGGGAGAGATGCCTTAGGTGATCAGTGGGAGGCACTGAGATGGCTGGTCAATCAAGTAATTGCGCATGGTTGGAGCATTGAGAAGGGCTATTTGCTCATTACAGGTGCATTAGGTGGCATGGTAGATGTGCAGCCAGGCGTTTATAAAGCCTTATATAACAATGAAACAACCGTTTCTTTTACGGTAAATGAATGATAATCACAGGTTTATATGCTGGGTTATTTGCAATTTTATTACTCTGTTTAACACTCAATGTTGTTCGTTTGCGTCGCGAACATAAAATAGGCTTATTAGATGAGGGCAATATTGCTTTAAGAAAAGCAATTCGTATGCATGGTAATGCAACAGAGACGATTCCTATTTTGCTGATACTCATGGGGGTGGCAGAATCAAATGCTGCAAGCCCATTATTACTACATATCATTGGTTCAGTTGGGTTGTTTTGTCGCATTTTGCATGCGTTTGGTATTTCAAAATCATCTGGTGTATCAAAAGAAAGGTTGTTTGGTATGCTAGGGACTTGTCTCGTTATTCTTTTCTTGGCTATTTTTAATATTGTGTGTGGATTGATCTAGAATTTCTGACATGATCATCGCAAATAAAGTGTTCCTGCTTTGTAAACTGAGTGCTTCCCACAAATTGTTTAGTTCGCAAAGCGAACATTTTCTCACTTTGTAAAGGGAGACGCTCGTGCAGCGTAGCTGTACGAGCAGAGGGATTTAGCTGTTTGAACTTAGTTTCCAGTATCAATCCCCCTTGCGCACTTGCTGGTGCGCATCCCCCTTCAAAAAGTGGGATCCTGATTCGCAATGCTCATCGATAAGAAAGGGGCCTGGTTCGGGCGACACAAGGCAATCTCGCCCCTTGTATGCGTGTCTCCTCCCTCTTTTTACAAAGAGGGAGAGCAATTACCTAACCACAAAATCCTGTTCGAGCTTCTTTTCAAGCATGGTAAAAGTAGGACGAACATAAAGTGGCAGACCATTTTGATACGAAGGATAAGACTCACCTTCAATTAATGGGCTGAGATATTCGCGGCAGGCTTCCGTGATACCAAAGCCATTTTCACTGATGTATTCAGGGGGCACTGTGCGTTCAACATTTGCCACTTTGCTGAGTTCAACACTTTCAATATGCCAACGATATGGACTGCTAGAGTCACGTTTAATGTAAGGCATAACAGCATTTTTATTTTCAAGTGCTAATTTAACAGCAGCTTCACCTAAAGCAAAAGCATGCTCCACATCTGTATGAGAAGAGATGTGACGTGCAGCTCTTTGTAAATAATCTGCTACTGCCCAGTGATATTTTAATTTGAGTTTAGATTTAATGAGATTGGCTAACATGGGCGCAACGCCACCTAATTGCACATGGCCAAATGCGTCTTTAGAGCCCATTTGAGCAAGAAATTGTCCATCTGCATATTTTGCACCTTCAGAGGCAACAATCACGCAATAACCGTGTTGTTTAACCGCTTTATTCACTTCATCCAAGAATTTTTCTTCGTCAAAGACAACTTCAGGGAAAAGGATGATATGAGGTGCACCGCCAGAGCGTTTTTGTGCTAAAGCACTGGCTGCTGCTATCCAACCTGCATGTCGACCCATGACTTCGAGGATAAATACTTTAGTTGAGCTTTCGCACATAGAAGCAACATCTAAACTTGCCTCTAAGGTTGAAATCGCAACATATTTAGCTACAGAACCAAATCCAGGGCAATTGTCCGTAAAGGGTAAATCATTGTCTACTGTTTTAGGAATACCAATACAGGTGATTGGGAAACCCATTTCTTGGCTTAATTGAGAAACTTTGTGGGCTGTATCTTGGGAATCGCCACCGCCATTGTAAAAGAAATAGCCAATATTATGAGCTTTAAAGACAGAAATAAGGCGCTCGTATTCTTCACGGTTTTCTTGAATGCCTTTGAGTTTATAACGGCAAGAGCCAAAAGCGCCAGAAGGCGTATATTTAAGGCCTGCAATGACTTCATTGCTGAGTACCGAGGTATCAATCAGCTCTTCGCGTAGTGCGCCTATGATGCCATTTCGTGCAGCATAGACCTTGCCTAATTCAGACTGGTTTCTTGCAGCGCTGATTACGCCTGAGGCAGTTGCATTAATCACTGCTGTTACGCCACCTGATTGTGCGTATAAAATGTTCTTTTTTGGCATTTTTGAAAGATCCTTAAAATAACTGCACTAAATGGTTTTGAAGGGTACAATGTTTGCGATAAAATTGCCAGAGCTAATATTTGTTTGTTAACTTAAGTGTCGAGTAATGCATGCTAAATCAACTCTTTCAAGCAATGATTGTTTATATACGCCTATGTTTTTTTAAAGGCTCACCGGCCTCATTGCCGTATTCCCATCTGCAATTAATGTTGGTAATGGGGGTTTATTTATTCATGAGGGTTGTTGCTTTAGGCTCAGGTCTCAAGATTGAGTGGACAGATAAAATAGTAATCGGTGTGACATCTTTAATTTTACCCGCTATTTTTATGCATGTCTTACTTACATTCAATCAGAAAAAAAATAGATTTCATAAACTTTTCTCCTCTATGTTGGGTGTCGGGATCGTTGTTTCGTTGATTCTATATCTGCTGGAATTAATATCGCCAAACAGCCAAATACCCGCATCTCTTGTTATGGTGATTGCCTTGTGGGCCTTATTTATCGATGGGAGTATTTTTGCAAAAGGCTTAGAATTAAAATTGAGTAAAGGCGTATTGCTAGCATTTGCTATGGCATGTTTTTCTGGTATTTTTCAGCTCTTAATCGTATTTTCTTTAACTGCAGCTCAAGCGCCTATCAAATAAAAAAATAAAGGAGTGATTTTATGCATATTCATATTTTGGGAGTTTGTGGCACATTTATGGGCGGCATTGCACAAATTGCAAAAGAATTAGGCCATGAGGTTTCAGGCTCCGATCAAAATGTTTATCCTCCCATGAGTACGCAATTAGAAGAGATGGGTATTCATTTAAAATCAGGTTATCTTGCAGCTAATCTCACGCCAAGACCTGATAAAGTGATCATAGGCAATGCATTGTCACGAGGTAACTCCGCTGTAGAATATATTTTAGATGAGGGCATTTCTTATGATTCTGGCCCTGCATGGCTCAAAGAGAATGTACTTGCAAATCGTCATGTGATTGCTGTTTCTGGGACGCATGGTAAAACCACGACTTCAAGTATGGTGGCTTGGATATTAGAGTGTGCAGGCTTGAATCCTGGCTTTTTAATTGGAGGGGTGCCAGAAAATTTTGGTGTATCTGCAAGGTTGGGGAAAGCACCCTATTTTGTGATTGAAGCAGATGAATACGATACAGCATTTTTTGATAAGCGTTCTAAATTTGTACATTACAATCCGCAAACATGCATCATCAACAACATAGAATATGATCACGCAGATATTTTTGATGATCTAGCTGCAATTAAAAAACAATTCCATCATTTAATTCGAATTGTTCCACAAAAAGGTACTGTGATTTACCCTGAGAATGATAAAAATGCTCAATCTGTATTAGAAATGGGATGTTGGAGTCAGACGACTTGTTTTGCTTTAGATACAGGTAAGGATTGGTCAGTAAAGCTAGAGAAGCGCGATGGCTCAGCTTTTTCTATTTATCATCAGGGCATTTTACAAGGCACCGTTCATTGGAATTTGCTGGGTGAGCATAATGCGCAAAACGCATTAGCGGCAGTGATAGCAGCTTCTACAGCAGGTGTTAAGGTTGAAACGGCTTGCAAAGCACTTGAATCCTTTAAGTCCGTTAAAAGACGCTTAGAAAAGAAGGGGAGTGTGAATGGGGTTACTATTTATGATGATTTTGCACATCATCCAACAGCCATTCATGAGACTTTAAAAGCACTCAGAAATCATATTGGTCAGGCGCCTTTGACTGCTGTATTAGATTTGCGTTCAAACACAATGAAAATGGGTGTACATCGTAATAGTTTGGTGCAGTCTTTATCGATTGCAGATCAGATTTGGATATATCGTTCTCCCGATATTGAATGGCCTGTTGAGGAGGTCTTTGCTTCTTTGGGTAAAAAGGTCAATATTTTGAATAAGACAGATGATATTATTCAGAGTATCGTTCAGCAAACGCAACAAGATATGCATGTGTGTGTTATGAGCAATGGTGGATTTGATAACTTGCATATGCGCTTATTAACAGCGCTTAATGATAGTCGTACGGTAGCTTGAAGATATGGTTCAAAATGAAGTGACATTGGCTTTTTCGGGTGCAAGCGGGGCTATATATGGCTGGAAATTATTAGAAAAACTAGTAGCAGCCAAGCGTAAAGTTTCAATTGTGATGTCGCCAGCTGGGGCAATGGTTTTTAAAGATGAAGTCGATAAAGACTTGCCAGGCAGCACTATTAGAATGGCAGAATATATTGTCAAAAAGCTAGATGTTGCTTCTGAGTTTATCAAAGTCTACGGCAAAGATGACTGGTATTCTCCTTTAGCCAGTGGTAGTGGTGCTCCCAGTCAAATGGTTGTATGCCCTTGTAGCGCCGGATGTTTATCAGCCATTGCTTTGGGTGCAAGCAATAATTTATTGGAGCGAGCTGCTGATGTTGTTTTGAAAGAGAGAGGGCAGCTGATCTTGCTGTTAAGAGAAATGCCACTTTCTTCCATTCATTTGCAACATATGCTTAGCTTATCTCAGATGGGGACGGTTATCATGCCTGCAAGCCCAGGATTTTATTTGAACCCTAAGAAAATTGAAGATTTGGTAGATTTTGTCGTTGCACGTATCCTCGATCAACTACATATCACGCATGACCTAACGCCTAAATGGGGCGTAGAACTGAGTAAGCCTTAAAGCCAGCTTAATCCAAGCATAAAAAAAGCAGACAAATGTCTGCTTTTTTATTTACTAACAAAAATCTATATTTATGCTTCTTCAATAATAGATTTTAGTGTTTTTAGTGCTGTAACTTTAACTGACTTTCTAGCTGGTTTTGCTGGAATTTGAATTTCTTCGCCAGTGAATGGGTTTCTGCCTACGCGTGCTTTTGTTGCTTTCTTCATAACACGACGTACTTTAATGCCTAACTCAGGAATAGTTAGCTCACCAGAGCCTTTAGGCTTAACATGACGTTCAATCACATTTCTAATCGCAGCAAAGACCGCTTTAACGTCTTTACGACTTACTTGAGTAATTTCAACGATTTCGTTGTAAATTTCAGACTTAGATTGTTTGTCAGAGATTGCTTTATGAGGAAATTGAGTATTTGCAATTGCCTTTGCAAGTGTTTTAGGGCGAGCTAGAGCGGTTTTTTTAGCTGGGCTACTTGCAGCTTTAGCGGATGTCGCTTTTGCTGTCTTAGATTTTGTTGTTTTAGTAGTTTTTGCAGCTTGTGCTTTCGTTGTTGTTTTTCTAGCGGCCATCGAATTTTCCTTTTGGATTGTTAAACTGGAAGTTAAGTTACCATACAGAGTTTTAAAAATAAATAGACAAAAACGCTTCATATTTAGCTTTTATGAGCTTACTTATATTAAAGCGTTGATGTGAAAAGCAATATAGTGAGTCTGGCTCAGTGATTGAGGGCTGAGCGATTGCCCAAAGAATGGGTAGAGTGTAGCGCAAAGTACGTTCTTCACAAGGCTGTGTATATGGACAGAATTGCTGGGCATTGCTTTTTTTGTTCCCATTTTTCTCCTCATCATTTTTTTCTGCGTCTTATCTTGAAAATAAATATTGCCTCCCCACTATCAGTAACAGAGACCAAGTAAAAATCAAATCTTAACTGGAGGTGTATATGAGTTTTATTCGTCACCAACCTAATTATTGGGCACATGATTTTGAAAAAGAATTGTTACCTTTTTTATCGAGCTGTTTGACACCAGAGCAGAATATAAGCGCTCAAAATTGGTCGCCCCGTGTTGATGTAAAAGAAGAGAAAAATCAATATTTTGTTTATGTTGATTTACCAGGCGTTGATCCTAAGGACATTGATATTGAAATGGATGGTCATACCTTGACCATTAAAGGTGAGCGTAAGATAGAACGAGAAGAAAAGAAAGATAATTATTATCGACTTGAGCGTGCTTCGGGTAAGTTTTGCCGACAATTTAGTTTGCCAGAAACAGTGGATAGCAATGGTATTCAAGCCAAAGCTGTACAAGGTGTTTTAACGGTTATATTACCGAAGTTGATTGAGCAGAAAACGCGTAAAATAACAATTGAAAGTTAAAATTTTCTATTTCTACTGTCGTGATGCTCTCTCTTAGCATCGAGAGACAATACCTGTCTCTCGATGCTTCTTTCATTGAAGTTGTTCAATTTACAAGGTTTGCTTTTAGTAAGTGATTATTATTACAGGATATTTTTCTTTACAACGATTCGTTGCATATTGCTGAACTTCTCCCTTTATACCGTGTCCTACTCACAGAGTATGTGTTTAAGGATAGGTGTATGTCATACAAAATAGCTCAAAATTTTCAAGTGCTCATGCAAGCTCAAAAGAAATTCATAAAGTTTGCAATCATGGCAGTCACACTCTTGTCATTGTCTTTCCCTTCATTCGCAATTTCAATTCGATTGTATGATGAATTAAAAGCAGCGCGTGATGAAGTGGTATTAACACCTAAAGAACACACTGAAAGCATGAAGAAAGCTTTAGCTGTTTTGGTGGGGTGTCAATTAGATGAGCTGTGCACGATGATGGTTATGAAACACATGTCCACAAACGAAGATAATTTACTCTATATTCACTTTTATAATCGACTTCTCAAAAATAGAGATAATATTTTATATGACAATTTGCATTGTCAGGATGATGCTTTGAACCAAATGAGGAGGGTGATGGCGAGCTGTTTGATTAGTTTAAATAAAAGATTAACTGAGCCGAGCGATCCTGAGCTTCAAATCAAAGCAGATAATACATTGCAAGCATGTGAGCGCAGCCGGCTTGGAAAATTAGCCAAGGACAAAAATGTCTTTGCACAAGCAAAAATGATGGAATACGAGCTGAGTAAACAAAATACCAAAGGGATTGAATATTGGTATGAGCAAATGACGCTTTTGTATCCAACGCGACAATATCATGTTTATACACAGTGCTCTAATAAGTTCTGAATAGGGGGCTGGCTAAGTTGGATTTGTATTTAAGGTAGAACAGATGGTTGCTGCCTTATTTTTATGCCAGTCTTGAATAATATTTAAAATATCTGTTTGAACTTGTGTGAGGCTAATATCGGATCTATAAGCGGCAATTTGCGTCATTTCTAAGTTTTTAAAGCCGCAGGGATTAATACGAGAAAAAGGCTCTAAATCCATAGCGACGTTTAAGCTAATGCCATGATAACAAGCCCCTTTTTTAATACGCAGCCCTAAAGAAGCAATCTTTTTATTCTCAACATAAATACCGGGTGCGCCTGCTATACAATGGGCTGTAATACTATATTTTGCCAGTAAAGATATAACAAAAGATTCTAATAGGCATACGAGGCTTTTCACCGTTAGACCCAAACGCTTTACATCCCATAAAACATAAATCATTAATTGCCCAGGGCCATGATAAGTAACTTGACCTCCTCTATCACTTTGTGTGATTTCAATCGTGCCAGGATTGAGAATATGCTCTTGTTTACCGGCCTGACCTTGAGTAAAGACTGGCAAGTGTTCAAGTAGCCATAATTGATCTTGCGTATCTGCTAAGCGGCTCGTGGTAAAATCTTTCATCTGTTGAAAAATAGTCGGATAAGCTTGAGCAGACTGAAAAATTTTAGTTTGGAGATGCATTTCCATGGGGTTAAGAAGGGAGGTTGTTAGCATTTTTATAAAACAAAGAGTACGAGTGGATTGTGGCTTAAGTCTTGATAAGCT
>JBFWLB010000011.1:0-56463 GCA_050252335.1 Candidatus Berkiella sp. | reverse complement strand
AACGGACATCTTTGATTTTTTCTTATAAAACTACTATAATCTTTTCTAAAGTATCTTTAAATCCTTCTAATTGCTTTTCTTGTTCTTCTTTTTTAGCTTCTGGAGATTTTTCTTCTTCAGAAAAATCTAAACTATCTAAAGCACCTTGTGCAACAGACTGGAATTTTTTGCCTTTGTATTCTGTTAAATGTGACATCATCCATTCATCAATTCTGTCATACAATATAAGAACTTCAATGTTCTTTGCTCTGAATACTTCTAAATGTGGGCTGTGACAGGCTGCATTAAAGGTATCTGCGGCCATGTAGTAAATTTTATCTTGATTTGGCTTCATACGCTCAATATATTCATCTAATGAGTGTTGTTGCTTTTCAACATCTGTATGTGTAGACGCAAATCTTAATAAACTAGAGATTAATTCTTTATTTGCAAAGTCTTCAGCAGGACCTTCTTTTAGAACCAAACCAAACTGGCTCCAGAATCCGAGATATTTATCGCTGTCACTCTTAGCAAGCTCTTCTAATAGACTTAAAGATCGCTTCACAATATAACCACGCATAGCATCTACAACGCGATTGCTCTGCAAGATTTCTCTGGAAACGTTGAGAGGGAGATCGTTACTATCAATAACCCCTCTGATAAATCGTAAATATCGAGGTAAGAATTGTTCTGCATCATCAATAATGAAGACTCGTTTTACATACAATTTTAAACCACGTGTACGATTGGGTTGATACAAATCAAAAGGTGCACGTGCAGGAATATATAATAATGTTGTATATTCTAAACGCCCTTCCACTTTGTTGTGTGCCCACACCAATGGATTTTCAAAATCATGTGCAATATGCTTATAGAACTCTTGATAAGCAGATTCTTCAATTTCTGATTTGGGGAGCGCCCACAAGGCAGTTGCCTTATTTACCGTTTCCCATTCTTTTTCTGGGTTAATTTCTTTCTTTTCATCATCATCATAAGATTCTTTTTTCATCATAATGGGTAAACCAATATGATCTGAGTAGGTTGTGACGATATGACGCAATCTCATCCCTTCTAAAAACTCTTCTTCTCCATCTCTGAGTTCTAAAATGACTTCTGTGCCACGTGTAGATTTATGAATATTTTCAATCGTATATTCACCATCACCCAATGATTCCCATTGCACACCTTCTTCTGCAGTTAACCCTGCGCGACGCGTCTTAACAATTACTTTTTTAGCAACAATAAATGCAGAGTAAAAGCCTACCCCAAACTGACCAATCAAATGATTGTCTTTCACTTGATCGCCGGTTAAATTATTTAAAAATTCTTGTGTGCCTGATTTTGCAATTGTGCCTAAGTGGCTGATCACTTCTTCACGAGACATACCAATACCATTGTCACGTATGACAATGATTTTATTTTCTTTATCAAATTCGATTTGAATAGCAAGTGGATTGCTATCACCTTCAAAATATTCTGGATTGCTAATACCTTCAAAACGCAATTTATCTGCGGCATCTGATCCATTAGAAATTAATTCACGTAGAAATATTTCTTTATTGCTATACAATGCATTGATCATAAGATGAAGCAGCTGCTTTACTTCTGTTTGAAAGCCACGTGTTTCTTTTGTTTGTTCTGCCATCATGTTATTACACCTCTGAATTTTTCTTCACTAAAAAATTTTTATTTGTTCTGAATAAGCCTTCACAAAGTACGCTTCAATTAAATATTAGTTCTGTCTAACAACGCTTTTGCCAATGTGCCTTCATCCACATACTCTAATTCCCCACCGAGAGGGATTCCATGCGCAATGCGAGTCGCCTTTAAGCCTCGTTTTTTAATGAGTTCAACCAAATAATAGGCTGTTGCCTCACCTTCTACAGTTGCAGAAAGGGCAAGTACTACTTCTCGCACATCTTCATCTTCAATTCTTTGAATGAATTGCTCTATACCGATTTCTTCAGGCCCAATGCCATCGATCGGTGATAAATGTCCTGATAATACAAAATACAATCCTTGGTACATGCCTGCATTTTCAATGGCAATGACATTTGCAGGGCTTTCAACAACACAGACAATACTTTTGTCTCGTTGCACATGCTTACAAATGCTACAAATATCTGTCTCACACAACATACGACAACACTGGCATGTTCTCACTTGACGAATTGCTTTTTGCAAGACATGCCCAAGATAATGTCCCTTTTCTTGGGCTTGTGTCAGAACAAAAAAAGCCATACGCTGCGCAGACTTAGGTCCTACACCTGGCAACGTTCTTAATGCATCAACTAATTCTTGTATGAGTGGGCTTAGTATCATATTAATCCAAAAATGTCTCTTTGCGTTGATCCTTCGTTGCAGATCCTTTTGTGCTGCTCATTTACGCCTGTGTAAACTGCGCTGCTCAAAGAATCTGCGCCTTGGCTGAACCCAAAGTTACTATTTTTGAGACAGCTTAGATGCGATTAGCCAGAAAATGGCATAGGCATATCTTTAGGTAACCCCATCTTCTGTGTCACAGCCATCATTTCTTTCTTCACCATTTCCTGTGCCTGTGCAATCGCTTGGTTTGTTGCAGCAGCAATCAACTCACTCATTACTTCAGGACTTTCTTCAAATACCGCAGGTTTCAATTCTATATTTTTAACTTGCAATTTTAAGGTAACTTCTACTTTTACTAAATCACCCCCGGCCATACCCACAACGGTACGATCTTTATGCTTGTCAGAAATTTCTTGATATGCGCCTTTTAAATTTTCTTGTAATTTTTGTGCATTTTGCATAAAAGATGCCATCATTGATTGGAAATCCATATTTTTAGTGTCCATTATTCACCTCACTTAACTACTTTTTCATAAGAAACGTTTTCAATCGTTGCGTCAAATGTCTTTATAATTGTTTGCACACGCTCATCATTTAATAACAACGTTTTTGCATCTGTTTGTGCTTGCTCTTCTTTTTGTTGATCTTGCTGCAAAGGTGTGGATACAGTGCCTTTATGTTCAGCGCAGCTAATCTTTAATACAAGATCTTTACCTAAATAATCAGACAAGGCTTTTTGAATCTGCATTTGTCGACTTTGGTTCAAACAAGCCTCTTGAGAGATATCAAGTGCCAAATGAATACTTCTCTCTCCCCAATGCGATACGGTGCAATTTTTAACAAGTATTCTTGTCAAACCCGTTAATGGCAATGCCTCTACGATGTCATTCCAATTTTGATTGGCTGTCAATGCTTTTGTAGCTGCAGGTGCTTCCTGTGCTTCCCTCTGCTTTGTCTGTTGTACTTCTGTTTTTGAGCTTGCAACAGGTGGTGGTGGCACAGAAGAAGGAGAAAAAGCTTTGCTTGACGCCTTATTTTCTTGAGATGGCTTGGTCATTGGTGTAGTAGCTTGTTGCTGGGTAGATGTGTGAGCAGCAGGTGTGCCAAGCTTTCTTTCATCTGGCAAAAAGGCAATCATGCGCAATACCGTCATCTCCAAACCGATACGTGCATTAGGTGCAAATAGCAAATCACGTTTGCCATTTAATCCTATTTGATACAAGAGTTGCAAAACTTCTGGCAAGGGTATTGTTAGGTTTTGATATTTATTACTGTACAAAGCACTCTCTTTTTTTAAGAATATGCTTTGCATAGACAATTCATGCAAACTTTCTAGAAATGCTTGTAATACACTCTCTGCATCAGCACCAATGTCCATCATTTTTTGCACAAGTGCAACTGCATTTTCAATGTTTTGCTCAAAAACAGCTTGCAGTAATGGTATTAAATACTGGCGATATTGCATGCCTAACATAAACTCAACATCTTGCAAGTTAATGTTTTCTTCTTGGCAATAGCTCACGGCTTGCTCAAGTAAACTCAGTGCATCTCGCATACTGCCTTTAGCAAAACGCGCAAGCAACTGAAGGGCATCAAGATCGTAACTTTTATTTTCTTGTTGCAGAATAAGAGCAAGTTGCTGACTTATTTCACTCTCGCCTAAGGCACGTAGCTGAAAATTCAAACATCTTGATAAGATAGTGACTGGAATCTTTTCTGGATCAGTTGTTGCCAAGATAAATTTAACATGAGAAGGCGGCTCTTCTAAGGTTTTTAGCAGTGCATTAAAGCTATGCCCCGAGAGCATGTGTACTTCATCAATTAGATAAACTTTATAACGCCCGGCAGCCGGTGCATATTGAACATTATCTAAAAGTTCGCGTGTATCTTCTACTTTTGTCTTAGAGGCAGCATCCACTTCAATTAAGTCTAAATAACGCCCACTATCAATTGCGCGACAAGTATCACATGTATTACAAGGCGTTGCGATGATACCTTGCTCACAGTTTAAACATTTGGCAAAAATACGTGCGATGGTGGTTTTTCCAATACCACGAGTGCCGGTAAATAAATAGGCGTGGTGCAGCTGATTACGGGCTAAAGCATTCATGAGCGCTTTGGCTACATGATCCTGACCTTTTAGCTCAGCAAATGATTTGGGCCGCCATTTTCTTGCGAGTGCTGAATATGACACGATGCACCTTTTGAGTTTGCAGATTCATCGCCAGCCATTGCAATATTGATAAGACGATAGTCTAGTTGCTTAGCTTGGCGCTTTCTCGAATATTTGTTTCGAGAGAAAAGATGGTGGCAACCTTACCAGCCACATCCCGGCACACGCGTCCATCACTACCGCTGCTCCCTTCCGGGCCTGACGGGGTTTGCAATGTATCGTTGCGAGAGGACCGGCAAGGTCACCATAAGCTAATTAGGCAAGAATTTTACCAAGAAACAACGCGTTATACTAGTTATACATCAGCAAAATGATGGATTTTTAGGGTTACGAATCATTGCAGCAATTATTTTGATAAACAACTTAATGTAGAGCATGCACGCATGGCGCTTTCTGTAACTCTGACTAAAGTGTTTTTGATAGTAGTGATGCCAACTTTTCCATAAACGATCCAACTGCTTCAAGGAGACCTTTGTTTCTGGTAACGAAGCACTAGAGAATTTAAGTGCTGTATGCCCAAAGACATCTCCACCCGCCGTATGTACGCGCAAACATAAATCTAATAATACATTATTATCATCACAGGCCGTATCCAAAGCCCCCATTTCTCGCACCATATCATAAGAAACCAAAAGACAGTCTGGCCTAACTGAAACAACATGATGTATCCGTTCTTTTTCTAAAATAGAATTACCCTGTTTGTAAAAACTATTTTTCTGAAAGCGGAAAAATGGATCAAAACTCGAATAAAAAGCGGATTGAATCCCCATTATCCAATGCGAAGGCTTGGTTAATCCAGGCGCCAATAATTTAATAACAATATTTTTAGGTAAAAGATAAGGGGCTGATACTAAGAGCAGATATTTGCTAGTTGAATGCCTCAACCCCAGATTATAGGCTTTGGATAAACTTAAATCTGGATTTTGGAACAAAAGAAAAACACGTGGGTGCTCACGCGCAATGTCATATAACTTATTATTTAAAGAAACGGAGGTAGTGCAACTAACAATAATAATCTCGCGAACGAGATCTTGTGAAAGAATCGTATTCAAGCTTTGCAAAATAGCCTCATCCGTCCCCCTCGCAACAAAAATGACACTAATGCGATACAAACGACGATGCGTTTTTAGAGCATGTCGCTGAATAAGTGAAACTTGCTGGCTGGCTTGCTGCCAAGCAGAATGCAAATCAATAATATGCGCCAATTATTCTTACCTTATAGGTGGCAAAACTGCCATCTTATTATGCAAATGCTTCATTCGTATGAAGCGTATTTAAACTTTCATCCCATGCTGGAATATAAAAATGTGTGGCTATTGCAGATGGCGTTGATTCCAAGATTGGTCCCAGTGCTAATTCTGAAACAAGGTTTGCAATGGCCAAACCATCAAAATCATGCATGATATCATTGTCTGTGTGGATCACATCATGAAACGCAATTTTCTCTTGATTCACATCAAAAAACATTACTTCACGCGTCTCATCTGATTGCCAATTGTATTCACGCACACCAAAGCCTTCATACTCTGGCATATCTCGTCCATAACATAATACAACGACATTACCATTTTCTTTGACGCCCAAAACCACACCTGTATGACCACCAACCCCAACATCTCCCAGATGATTCGCATCAGCAAAGTCTCGATAAGCAAATATTTGCCCAGGATGAATATCCACCAAAGGATTCTCAATATACACAGGGCTATAAACGGTTTGCATTGCTGTGGGTCTATCGCTGTTTAACCAATCTGAGTAAATCAAACCTTTTTCATTGTCAGGGAACTGTATACGATAAGTAAACAATTGATCAATGGTTGAGAAATCAACATCGCAATTTGTGACTTTCGACACCCATGATGAACAATCTTCAGGCCCCCAATTTTTATTTTCGTCAAATCTTACTTCACCACGTTGCCCACCAAAGGCATAACCACTGTGAATTAAACTTAAACCATCTTGCATGAGTGGATCTGAAAAATAATAACTAAATTCTGTTTTAAAATCCTGACCTAAATTTTCTAAGGCAACAAAAGCAGGAATAGGTGTGATATGTGACAAGGCAGAATAATCCATCCACACAGTATCTATTGAATCTGATAAGGATAATTGGATCGGCAAATCTTCAAGATGCGTATTTTCACCAAGTAAGCTCAGATTAATTGCCAACAAAGCTGCTGATAAAAAGGTTGCTTCGCTTGAACCATAAATCGAATCCGTGTCCGCTAAAATAACGGGAAATTGGAAGGTATTATTCAGCATATAAGGGCATTCACCTTCTAAAAGCGCCCTAAAGGCTTCGTCATCCATAATAAGCTCTCTTGCACCCGACAAAACCAATTCCATTTTATTGGTTTTTAGGCTCCAGGTAAGGCCTTCTCCTACATCATCACTGGCGGGATAACTTTTTAACAATTGATTGAGTTGTTGTATGTAATAAATATCTTGGTCAAGACGTTCTAAGGTTTTGGTTTGTAAAGTATGATAATCATGCTCAGGATATGCACCCCACTGCTGATTTGTGAGCGCAAATAAAGCTTTTTGCTCTTGGTATAATTGCACATTGTAGTCATATGCCTCTTGCAATGCAATTTGCACCAAAGGAGAGGACTGATATGCCTTTGATACAATACTATTTATCTCAGCATCACTTGAATTAAAACTAAAGCTAATGGATTCAGGAGCCTGATACAACAATTCACTCATAACAACCTACAACGACTTCCATATTAAAAAATCATAACTACCCTATGAAGTGAGTAATTACAAAAAAATCATTGTATAAAAAATGCCCTTAATGTCAATCAATTAAAACTAAGCTGTCAAACTAGTCAGCCTCTCAAAACATATGCATATACAACTATGTAAATCATAACTTATTTGTAAAGAAAAATCACAAATCATTAATTAAGTTGACACAGATAAGCAAGGCGGATAATATCACAAATCCTGAAAATATCAGGTCTTTGATACATTCCTGCGGAGATTAAAAATGAGAAATTTAAATATTGCTGAAACAATCAGCGTTTCTGGTGGCGACTTATGTGATGGCGGCATGTGTGTTCAAATCAGCACAACAGGCATCCCTGCAAATCACTACCAAACCATAAATTCAAACATACAGTCTATCATTAATGATCCTCTCACCTTTGAAACAGCAATCATGAATATTCTCAACGCAGGCGCTGGTGAATATTTAGAAACTTATTTTAACAATTTAGATAGCAGCACTCATTTCTACTTTGTATAAAATTCTATAAAAAATGAACGAAGTGAATATTTTCTTCCCTTGAAGTCAAGGGAAGAGGCTCGCTTTAGCGAGCAGATGGATTTTTTAGAATCTTACTTTGAAAATCCTTCTATGCACCTAAAGGTGCCTCTTTCTTTGATTACAAAGAAAGAAAATTGATTCGCTTCGCTTATCTCCGCTTACAGGGTTTAAAAAACAAGTAGTTATCCAAAATATTTAAAAACAGCTTCCTTAAAGGTTAATACAGGTTTCCACTCTAATAGCTGCTTTGCTTTGGCAATATCCACTTGTAATGGATCAGATAAGCGGTTAAAGATAGCCCTGCGTCCTAATAATATGCAGGCCATTTTTAATAATATGATCGGACAATTGAATAATTTTGCTCTACCCATTCGAACTACCTGCAAAGTTTTAATCAATGTTCTTGTTGATTGATCATCATCATCTGAAATACAAAATATCTGATTCTTTGCATTTACATGAAAAGCACAGGTAAAAATAAAATCACATAAATTATCAATTGCAATAAAACTGCGTTTGCTAAGAAAAGCAGCAAATGGAACTGGCAAATGCATATCGATCAATTTCATTAGGCTTGCAAAATTAGCCTTAGCGCCCGGTCCATACACCAAAGGTGGACGTATGATAACCCACTCCATATTTGCATCCATCGCAATATCTTGCACATAGTTTTCAGCAAACCATTTAGATCGACCATATACATCTAAGGGGTTAGGCGTATGCTGCTCATTAAAGGGTACATCAATGCTTCTCTCTCCATTGACCTTGATGGTACTTATGTAGACAAAACGCTGAATATTATACTGTGCACAAATCGAAATGAGTTGTTTACTGCAATCTGCATTTACTTGATAATAAGTCAGAGGATTTAAGTGCTTAGATTGATGCGCCAAAGCAGCCAAATGTACAACAATATCTACTGTCTCTAACAAATAACCATAGCGTTTTATTTCGCTTAAATCAAAACTATGATATTCAAAATTTGGATGTTGAAGATTGACGCGCGCTTGACGTCCACAACCAATGACTTTCAAGCCTTTCGCTAGAAAATACTCACAAACACGCTTGCCAACAAATCCAGTCGCGCCAGTAATTAAAACTGATTTAGTCATTGGTTCAGAGATTAGTTCAGACACTGATTTTGACATTATCAAACTCCAGTCCTTGTAAGATACTGACTTGCTCTATTCAAGAGTTTATGAAATACAAAAGGCAATAGAGGGATTGGAATATGTAAATCTTTGGCTGCTTGTAAAATGTATTTATTTTGAACCCAAATATTTTTTAAACTTTGATTGGATACACCACCCATACGCATTTTAACTAACACCTCTGGAATATAAAAAGACTTAATTTTTTCCTTTTCCAAAAAGCGCATCATCAACTCAACATCATTACCCATTCCAAGCTTTAGATTAAAGCCTCCTAGTCTCGCATAGACTGATTTTCGCACATAAAAAGTGGGATGAGGCGGACACCAACCTTTAGCAAAATTACCTTGCTTGAAACGACTTGATTTGAAATAGCGAACAATTTTATCTTGCGTATTTTTTCTAGAAAAATAAACGAGATCACCATAAACCGCTTCTGCATTACTGCTTTCAAAGATATCTACTATTTTTTTAATGGCATCTGAATGTGCAAATAAATCATCTGCGTTCAAAAAGCCTATTACCTCTCCGCTTGCTTTTTCTATACCTTTATTCATTGCATCATAAATACCGGCATCTTTTTCTGATACAATCACATCAATTGTATCTCGATATCGCTCTACAATGCTCAGTGTATTATCTTTTGAAGCCCCATCTACCACAATATATTCAATAGGATAATAGCTTTGAGACTTTACAGATAAGATTGTTTCTTCAATGGTTTTTTCGCTATTATAGCAAACTGTTATAATCGATACTTTTATCACAAATATTTGCCTTTAATAATATTTTCATAGTGCATAATTTGCTGCGGTATAATTGAAGCAGGTGTGAATTGCAAAGAAAATTCATATGCATTTTTGCTCATATCCATATATCTGGGATGCTCAAATGAAGACAATAAAGTTTCTCGCAACTTATCTTCATCCGACAACAGTCCATTTTCTTCATGCACAATAAAATCCTTGCGCGTACCAATATTAAAACCAATCACCGGCACACCACAGCTCATTGCTTCCAGAATAGTCAAGCCAAATGTCTCATAATAAAGAGAGGTATGAATCAAATATTTGGCTTTTTGTAAAAGCTGCATTGCTTTTACATGCTCAAGTTTGCCTAAGAAAATAATATTTTCTTGAGCATATTTATCTTGCAATTTTTCTAAATCTTCACCACTGCCAATAATTCTGAGCACGAAATGTTTTGGCAAGGTCACCCAATTTTTAAGCAGGTATTCTATGCCTTTTCCAGACTCAATTCGACCAATAAAAACATAACCTTCTCGCTCAATGTCCGTACGATAATGCTCTATTTGTGGCATTATAAAGTTTGGTTTTAAAAGTAATTGCTGAGGATTCAGTCCAAAATCAATGAGCTTGCTTTTTTGAAAATGTGTCAAAACAAAATAATGGTGGATATAACTTTGATATTGCTTAAGATGATACCAATACTGCGCCATCGCATGCACGGTACTTTGCAAATAGCTGTTCCGATAACATCGATGCATCACGCCAGGCCACTTTATTTTCTGATGTACGCATTGTTCGCACAAAGCATTTTGTCGATACAAGGTTCCCGACAAACATTGTCCTCGAAAATTATGCAAAGTCTGAACTACCTTAACGCCCTGCTCATAGGCTGCTTTAAATACAAGTGGGGTCAAAAGAGGGAACTCATTATGCACATGCAGCAAATCAATCTGGTGTTTGTTGAGCAACTCAACAATCTGCTGAGCGTGTTCTTTATTTCCCCAAATATTTTTAAGCAAGGCTACAGATGAAATATTATCATTATAAACATAGTATGTATGAACGTTGCTTTCGCCCAATTGTTTTTTTAAGGCTGCAACCTCATTCAGAACAACCGTATCTTCACCACCAATGTGCTCCGATCGATAAAAATTATGCGCAATTAAAATTCTCATACAAGCCCAGTCTTTGTGTAACTTTCGACTTGCTGAGTTGCCCTTGCATGAAAATCAATTTTAGACATATTCTCACGAAGTGCCGTATAATTTTCTATTGTCCATTTTATAGCGTTTTCAAAATCAAGCGCAGATACAGGATTAAAGAGTCTTCCAACCCTATAGGCCTCTATCATATCCATACTTGCACCCACGTGCTGAGATGCAATCACTGGCAAACCATAAAATAAAGCCTCTTCAACCACCAAACCCCAAGGCTCTTTTAATGAAGGTAAAATAAAAATATCATGCTGACGATATACTTCTGCCAAAGCCTGATAATGAACATGCCCCAATACACGGATATTGTCTGTTTTTGCCTGGTTAATTTTTTCACGTAATGGCCCATCTCCCACTAAAGTTAACTGGTAATGTGGGAATTTTTTAAAGACCTGCAATAATAATTCAATATTTTTTTCTGATGCAAAGCGCCCCACATAGAGAAAACGATTTCTTTCCAAGTGTTCATTTTCAACGGATTTATCGGTAAAGGTTTGAGCCATATGCATCAAGCCAACGCCACCCGTTTGTATCATTTCACCTTGGTAATTCAGACTTTCCAATAGTTGTCGATGCGGTATTCCAGAATAAAAAACGCCGTTCATGCGTTTTAAAAAAAACTTTTTGATTAGTGCTTTACTGCCTATTGTATGGCTCTCAAAAATACTTGACTCTAATGCTAAATAATTTTTTCTCTTTGTTTTTAAAAGGGCAATCAGCCAATACTCCGGCAAATCCCAGCCACCCACAATGATTCTTTGATAATGTAGCTTTGCTAATAATTGCCAAAGCATGCTTAGGCTTTTAAATACAGAACGTCCTTCAAATGCGCCAGTATTGAGTATCACAAAATCAAAATTTTTCTCTTGCTCGGTGAAATCATTGGTTCTTGAAACAGAAGCTTGCCCAATAAAAATGACAAATACACGGTGTGTTTTAGCAAGCTGATTGTATAAATTTATTTTATAGAAACTTGGTAAGTGTGTTACAAAGACATAATCAAAAACTTTAGTAAAAATCTGTTCATTACTAGACATTATCTTTACTTCTTCTGCGTCACAAAAAGAGGATATGCTCCCCAGCGCCCCATCCATTTTGGAAATTTTTCTTCAAGTTGATAGATAGCTTTTAAGAAAATTTTCCCTAAAAACCATCGATGAATATAAATCTTCAGAAAAGGTACATTCACGCTCCGCCAAACATAAAGCTCTGTTGCATATTGCGCATTTAAATGATTCTTAAACCATCGATAAGGATGCGCATAAAAATACAAAGCCGCCTCTTTGTTTTGAAGCTTATCTATCGCACGCTTCACCAACTTAAAGGGTAATAGAAATATATTCATCAGAGCCGAATGCTTGCCCCAGCTATAAACAATGATTGATTTACCGCCTGGTTTTAATACACGATATAATTCATCAAATGCCTTTTCTTGTTGCTTTTGAGGTACATGATAAAGTGTATGCAAAGAAACAATGGCATCAATCTTATTATTTTGCAAAGGTAATTGAGTAATGTCACACAACAAATAAATACCTTTATTACCCAATTTTTCTTGTGCACGCAAAAGCCCTGTAATAGAAATATCTGCACAAATACGATATTCATAATTTCTCGAATAGCTGAGATACACAGGATACTGAATCGGCCCTGACGCTACATCCAATAAATATTTACCTTTTTGTGGTAGGTATTTATTCACGCGCTGATGGCATTGATTGATGTAATCTTGTGAAAAAACACGCAAATCTTCTGAATCTTTCGCGTCTTGAAAATGTTCTTCTGCAGCATGCCAACCAACCTGGTCATAAAATTTTTGCATGTCTTGCTTAATATTCTGATTCAGTAAATCTCTCTCTAAAGTCACAAGATTAAAATCATTGACGATCACAAAATCAGACAGCAAGCAGAAGATATTTTGCTTTATTGGGTAATAGATTTCTTCTGACTCTACTTTTAATAAGCCTTCGTATATGGTTTTGACCGGCAAGCCATCCCCTCTAAAAAATGCGCCTGATTTTATCAGTTGATTAACTCTTTCCACTTCGACTTCCGGCAAAAGTTTTAGGCTTTTACCAGTAATAGGGCATTTTAACAGTGCGATAATTTCTGCATTCATGATTCGATCAAAAAGCTCATTGAGTTATTTGTGGAATGCTAGTTTATCAAAATTTCTCAAATGAGATAGGTTTAGGATTATTTTAAAAAAGATTTTTAACTAACTTTTTGCAAAAATATAGGACAGTCATAGAAAAAAAAGATATGGGACATCCATAATAAAACCGCTTTCTCGATATTTAGAAAGTTTCATGAATGAAAGGAGGGAATACAGGACAGGGAATACAGGACAGCCATAGAAAGAGGTACGGCCACTATATCAATTGGAGATCTCTTACAAAAATAGGTAGATCCAGAAACCCAACACTACAGATTTAGAAACTATTTTTACTTTAACCCCTGAAGGCTTTAAACTTAGCGTTTTTATTTGAAGTAATGGAAGGGTGTTGTTTGGCTACCATTTTAGGGATATCCGCTTTTTATCATGATAGTGCTGCTGCGCTTGTTGTAGATGGCAAAATTATTGCTGCAGCGCAAGAGGAAAGGTTTACACGCAAAAAGCACGATCCTGGCTTTCCTGAACATGCAATTCAGTATTGCCTAAAAGCAGGTCAAATTACTTTAGACAAAGTAGATTTCATTACTTTCTATGACAAACCGCTTCTCAAGTTTGAACGCTTATTAGAAACCTATTTAAGTTTTGCCCCACAAGGCTTTCAATCTTTTATACAAGCAATGCCCGTATGGCTAAAAGAAAAGCTTCTTTTAAAAGCAACCCTTAAAAAATCTTTCTCAAGCCTTTCAGGCTTAAAAGAAGGCAATCTACCCAAACTCTTATTCACACAGCACCATCAATCACATGCTGCGTCAGCTTTTTTTGCCAGTCCTTTTCAAGAGGCGGCTGTTTTGTGTCTAGATGGGGTTGGAGAATGGGCAACCACTACCTGCTGGCATGGCAACAATAATCAATTAAAACCATTATGGGAAATCCAATTTCCACATTCGCTTGGTTTACTATACTCAGCCTTTACTTATTATACCGGCTTTAAAGTTAACTCAGGCGAATATAAACTCATGGGACTTGCACCCTATGGTGAGCCCAAATATGTACAACAAATTTATGAACACCTGATTGATGTCAAAGCAGATGGTAGTTTTCGACTGAACATGGATTATTTCAATTTTGCTGTTGGACTTACCATGACCAATGAAAAGTTCCATCAGCTGTTTGGTGGTCCACCTCGCACTTCAGAAGGTGAAATAACACAAAAAATGATGGACATTGCCAGTTCCATTCAAGTTGTCACTGAAGAAGTAGTCATAAAATTAGCCAAAAATATTCGTGCGGAAACAAACTGCAAAAATTTATGTTTAGCCGGTGGGGTTGCCCTCAATTGCGTTGCAAATGGCAAAATCTATAAAGAAAAAATATTTGATGAAATCTGGATACAACCTGCTGCCGGAGATGCGGGTGGTGCCTTAGGCGCAGCACTCAGCACATGGCATGAATATTTACAAAAACCACGTCAGCTTCAAAAGCCTGACAGCATGCAAGGTAGCTTATTGGGTCCTCGTTTTAGCAAACAACAAATTGTCAATTACCTGGATGAGGTTAATGCTGTTTATACCGTATTAGAGGACGAGCAGTTAATCCCACAAGTCGCCAAATTGCTTTCTGAAGAAAATGTGATTGGTTGGTATCAAAATAAAATGGAATTTGGCCCTCGCGCTTTAGGTGCACGCTCTATTTTAGGTGATGCCCGCAGCACAAAAATGCAATCGATCATGAATCTCAAAATTAAATATCGAGAATCCTTTCGCCCCTTTGCACCTGTCATAAAGGAAGAAAAAGTGCATGAATGGTTTGATTTTGAGCACAGCAGCCCTTACATGTTAATGGTTGCTAATGTAAAAGAATCACATCAGACAGAAATGACCGATGCACAAAAGCAATTATTCGGCATAGAAAAACTCAATATTCCGAGATCTTCTATACCAGCCATTACCCATGTGGATTATTCTGCGCGCTTACAAACCGTGGCAAAAGATGTCAACCCACGCTACTACCAATTGCTCGATGCTTTTGAAACATTAACGGGTTGCCCAGCCCTCATTAATACCTCTTTTAATGTCAGGGGTGAGCCTATTGTATGCACACCAGAAGATGCCTATCGCTGTTTTATGCGCACCGAAATGGATTACTTGGTATTAGAAAATGTCATTCTCGCAAAACAGGATCAACCCAAGTGGCAAGAAGCACATAATTGGCGTGAAGAATTTGCTTTAGATTAACCTAAAAGTCTGAATTTAAGATAAGTGGCTAATAATATGATGACACAACAAAATATCACATCTAAAGAGTTAAGAAATTTTGGGTTTATTTTATCTTCCATTTTTATAGCACTCTTTGGAATCCTTCTTCCCTTGCTAAAAAGTCAGCCTTCGCCAACCTGGCCATGGATTTTTGCAAGTACACTACTTGTTTTTGCTTTCTTTGTACCCAAACTTTTAAAATTTATCTATTTACCCTGGATGAAACTGGGTGCACTCTTAGGCTGGATAAATACACGAATTATTCTAGGTGTTATTTTCTTTATCGTCATCACACCTATTAGTTTTGTATTGAGAATAGCAAAATATGATCCTTTAAAACGCCATTTTGAACCAGAAGCAAAATCATATCGTATTCAAAGTGAATCTCAATCTATCAAACATATGGAGCGCCCCTACTAATGATTGATTTACTCATAGATCTTTGGCAGTTTATGCGTGCACGCAAGAAATTTTGGCTCGCGCCTATTATTAGTCTATTATTGCTACTCGGTGCACTGATTGTATTTACGCAAGGCTCCGCTGTTGCACCCTTTATTTATACTTTGTTCTAAAAATATCTAATCAATTCTTATGTCTAAAAATGTATTTGAAAAATACCCTAAAGTAACAATAAGCGTTCTCTTATTGTTACTGGGTATTGCTTCGTTATTTATGATTGAGTCCTTAGCCAAACGCTTTGGCTTGGGTAATGTCGTTATTTATGACTCACATCCAGTCTATGGTTATCGCTTACACCCTAATCAACAGGTTGCAAGACAAGCTAATAAGCCTATACAAGTTAATAATCTTGGATTACGTGCTCAAGCTGATTGGGATATAACAGATACTCAAAACAAAATATTATTTGTGGGTGATTCTGTTACCTATGGTGGCAGCTACATTAATAATACTGAACTCTTTTCATTTTTAGCGACCCAAAATTTGCCTGGTTATCAAAGTGGGAATGCAGGTGTGAATGGTTGGGGTGTATTGAATGTACATGCCTTAATCAAGGAAATGAATTTTCTGCCTGCAGATATCTATGTCAGTGTTTTTCCTGAAGGCGATTTTTATAGAGGTTTGATGCGGATTGGCGGACAACCTTTTTGGACACGTCCACCTCGTTCAGCCTTAGAAGAATTAGCACATTATTTTTTATATAAAATTCAGCTAACGCAAACACCACCCGTCCTTTTTTATACACTCAACGAGGATGAAAAATTCCAGATTGCGGATCATGCAGCTTATTATCTAAAAAGCTACGATAGCTACTTAAAGAATGCTGGTAAAAAGCATTTAATTTATATCTCACCCAGCCGTTCTGAGCTTTTGTATAACAACGAGAATGATCACCTAGTGCTTAAAGCTTTAGAAAAACATGGGTTAGAGGTTGTATACCTAAGAGACAAAATAACAACTCAATCTACTGAAGAAATAAATGCGCTGTTTCATGATGAAATACACCTGAGTGAGCGAGGCCATCAGCAATGGGCACAGCTCATTGAGGAAGATTTAAAAAAACTCATCTCCTAATCTTTATAACTATGAGGTTCATATGGTTAAACTGATGTTTGAGAAATTACTGCTGCTTTCCAAACTATTTGTGATTCTACCCGTTGCCTTTGGTATCTTCAGCTCGATTATTTTGTTTATATATGCAACAGGCGATCTTATCTCCATGGCCTTTCATCTTTGCAAATACATTTGTTATTTGCAAATCCCCGAATCTATGCATGCAGATGTTGTAAGTGAAATCATTGGTGCGGTTGATTTATATTTAATCGCAATTGTATTATTAATCTTCAGTTTTGGCTTATACGAATTATTTATTTCTGAAATTGATGAAATGGATCACGATAAATCAAAGCTAAAAATACCACCTATTCTGCTGATAAGCTCTTTAGATGAGCTAAAAGATAAATTAGCCAAAGTCATTGTCATGGTTCTTGTTGTCAGCTTCTTTCAACGTGTTCTATACGTCAAATTCGAAGGCGCTTTAGAAATGATGTATTTTGCATTTTCTATTTCTGCGCTCTCTATCGGTGTTTACTTATTACACAAAGATGCAAAAAAAATAAAATCAAAGAAAAGCATCGAAAAGAAATCATAAAAATATAGTCAATGCCTTATGATAATACTTTATCTTAAGGCTAAAAAATTATTTTGCATAATAGGCTGGATAGAGTAGCCTAATTTTTTTAACTGCTTTACAACACGATCATCTTCCGGTGACAAACTTTCGAATAATATAGTGTTAACAGCGAAATTTTTTAAAAAATGCATTGCACCATCAATTACTAAATGCTCTGCACCTTCCACATCAAGCTTAAGCATATAATCATATTTTTTGGAAAACTTCTTTTCTAAGATAAACTCATCCAATGAAATAGCGGAAACCTCGATACTATCTTTTTTAAAATCAGAAGCAGACAGCATAGTATTGATAGGACTACCTGATTTAAGATTGGAAAAGCTAACTGTTGAGGCTTTATCTGCAACTGCTTTTGGAATCACAAAGCTTGTATCGATTTCATTGAGTATGAAATTATTCCTCAACAATGTGACTGTATCAGGGTGTGCTTCAAAAGCAAAGACGGCTTTTACTTTATCCCTGAGCAACAAACTATAAAAGCCTATATTCGCACCTATATCTAAAAATATTGTATTATCATTCGCTAAGCTTCTTAATTTTTCTAAAGCTGGCTTATCAGGATAATCCGCATAAACTAAACAAGAAGCACTGGGTGAATGTGGCGTTAGATAAGCGCGTTGTCCATTAAAGAGCGTTTTAATTCTAATGCGTTTTATAAATCTTTTTTCAACTTGCCATAAAATTGCGGTAATAAACTTAATGGGTATATTCCAAGCATGATTGTTCTGAACAATATATTTCCCTATTTGTAAAACCGCTTGCATTATTTATACTTCCCTTCCTAATAAATTTGATTTAACAAATAATTTAAAAAGATTATATTCATGAATACTTCTCAGCGCTATTTTTGAGGCTATTTTATGTCGTATTTTAAGATGATGATATTCTTTTAAAACAGATTTAATTTGGTGCGTTCCAATACCACCTGCCTGCCAATTTGCAACGATAATTGGGTGTATCTCTGTACTGGGAAAATCATGATACGCTCTTAATAAAATTTCATAATCCATTGCATATTTTACATCTAAAGCAAAGTCTCCCCACTTTTCAAAAAAACGACGATGTGTAAATAAGCCTTGATGTGGCAAAGTAAGCTTAAAAACCAATGATTTTTTATCGAAGATTTTGGGTATTTTACGTGGAGCGACCCATAATGCTTCACCCGCAAGACTTGTTCGAGCAACTTGACCACAAATAAGCTCAGTGCCTTGAGACGCACAGTGAAACAACTGTGCAATACTATTCGGCTGATAAAAACTATCGCCAGCACCTTGAAAATTTATATATTCTCCCTTGCACAAGCGGATACCTTTATTAAAGGCATCACTGATACCTTTATCCGGCTCACTGTTCCAATGTGTGATTAAACCTTCATTTTGCTTAATAACCTCAAGAGTGCCATCGGTAGAACCACCATCTATCACAATATATTCTAAAAATGGATAACTTTGCGCTTCAATGCTAGCAAGCGTATGCAATAAACCTGCCTTATTATTTTTGACAGCGGTGATGATTGAAATCTTAGGTTGAAGCAAAGTCATAGATACTCACTGTGAAAGCAAGATAGTTGCATTTATTGTCCTATATTTTTTATTGTCATGCCCAAAATTAGAGAGCGCTCTCCATATTTAACTCTCATCTGGCTTTCAGCCATCCGCTCCCAAAATTGGTAGAGGCGCTATGATTCGCTTCGCGAATCGAGAATTCTATTGCATTCTCAAACTACATCACTGCGAGGAGTCCGCAACGAAGCAATCTATTCGTTAGCAATGCAAATATTTTCCCCTCTACCAATTTTGGGAGAGGGTGCCCTGAAAGGGCGGGTAAGGGTTTAATAAGTTTCGGCTACTAATGATTCTACCTCAAGAACAGCACCACGACCTATGCCATAATATTGTATTCCCCTCTCTTTCATAAGCGCAGGATCATAAATATTTCTGCCATCAAAAATAACTTTATCAGAAATAGCTTTTTTAAGATGAGAGAAGTCTGGACTTCTAAAAATACGCCACTCTGTTAATACAATGAGCGCATTCGCACCTTCTAATGCTTCTTCAGGTGTTTGAGCATAACTAATAAGTGCATTCTTATGAAAAAGCTTCCTAGCCTCATGCATAGCTTCAGGATCAAAAGCTTGAATTTTAGCGCCATGCGCTATTAAAGATTCAATAACATTGAGACTTGGTGCATCTCGCATATCATCTGTTCCTGGTTTAAAGGCAAGTCCCCAAATAGCAAATACCTTATCCTGTAGATCATCTTGATAATGAGTTTTTATTTTTTCAAATATTCTATTTTTTTGTCTGGCATTCACTTGCTCTACAGCTCGAACAATATCACAACTACTTTGATAGTCTTTAGCGGTATGAATTAAAGCCTGTACGTCCTTACCAAAACAAGAGCCGCCATAACCACAACCTGGATAGGTAAAATGATAACCAATACGTGGATCAGCACCCATACCAATGCGAACTTGCTCAATATCAGCCCCTACTTTCTCCGCCAAATTAGCCATTTCATTCATAAAGCTTATTTTCGTTGCAAGCATTGCATTTGATGCATATTTTGTAAGTTCAGCTGAGCGTCTATCCATCACCAATAAGCGATCATTCTTGCGATTAAACGGCGCATACAAATCTCTTAATATAGCTTCTGCTCGTGGGCTTTCTACGCCCAAGATAATACGATCTGGCTTTCTAAAATCTTCTAAGGCTGCACCTTCTTTCAAAAACTCTGGATTTGAAACCACATCAAATAAAATATTGACATTTCTCGTCGTCAACCCATCACGAATAATCGTCTGTACTTGATCAGCCGTACCGATTGGAACGGTTGATTTATCAATGACAATTGTGTACTCATCCATATACTGTGCAATACTCTTAGCAACAGCATACACAAAAGATAAATTTGCCTTGCCATTTTCGCCTGGCGGCGTCCCCACTGCAATAAACTGACAAGTACCATGTTTGACTGCTTGTGCAACATCTGTGGTAAAGCTAATACGCTTTGCTTTTAAATTCCATTTTAAAAGCTCTTCCAACCCTGGTTCATAGATAGGGCTTTTACCTTGGCGTAGTAATTCTATTTTTTCTGCATCGATATCAGCACATACAACATGATTGCCTACTTCTGCAAAGCATGCTGCAAGAACTAAACCCACATAGCCTGAGCCAAAAACTGTTATATTCATGTATACCTACTCTGCTAGACAATCATCGCTTCTTCTTGCTGTTGTGAAATAACCTTTTTCACAGGCAATTGAAAATCATCTAAAAAGCCAATGGGTGATTCACTCGTGTAGAAATATAAATTTGTTCTATCTGGAAACACAGTTTCCAACACAACCACATGTTTAAAGAATGATTTTAATAAAAGCTGAAGATCTTCTTTAGATTTGAATTCATATTCATGATCGTCATGTGATGCACCATCATCCCTTTCTACAATCGTATAGCCACTTAAAATACCTGCCTTACCTATGAGTTGTTTTACCTCATTTAAAATTCTAGTGATCTCATCAATTGTGAAATGTTCTATTGCCGCATCCCAAATAACATTCGTAAACGGCCCTTTAGGTAGTCCGTTTCGAATATCATGACATTGGTAGACCACATTCTCTGCTTGGAAATTTTGCTTAGCATGCGCAATCGCTTTAGGATCAAAATCAATAGATACGATATTTTTTACACGAATAGAATAAAAGTGATGTGCGTTAAAACCATCTCCGCAACATAATTCTAATACAGTGCTCTCTGGTTTCAAGGCAAGTAAATTAAAAATACCACGCTCCCAACCAAGTGGGTTCCTGGAGGTATGCCATTTGTAATATTGATCAAGATAATGGTCAAACCATTCTGGATTTGGTTTAACAGCCCATTGCAAATAAAACTGCGTTTTATGGCTAAACTTTGCAAGACCACGGATAAAACGATTGAAGTAAATTACCCCAGGTAACAATATGGGGCGAGCAACGGTTGCCAAAGTCCTAAGCATTTTTTTAAAAGTCATATTGATTATTCTTTATTAAGTAATTAAAAGTTGTTTATCTTTATCTAAAATTAATTCTGTATTTGGTACAAGCGATTAAAGCCAGCACACTCTTTCCCCAGTATTTCTAATAATCCACTATTATCAGAAATACAGAAAATTTCTTTGTAGCGCGCGTGTATCTTTTTCTCGAAGATTGATTTAGAGACTAATGCAAAGGGGAACTCTGATAAGCCATCTTTCATTCCCTCAGGTTTTGGGCCCGGCCCACTATCGCTATACCAAGCTTTATGAATAACCCAGAAATGCTCAGCCTCTAAACAAAAGCTAGATCGTAAGAAAACAAGCCATGGTGCATTCAAAGATAATAAAAATTCTAGCGTTTCTGTTGGAGAAGGCACATGTTGCAAAGTAGCAGATGTCAAAATAAGATCAAAATCACTCAATTGAGCTTTATCTATATTTTCAAAAGCTATAAAGCTTAAATTCTTTTCATTTAGCTCTGCGCCTCTTTTGGCAATTGCTGATGTTTCAATAATCACCCAGTCAAAATTAATGTGCGGGAAACAATTACGTATAAAAAAATAATGCGCACCAAAAGCTCCTCCCAAATCCAAAACACGGATATGCGATTGATTCATCTTTGCAATCGTCGCAATCAAAAATGATTCTGAAATACTCAAATTTGAAATTGTCTTTTGCTTGAGTGCTTCACGATATTGCTGTGTCTTGAAAAAAACCATATCTACCAATGCTTGCCCTTCAAAGCCTTCACTACTACATGCTTTTTTAGCTTGAGCAAAAGATGCATATATTTTCTGATTGTTTTTTAATGCTCTTAACGAACGTGTTAGAATCGGCGGCAAATAATCTTTTATCAAATACATATTAGCATTTCCAATCATTAATTATTTTGATATTTATTAAGATACCAACATACGGTTTGATATAGTTCTTCTGGAAATTGGCTTAATGGTTTCCAACCCAAAGCTTGAATTTTGTCCGTGTTCACTGCATAGCGAAAATCATGTCCCAATCTATCTGTAACAAAATTAATTTGCTCAGCATAGCTCACACGATCTGCACGTGGTCTTATCTCATCAAGAAGCGCACATATTTTCTTTGCAATTTCTAAATTACTCAGCTCTTGATCGCCACCAATATTATAGTGCTCTCCCTTAATGCCATTGTGCAGTACCCAGTCAATTGCCTGCACATGATCATTTACAGACAACCAGTCTCTAACATTCAAACCATTACCATAAATAGGTATCGGCTTATTCAAAATAGCATTGCGAATAATCGTTGGGATCAATTTTTCATCATGCTGCTTAGGACCAAAATTATTAGAACAATTCGTGATCACTGTGTTGAGCTGATAGGTTTTATGATAGCTTCTTACAAGCATGTCACTACTGGCTTTACTTGCACTATAAGGTGAATTTGGCGCATAGGGAGAAGTTTCGAAAAAATAACCTTCCTTACCTAAACTACCATATACCTCATCAGTAGAAATATGATGAAACCTAAACAATGAAAGATGATCTTGCGTGGCTTTCTGATACCAGAATTTTTTAGCCATTTCTAACAACTGAAAAGTACCATGAATATTTGTTTGTATAAAAGCATCTGGCTTTGCAATAGAATTATCAACGTGAGATTCTGCGGCAAAATGCACAACAGCATTTATTTGATAGGCTGTAAAAAGCTCTTCTAATAAGGCGGCATCTAAAATATCACCTTGAATAAAAATATGTTTAGGATTATTGAGTACATCACTCAGATTATCTAAAGAACCTGCATAGGTCAGCTTATCTAAGTTAATGATGCGGTACTCAGGATAATGCTTTAAAAGATATTCAACAAAATGGCTACCGATAAAACCTGCACCACCTGTTACTAATAAATTCAGCATGTTTGAGCCTGCCTAACAATCTGTTGTAAATAGTGTCCATACTGACTCTGACTTAATTTTTCAGCTAAATTTTCAAGATCAGATAAACTAATGTATCCCATGCGATAAGCAATCTCTTCTAAACAAGCAATCTTCAGTCCTTGCCTTGATTCAATGACATGCACAAATTGGCTGGCTTCAAGCAAACTTTGCTGTGTTCCTGTATCTAACCAAGCCATACCGCGGCCTAGATACTCAACATTCAACGATTTTCTATCTAGGTATACATTATTTACATCTGTAATTTCTAACTCGCCACGTGCCGATGGTTTTAGTTTTTTTGCAATTTCAATCACACTGTTATCATAAAAATACAAACCCGTCACAGCCCAATTTGAAATAGGTGTCGATGGCTTTTCAACAATCCTAGAGGGCTGCTTATTTTTATCTAAATCAACCACACCATATCGACAAGGATCTTGCACATAATAAGCAAAGATCGTCGCACCTTCTTTCAATTGTGCATGTTGTTGTAATTGTTTTGGAAGACTATCACCATAGAAAATATTGTCTCCCAGAATAAAACCCACTGAGTCGTCTTGAATAAATTCTTCGCCAATAATAAAAGCTTCTGCTATACCACGCGGTTCTTTTTGTTCTGCATATTGAAGAGAAATACCAAATTCAGAGCCATCTCCTAATACAGATTTAAAACGCTCAGAATCTTCTGGTGTCGTAATAATGAGTATTTCTCGAAGTCCTGCCAACATTAATACAGAAAGCGGATAATAGATCATCGGTTTATCATAAATTGGCATTAATTGTTTTGAGACAATTTTTGTCAAAGGATATAAACGCTTACCACTTCCACCGGCTAAAATAATTCCTTTCATATTCTAAACTCATTCATTAGTTGAATAACGTATTCTATATCCCTTTCAGTATGACCAAAGGAAATGGGTAAACTTAAAATACTCTTATGCCATTCATCACTGATCGGATACGATTCCGTAAACATACCTTTAGTTGCTTTTTGTGCATAAGGTGCTATTGGGTAGTGAATTTCTGTTTTTACACCATTGTCTAGCAAATACTGCCTTAATTGATCACGCATTGGGTGACGAATCATAAAAATATGATATACATGACGCTTGTCAGCGGCAGGTTTTGTTCTGTGAAATTGTTCATGTAAATGGGTTTGATAGAGTTGTGCTAAACGCTCTTTATGTGAGGTAATATCAGACAAGCCTTTTAATTTAACATTCAAAAACGCAGCCTGCATTTCATCCAAGCGTGAATTGTGCCCTAAATACTCATTTTCATATTTTACAAATGAACCATAATTTCTAAGTGCTCTTAATTTATCTGCGAGCTCATCATCGTTTGTAGTGATAGCCCCACCATCACCCAAAGCACCTAAATTCTTGGTCGGATAAAAACTCCAAGCACCCAAATTAGATTGCGAGCCTACCATCTGGCCACGGTATAATGCACCATGTGCTTGTGCACAGTCTTCTACGATTTTTAAATCATATTGCCGAGCCAACTCTAAAATGGGCTGCATATCGCAAGGATTACCATATAAATGAAGAGGTAGTATTGCTTTTGTACGAGGATTAATCGATTTTTCAATTTTAGAAACATCGATATTACCATCCTCAAGATTGGGTTCAATCAACACAGGCTTCAAATCTGCTCTGAGTATGGCCAAAATAGTAGCAATATATGCATTTGCTGCAACGAGTACTTCACTCCCTTTGGGTAAATCTAATGCTTGAAAAGATAAATATAAAGCATCTAGACCGGAAGCCACACCTATTGCATGTTTTGTGCCAACAAATTCAGCAAAAGCTTTTTCAAAAAGTGTGACTTGATTACCTAGGATAAACCAACCAGATGACAAAACCTCATTAAAAGAGGCTTGAAATTGTGTTGCGAAGGGCGCATTTACTTTTTGTAAATCTTCATAGGCTACTGTCATCATAATGGCGTACTTATATAATCTTGTGCATCATATTCATGAGAGGCTAATACTAAGAGCACACAATCAGGCGAGAAATTATCCAGGGTATGCCAATCTTCTGGCGGAACCAATAAGCATTGCTTAGGACTATCCAAGCTGATGCACTGTTTTTCATGATAACGCTGAATGTTAATATCCACACGACCATGCATACAAATAAATGCTTGTTCCGTCACTTTGTGCCTATGGCCACCACGGCTACTGCCTTGCGCTCCATAAATCCAATATAAGCGTTTCACTGGGAAGGGTAATATTTTCTCAAGAACCGTTAAATGACCACGGTTATCTGAGTGGGTTGGCAAAATTATTAATTCAGACATTTTCAAAACTTCTCTCAAGATTTAAAATATTAAAACTTCCTTTTGCGAATCTTTTGAGACACTGTATCCAAGTTGGTTCAACAGCGAAAGCATCAACAAATGGGTTTTCCAACTTACTTTCTAGCTTCTTACTAATATTATATAAGTGTTTAAGATAGGGAAGATAGATCCACTTAATCACATTACTATTAAGCTGATATTGACCTAAGTCAGCTCTTAGCTTTCTATATAATTTCAAGCCATGAAAATGATAAAAAATAACATCTCCTACTTGATTACGAAAAGTACATTGCAACTTATCTGTTTTTTTCAAAAAATGATATTGCTGAACATTCCAAGGCGCAATCCCACCGCCCAAATGTTCAGAGACATGTACGCCCGAGAAACGTGTACACCAGTCATCTAAATATTTTTGATCTCCAAATTTTCCATCTTCTACACGGTTATAGCACCATGCTAAGCATGCTTGACGCCACCAATTCAAGGCCTCTAAAGAATCAGGTTGATTTTTAAAAGTCATGAATTGCACACAAAATTTACCGGATAAATGTGCATTATCGTAGCGTGCTGTATAGCGATGCTCTGTCAACAAAATAACAGATTGCTGCATTTCTTCGATAAGAACAGCAGGATTTGAATAAAAATAAATATCTGCATCCACATAGGTACAAGAAGGAACTTGATAATTTTTGAGCACGTATAAAATAGTCGACGGTGTGGATGTCCAGCAATATTCTGCTTTGCTTCTATCAGGCTTAACACTTAATAATTCTGCATCTTCGAATTCATTTAAACTGATCAGTGTCACATGCGGCAAAGACAATGTGGACAAGATTTGGAAGCTATCCTCATCAAAACAAAAAATATATAAATGAAAATCAGAGCAATGTTGACGCAAAGATTCGTAAAGTGCCAACCCTCTCGTAAAGTAATTCTTATCAAATAAAGTACAAAAATGATACATGACTGCCTTATTGTAGAATCGAATCAAATATGCGCTTTGTCTTGCGTAACAATCGCATGAAAATAGGCGGATTTAGTTTTCTATAAAAATCTTGATAGGCTCTAATTGCCAAACTACATTCTGTTACAGGAATAGACTCTGAAAAAACAATGGGTTGAGCTGCAACAGCGGTAGAATAGACATCAGTTCTAATACAATGCTCACCACTATTATCCGTGCCAATATTATTAACCAAGCTACGTCCAGGATTTAAAGTTAATTTATTCGCAATAAATAAAGATGCATGCCAACGAATAGCCCAAGAGTTGTTCTTGCCAAGTACTTGCGCTTTTAGCATATCAAGGTTACCTGCAACACCGCCCATATCAAAATCATGCTCTAATTTTAAGTCTTTTAACTGTGTTAACAGTTTTTGACCATCTTTTTCAAAAAGATCCCATGCCCTCTTCCAGGTTGCCCATCCCCAACAATCCGAACCGCGCAGAAAAAATGCTTCTGGTAGTTTAATTTTTGTGGGAATCAAATAACCATGAATAGAGCCAACAGCGTGGTTCTCTTGATAACGCTCTAAATTTTCGTTCATAAATTTTAAAAAATAGGGCGAAAGTACTAAATCATCTTCTAAGACAATTACTCTATCATGTTGAGCAATCACTTCTGTAACGCCTGTAATGATATTCTGAGCAAGCCCTAAATTTTTTTCTCTTTGAATTAAAGTAACTGATTTAAATCCCTTCAAACCCTGAAATAAAGAACGCACTTGTTCTACACTTGCCTCATCCTCTATTCGCTTAGCGCCATCGGCATACACATAGAGATCGGTGTGAATCGACTCTTTATTTCCTAGAATGCTTTTTATGGTTTCTTTTGTATGATAAACACGGTTATATACAAACAGAATGATAGGTGCGTATTTAATTACAGTCATAATATTTCACTTAGTTTTCTGAAAAACACCAATCCATCCATCACGCTTGCCCACAAACTTACAAGTAAGCAAATATACACCCACAAATGCTAAATTTATTGCCTGTATCAGATGTGTATATTTTGTTTTTATGTACATTGAACTAAAATTTCTCAATGCCATAGGGCTAACACGAAACTTCAAATCTACCAGTTTTAGCTTATGCTTTGAATAATATTGAACTTGTGCATTATTCTCACCATATACCATCAAAATCCCTGTCGGCAAATAGGGTTTAACATGATCAAAATCATCATGAAAGTAATTTGACAGTAACGGCGTTGCAATTAATAAGTAACCATTTTCCGTTAATCGATTTAAATAATAGTCTAGAAAATCGACCAAATCTAAAGGGGAGAAATGTTCAATGATATGAGATAGAATAATAAGGTTATATTTCTCATCTTGCTTGTCAAAAACATCAAAATCATAGCATTTTAAACCATTTTCAGCATTTGCTTTTACGATGGCTCTATTTTTTTCAACACCTGTAATCTGATAACCTTTTTGCATGAGTGGCTTTAAAAAGCGCCCATAACCACATCCAACATCTAATATTTTATGCTGCTTACTTGTATATTTATCAACAAATTTTAATATTAAATCTTTCTCATAATCAAAAGATAATAATGATTGAAGATATTTTTTCACAAAGTCTTTGCCTTACATCATACTAAAACGATACTGTATTTTATTTACCCTAAAACAACATGAGCTTCAATGTGTGAATTTGATTGAAGTGCACCGAATGCATTTCTATGGATCTGCTTTATTGACAAGATGGTGTTCATGCATTGTGATTATACCTTTTTTAAAAGTGGATCCTATTTTAAAAGATTCCTAAAAGTAATGCCTATTTAAGCATTAATCATTTTTTTGAATACCTCTGAGGTTAACTCTAATTCACTATAAGTACCCTCATCAATAATTTTTCCATTCTCAAATAAAAAGATACTGTCACATGATTTAACGGTTACTAAACGATGCGCTATCATGATAACCGTAATTTTCTTTCTTAAATTTGCTATCTCATCCAAGACACTTTTTTCAGTAATTGTATCCAGCGCACTTGTTGCCTCATCAAATATTAATATTTCTGGTTGATGATAAAGCGCTCTAGCAATCCCAATTCTTTGTCGCTGCCCACCACTCAGTCTCACACCTTTTTCGCCAACAAAAGTGTTATAACCTTCTGGCAAGCTTGAAATATATTCATGTATATTTGCCAATTTTGCTGCATTTTGTACCGACTCAAAATTAACTGCATTATCTTGCAAACCAAAAGCAATGTTCTTTGCAATCGTGTCATCTACCAGAAAAATAGTTTGCGGTACGTAACCAATAATATTTTGCAAATTCCTAATACAACCATATTCAAGAAGGTGTCCATCTATCAATAAATGACCAGCATGTGGTCGCAGTAACCCGGTCAGAATATAGGCTAATGTACTTTTACCCGACCCCGTTTTGCCCACAAAGCCAATCATTGTATTCACTTGAATGTTAATCGAAATGTTGTTGATTGCAGGTGTTTCACATCCTGGATAAAAATATTGAATATTTTCTAAAGAAATATTTTCTTTGATTCTCAGTTTTTTTTCTTCATCGATAAAACTATTTTCTTCCCAATTGCGAACATCGCCTAACTGCTGCTCTAATATATCGAGAGCAGAACAATTATAACGAGCTAAAGATAATCCAGAAAAAATTTGCTGCAAAGCAGGCATCAGTCGATAGCCCGAAAACGCATATAACGCCAAGAGAGGTATTGTTTCACCAACATTTTTATTGAAACCTGTTAAATACAACACAATCAAAATCACACCACCAAAAGCAATGGCCTCTAACATATAACGTGCTGCTTGTGGCGCATTTTGTTGCTTGGCTTCAACCTCTGCCAATACGGATGAATAGTTTTCAAAATGCTTAAAAAAATAATCTTCTTTATTACTTAATTTTATTTCCTTAATGCCATCAAAGGATTCTCCAATTATTTTGTATCTCTTGGCATGCAACAGGGAAGATTGCTTTCCCCACGAACTTAAACGCCCTTTAATGAATAAATAAATAAAGCAATATATGCTACCCAATAATAAAGTGATGGTTATAGCAAGTAATGGATCTACATAGAATAGCATCGCCAAAATAAACAAGGAAACGATGCTTTTAACCAGCATCTGCATAACAGGAACCAAAAGCCCTGTCACAAAACGATTCACTTCATGTAAAATATTCTTGGTAAGCTCTGTTGAGTGATTGATAATAAAAAATTCATAATTTTTTCTAAGATAATGCTTAAAGAGTCGTTGTGATAAAAGCTTTCCTTGAAGATACGAGAATTGAATGGTCTTCCACGTCATATAAGCAGAAAAGGCATTACCAACAACAATGACAAAAAAGACTAAGATGCCTAAAGCGAGAAGAAAGACATGCTCACTTTGAAAGGCTAAATTTTGATATGCTGTGTGCAAAATAGTATTACGTTGAATAATAGTAGGATCAGTAACCAAGACCATGAAGGGCATAATAGAAGCAATGGCAAATACTTCAATTACCCCCATTAAAAAAATACCACAGAGAAGAAAAAATATTTTATTTCTTTCTTCTTTAGAGAAGAGCTTAAGAGCTTTTTTTATCAAAGAAAACACAGGCAACTAACTCCGTGCGCAACAAATATATCGCATTTTTAATGGATATTAATAATAAACTATTGATTGTAGTACACCACAAAGCAACTTAATATAAAAAAATAAATAAAGATTCCCAACTAACTATGCGCTGTTTACTTCACTTTTTTCATACTCATCAAAGAGTGCTATCAATTCTCGCGCTCTCTTTGGCGTAGTTTTAAAAAATGTGCATTTACTATACACATCTCGCCAAACCTTTATAATTAAAGCAATTTCTTGATCTTCACTAAAATTACGTTCTCGTTCAAAACGAAGTGGCAAAATAGAATCATGCGTTGATTGAAAAAAATCAGTGATGAATCTTGTGGGTTCCCACTGATAGTTTTCTTTCAGATGACGCTTAGCGATATAAACAGGATCTAAAGTCCTCATCACTTTATGATAAACTCTTTGCGAAAAGTTAGGCGGACTTTCAGAAGAGGATACGAACGCTTTATTTAAATATAATACCGAATAGTAAAATTCAATGGCATACCATCTAAATAAAAGGATGAGTTTTTCAAGCGTCGTTTTTTGACTAAGAAGATAATGAATATGTCTTTTATATTCATTGAATGAATTAACCAAATAATTTAGATCGGTTGGATAACCTAAGCCATTCGTAGCATAGGTAATAACAGGAATACCAAAAAACACTAACTCTTTACCAACCGTTGAAGAAAAATTAAGACATAAGTCAGTAATTTCCATCAGCGCGTAAAGTGAAATATTATCTTCAGGCCAATTAACCACTATATTTTCAGGCAGATCCACAAGATATTCTTTTAAAGATTTTGCATGATCTGATAACACACCGTCACGTTTATTAGGAAATTCTCTAGGATGCACACGAATAATTAAATAACAATCTGTCTTATTTTTAAACAATTCAATAGTCTCTTTGACCCACTGTATCTGAGATTCAAAAAGAAGATCTTTTTGTTTTTCAAGAATATCTATCATTTCTGCAGAAAATCGCTCGTCAAAACTACTCATTGTTAAAAGTACTACTTTTCTTCCATTAATATTAGAAAAATACTCTACATTATTGGTAGACTCATAAGGAGATGATGAATAGACAAAGGGGTTGACGGCCTTTAATAATTCACAATAGTGATCATAAATCAGTGAGAAAGCAGCTTTAGGCGCTGTTCTCTTTGATATCACATCCCAGAACTTAAATTGCTCTTGAATTATCTTATAGTGATGATCTCTACCCAGCACTAAAGATGATAAGCGATGACGAATATTTGGACCAGCGTGAATATAGAATGGAGAAATTGCAAGTTGCCTGGTTACCTCTAAAAAAACTCTGTTGATAGGGTAAAAAGAATTATAAATCAATACAGCATCTGGCTTATGTTTTTTTAATACTCTGTTGGCAATAAAATAAGTTTTTAAACAATCATAAACACTATTTTTAAGTTCTAAAAACTCATCAGGAGTAACATTAAAACTACCCTTTTTATAGGTAAGGGCAACAAGATAATAAGCATATCTACCAATTGGCATACCATTGAAAGAAAAATCTTTAAAATTTTTAGCTGTAAGTCCATTTAATAGAACATCTATTTGAGCCAACTCATATTTTTCAATATATTCTTCAGTATACATTGGCTGAAAATTATTTTTCCTAAGAACAGAGACTTGTGTGCGTTCACACAAGTCACAAGTTCTTATTTTTTTATCATATTCTGATCTTACATGTACCCCATTAGCGTTCATCACTACGCAACCACCTTGATAGCTACGATTACAAGTAAGATAAAGCACATGATTTTCAACGCTTAATTGCTTAAGCAATACTGACTCAGGAACACTATGCTGATACACACCACAAAATGGAGCAAAAGCAAGAATTTTCATGTGGCTCTCAATACAGAAAGAAAATGTGAAGACCATATAAGAGCAATTGGCAATTCACAAAAGGCCATCAAGCCTTCAGAAAGCTGTTTCTGAATCTGATGAGCATTCTCATCAGCAGATCGAGCACTAAATAAATGCGGCTGAAACGCCCATATTTTATCAACAATAAACCCAAAAGCTTCTGCGGCTCTAGCCAAATCTTGTGGAGAATGTTGTCGCCCTAATAATTCTTTTGTTTTTTCTCCACTATTGACATTGTTGCTTCTGATTTCATTTTGCACTAATGCTGGAAGTTCTGCATTTTTGAAATATTCAACAAACTTTAATAAAGAACTTACTTCAAGCGTATTTGCTAGAGAA
Organism: Candidatus Berkiella sp.; assembly: GCA_050252335.1. Classification (GTDB taxonomy): domain Bacteria; phylum Pseudomonadota; class Gammaproteobacteria; order Berkiellales; family Berkiellaceae; genus Berkiella_A. The sequence continues at coordinate 24,025 of JBFWLB010000011.1, read as the reverse complement.
AATACTTCACGAAAAAGATTTGCTAATTCAGAATCATTTAATGCTGCTTGATTTGAGCTACTACCAGGAAACAAATTGAAAAGTTTATTACGACAACTTGTAACATAGATTCCATTTGGTTTAAGTTTTTTCTTCACAAATGAAAAAATATCATTGTCAGTCTCAAAATAATACATAACCCCTAAAGAAGTAATAACATCAAAATCTGGCAATTCTAAATTCAATGCATTTCTGATATCAGCGTGTTTATATTCTATTTTCTTCTCAGCACTATCATCGCTAGAATAAGCCATTTTCAACATTTCTTCAGATTGCTCTATACCATAAACAGTATGCCCTTGTTCGGCAAGCATTCTTGCAAAATACCCATTCCCGCAACCTAAATCACAAATGGTTAACTTTTGAGACGGTTTATATTTATTAATAGCCTCACTTGCTAAACGCGCACGAGTATAACCAATAGAATTTTCTTTAGTATATGCGCCACTAACCCAATCTTGTGCACTCTTTGTAAAATAGTCTTTTGTTTCTATCATAAAATGTTTCACTTAGTTATTTGATCAATGATTCCATATAATTTTTCTCGAATCGTATCAGGCCTTTTGATAAAAGTATCAAAATCAACCTTAAGGACTCTCTTTTCATTATCTGGCTCTAATCTTTGCAAAGCCAATATCGCTTCGTTATTAAAAAACAAATAAGAAAATTCTGCTCGCGCTCTATCATCAAGCCCTATAAAATTTTCTGCATCCTTTTCATCTATCCACCAAGGAAGATAGTATTTCTTTTCATTTAAGATAAAAATTCTATACGGTTGATTATTTTTAGGCTGAATAAGCTGATCATCTGAAAGCCATTGCCTTCCTAAATATTCCTTCACAACATCTTCTTGATTTCTTGTCATATAAATCACAAGAAAATCAGGCGATAAATTTAAAAAATCATCAATAAAAGGCGTTGTTTCTGGCAAAGTAATCAAAATTCGAGTGTGATTTTTTTTAGCATACTCTATAGCGTCACTTCTTGAATTCAATTGCACGAGCCTTTTAACAACCATTTTTATCGACTTGAACTTCCATATACTACTAGCATCACGAAATCTAAAATTTCCTCTTCTATACAAGAGGATATTATTTCCCAGCTCATCCAAATAGGAGTTTAACATTGCTAGCCCTGCCTCTTTTGAAAGCTGTCGCGTTCGAAGGAGAACAGGTAGAAACATAGGAAGCCAAGGTTCATCCAAAAACTCAAAACATTGCTCCTTAGCCAAATACGAAGCAAGAGATGTTTTCCCTACTCGACTAGATCCAACAATAAATATGTATTTAAACGCTGACTTGCGGTAAAACAGAGGTTTTTGATCCATTACATGTTCTTCAACTTAATTACCATTAACTCTAAATATTATGCTCACATCTAAGCTCTCTTGAAGGCAACATAATTTACTCGCGTTGCACTATCATATTCTTGTCCCTGATGATTTATCTCTTTATGTTTAAAATATTCCTTAACTTCAAACCCATGCTTCTCTAAAAGATCTATGAAATCATTAACAGACATATAAAACATTGTTTTAGGAACAATTAAAAAGGGTTCTTTAGTAAATAAAGCCACCAGTGTTTGTTTTAATCGGCGCTTGAAGGCACTAAACCCTTGTTTCTTAAGAACCCAAAATAACCACCCAATAATTGAGTCGCCAGTATATTTAAGTGAATTAACTATTTCATTACATTGAGGCAGTTCACCAATGTAAAGCATTCCCCCTACTTTTAGGATACGCCCAAATTCGCGTAAAGAAGCTTCCACATTGTCAAGCGACTGCCCAGCACCATGTAACACACTATTACATATCACAATATCCCCATAATTATCAGGAATCCCTGTCTTTTCAGACATACCATATTCAATAGAAATGAGTGGGCTACCTACATTTGCAGTCTGCAAAATATGATCTCTGACTCTAGAAACTTCTTCTTTAGTAGGCAAGATTCCAATTAATCTACCGGTATACCCATCAATTCCATTTTGAGCAATCTTCTTAAGAAGCAACCCATCACCACAGCCAATATCAATTAATACAGAATCTCTATTAACTGGGATTTTTTCTGAAATTTGATTGATTACATATGCAGTCAAGTCAGGTCGACCCGTTCTTCCGGTTAATTCATTGATATCTTTTGACCTTGCTTTATGTCTGTATGTCTCAATCAGCGATTCTGTTTTATAGATAGTCATAATGCCCCACAAAATTTTTTCTACATATTACGCTATTCATATCTTCTTTCTGCAATCTAAGCCTTTACTTAAATCTCTTTCTTCTTAAGCACGTAGAAAAGCTGTCCCTCTGTGAGACAAGTAGAGGTAGAACCATTCAAATAGTTGATAGCACAGCACATCACAACTTGAAGATCAGCAGCACTAAACAAGGAAAGCATTTCTTGATGAATAAAGAGATGCCCATAGCTAGGAATTTTTATTTGCCCAATTTGCCAATCATAAAAACAATCTCCACGCATTTCATCAAAGAAGAAGAAATCAACAAAACGACGCCCCCATACCTTAAAACGCCCATATGCCGGTGCATTATGCCGATTATTAACATCAAGCATTATTATGCCATCGGCAGATAAACAAGCAGCCATCTTTTGCAAAGATGCAATTCGTAATTCACAAGGAACATGACCTAATACATTCCAGAGAGCCGTAATTGCCTCAAATGAATCTGTGATATTTAGCTTGTCAATAGTGGTCTCAATGACTTCAACCTGAGCATTCAATCGACATCTCTTGGCCATTTCATGACTAGGTTCTACTGCAAGCGCTTTTTTAATCTGTGATTGAGAAAGAAGCTGATGGAGTCGATGCCCATCACCGCACCCTACATCCATCAAAGATGCTCTCGATTTTAGATAGGTAAGGACTAAAGCATCAACAGATTTTATATAATCTTTTCGTTTTAATGCATATTCAGCATAGACAGGCGCTACCGTATCGTAAGCTTTAATAGTATCTACCATACAGTCCATCCACCATCAACCATCAGATTATGTCCTGTAATATAAGCAGACTGTTCCGATAACAAAAAGAGTATGGCATCTGCGACTTCTTCACTACGGCACATTCTCTTCAATGGTGTTTTTTTATAATAACTTTCTAAAAAGCTTTGAGGCTGTCCACGCTCAATACCACCTGGGGAAACCGTATTCACACGTATCTTAGGTGCTAAAACAGTGCTCAACCACTTTGTTAATTGATTCAATCCCGCTTTGCTCACAGAATAAGAGCATGGGTTTGTCATTTCAGTGCCCTCATAAATACTATGATCGGGGCCAACAGTTCCATAAATTGAACTGACATGAACAATGGATGGCGCATTTGACTCAAGCAATAATGAGTGCAAAGACTGGGCTAGAAAAAAAGGAGCCATCGCATTCACCTGAAATACTTTTAGCCATGCATCATAGCCTTCAAACTCAAAGTTGCATCCAAATCCAGGTTCATCATCATAAAAAGCAGCTACATTTACCAAGTAGTCCAACTTCCCGAAATTACTTTGAATATCATTACGAACTTTGATAAATGTTTCTTTATCAAGAAGATCATAACACATTGTCATTACGGGAATATTGTAGTCACTCTGCAAGCTTCTAGCCAATTCTCTCGATCTATCCTGATTTTTGTCCAATAAAACTAATTGTACGCCTTTTTGTGCAAGCAAATGAGCCACTTCACTACCAATGAATCCAGCCCCTCCGGTAATAAGTGCAACATTATTTTTCATGAGATACCTCTAGTTCAAATCTTCCTTGTTTAAATGGATGTTTTAATAAAAGCTCTGCTAAGTAAAAATCATATTCATCATCAATATCAATGCTTCTTTCAGGAGGAACTAAAATATACCTAACACGCCCCTCTATAATTTTTTTGCATTGTAAGAGGTAGGCAGGATTCGCAACATATACGGATGTTGAAATGTCATATGTTTGAGGTACATCTTGTCTTCGAATCCCTTGTGCACCTTCTATGACTATTGATAAAAAATCATCATCACGAACAGTCACCATATTCAAATAGGGGTTTCTGCGACTTTCTGTAATAGCCAACACAAGATCGGTTGTATCTTGATGAGCAAAATATTTATTGAGAGCAGCATCAATGTCTTCAGAATTTCTTAACGGAGAAGTGGCAGGCAAAGAAATAAAAGGCACATCTTTATTTTGAAAAAAGTCCTTCTCCATTTCAATAGCATGGCGCCAAGCAAGTAATTCAGGAGACAAATCAGTAGCAAGTGCGTCAGGTCTTAAAAAAGGTGTCTCTGCTCCGAAATCTCGCGCAATGGCCGCAATTTTCTCACAATCTGTAGAAACAATAACCTTGCTAATATATTGACTCTCTAATGCAGCTCTGATTGCATAGCCAATAAGAGGTATTCCATTCAGAAGCTGAATATTTTTATTTGGAATACCTTTCGAACCACCTCGGGCAAAAATAAATGCTGTCAAATTCTGTCTTAACTCACTCATACTCTGCAACCTCTCTCATTTGAGGCTTTTGCTTTTTCAATTAATTTAATAACCTTAGCCGCTTGTTCAACATCAGCAAATACTTGGTGCATTAAAGTTGATTCATATCGTGGCTTATAATCTGAAAAGCTTTTTAACAAGAAAAAATCAAACTGTTTTAAATATGGCTCATTGCCATCTTGGGAAGCTTCAAAAACAAACGGTTGACCTTGAGGAAGATTCGAATCATAAAACATTACTGTTTCACGTATTAAATCAGCTTTCAGTGTTGCCTCACTACCCACGATTTGTAACGTTAACTGAGGAACTCTCTGTAAAAAATCTAATTGAATAATCACTGTTTTATGATTATCTGAATTGTCGTATTCAAAGAATATATTTGCATTATCTTCTACATCAATTTCAAGATTGCTTGCACGTCCTGCACGACAATAAATATGGCTAGGATCACCGAATAACCACAGTGCATAATCAATTTCGTGACTGAGTTCTAGTAACGCCCCCCCTCCTAACGCAGACTGAGCACTAACCCCCTTACGATAATCTGAACCTGGACGCCAATCAGGCAAATACTGACCAACCTGAATATGGCCTGTGTAGATTTTTCCTAACTGACCACCCTGAATCGCTTTATGGATTGCCAAAAGCGCAGGCAAAAATCTTAAAATATAACCAACCATCACAAAGGTGCCTGACTTTTTACATAAGTCAACAAATGAGTCCAAATGATGTGTTGAATGAGAAAGTGGTTTTTCCAGAAAAATAGGCGTTTTTTTTTCTAAAAAAGGCATAGCATCTTCTATATGGAGATGCGCCGGTGATGCAATAATAACTGCATCAGGCTCAAAAGATACCGCGTCTCTAAAAGATGTAAACAGTAGATTCGCTCCTAGCGGTATATCTTGTTGTACAGCGTGTCTTCTTAGTATCGCAATTTGCGCATCAGGTAACAAAGTACGAATATTTCTCAAATGACGCTTAGCAATACTTCCAAAACTAATGATCAATATTTTTTTAGGTTTATGATTCATATTTTAAACTTCTAGATTCTACATTTACTCAAAGTCAGACCACATAATTGGCTCATCATAACTTTTTGCTCTTTTTAATTTTAAGCCAATAATTTTATTAAGATCGATTGGCAAAACGGCTCCTGGCACTTCTGGACGCTTTACACCCAACATTGCTGTCACTAACGATGTGCCTGCCTCTAAATACTCATTATTTACGACTAAACATTTACGTATAATAGGCCTATTTTTAACTTCTGATTCTACAGGTCGTTTCAAACCAGACCCTAAGCTTAAAGAGGCCTCTCTTACTGCCTTTACCATGGTTGCCAATTCCTGAATATCGGCTGAAGCTCTATGATCTGGGCCTGGTAAAGTTTTATCTAAGGTATAATGCTTCTCAATGAGCACTGAACCTAAACTAGCAGCCACAATTGGCGCAGTAATCCCAACAGTATGGTCTGAATAACCTATGGGCAGCTGAGTAGCTTGTTGCATCGTTGTGATGGCACGTAAATTCGCATCCTCTATTGGAGCAGGGTATTCAGAAACACAATGCATCAACACCAGTTCTTGCACGCCTTGATTTTCCAGAAGTTCAACTGCGGCTAAACATTCACTAAGATAACTTGCTCCTGTTGATACTAAAAGAGCAGGAAATTTTCTAGCCATATGCTCAAGCAAAGGGATATTGCTAAGCTCAGGAGAAGGAACTTTGATAGTCTTATTTTTTAGAGTATCAGCAATAAAATCGACACTTTGATGATCAAAGGCAGCACATAGAAAACCAATATTTTTGCTCTTACAATATTCGTGCGCTTTATAGATAAGTTCATCTGGCAACTGGAGTTTTTTAGCCATCTCTAGTTGGCTTTCGCCTTGAGGGCCGGACAGAGTTTGATATTCTGCTTTGGGTGCATAACTCGAAATTTCTGCATCAGCAGAAAAACGTTGAAGCTTGATAATATCAACACCCGCTTTAATACCCTCATCGATTAATTTAAATAACAATTCAGCATTGTTATTATGATTAACACCAATTTCACCAATCACAATGCAGCGATCTACTTTTTTAAAGTCAAAATGGCTTGATATAAAATCCAATTTGCAACCCCTTATAAGCGATAAAATAATAAGTTTGAAGAGGGAGGGCAAGTTTGATCTTTAGCGGTATTCCAAGCATCAAGTATCTCATGATAGATTTCTGCATTGATAATGCGCTTTCCTATATAGAAATCGGTTTCACTCGTTGAATTACTACGCTTGTATTTCCACAAAGGGTCTTGCACATTTGTCGTTCTCCCCCCTCCCAAATTAAAGAAAGAAATGCCTTGCTCTATAAGCACATTACTAATGTGCCAAAGCGCTAAATTTCCAGCACCCAATGATCTATATTTTGAGTCAGTAGCACTTAGGTGATACAGCGCACAATGATTATGAATCAATATTATCACTGCTGATACCAATGTTGACTGATGATAAACACCAAACAGCTTTATTGCATTATTATCTAAAGCCATTAATTCTTTATAGTACTGAATATCATAGTAAAAGAAATCGGCGGCAGCATTCCTATTCATTGTTGTCAAATACAGTTCTTGAAACAAACTAATATGATTCAGTGGCATTTCTTCAACATGCAATCCCTGTTTTTGCGCCTTTCTGATCATGTTTCTCGTTTTAGAATCAAGAAGCTGCCAAAATTTTTCTTGAGAATCAGGCAAATAAGAAATTGCCAACTGACGATTTATTTCAATATTTGTGCCGGGGTTTGCAAAACGATGATTCTGACTATAAGGACTAAAACGAGTAAATTCGGCTATTATTTTTTCATTTTGCGCCCATTTATCGAAATAGTTCCAAGCTTTTGCCAAAAAATCTTCTTTAGGCTCATTTACTAATGGGCCACCGTAACCATACACACTGGAAATGTCTTTGTATTGATGATATTTCTGTAAGAATGCGTCAGTTTTATCTGAGATAGAAGAAATAACAAAGGGATAGCAAAAAGCAAAGTCATCCTCTTGCATAAACCATAGCAACGCTCTACTACTGGGATCCCTGCTTAAATAAGCTCGATAGTATTCTGGCAGAAAGCTAGGCTCACTAGCTTTAAAAAGTGACAAAACATCATACCATTTTTGGGTTTGATTCAAGCTAATAATTTGTACCTGACTCATACAAGATCCAGTTGAGAACTAGGTGCATGAGATCGATATTTTTTGAGAGGATCTTCAAATCGCTTAGCAAGTAAAGCTTGTCTAGAACAGCTTTGCAACAAGCCATCAATAATTAAAGCATTTGTATTAGGTAAAACATATGGATTTTCACAATCATGAAGAGAATCAAAAAAATGCTGACTCAACGCTTGGTTTACTGCATGAATAACAGCATTCACTTCCAAATCTACATCAATCACATTCTTTGCACGCACTCGCTCTTCTTGTCTTCTTCCAATATTAACAACTGGAAGTTTAAAGCTAGGCGCCTCCCATAAACCACTTGAAGAGTTTCCAATCATCAACTTAGCCTGCATCATTGCACTATAATAAGCATCAGACCCCATATTTTCCACAAAATGAACTCGAGGATTGTCATGAACAAAGGTTTTTAAGCGTTCATAAAAAGTAAAAGTTCCTGGATCCGGGTTTGGTGCAGTCAATAAAATAGGAAGCTTGAGGCGATTTAAAACCTCGTTATAAAAAGCTGCTTGCTCACTAAATGAAAGAGAATCATAGGTTGTGGGATGGAAAGTCGCTAAAATAAAATCATTAAATGCCTCACCCAACTCCAAATGTTGTTTAATATCAATTGGCGACTTTTTAATATTAAGGATTTGAGTTAATGCTGGTTCACCTGAAACAAATACCCGCCAAGATTCTTCGCCTAAAGATAAAAGCCGCTCTTTATGTTCTGGAAGAGCAACAAAATGAAGATGCGATAATGCAGACACAGCATAGCGAGTTTGGTTGTCAGCAGAACCTTGCGTGATATCTCCCCCCGAATGATGTGCAATTGGAATCCGTAAGATTGATGCAGCTGTAGCAACAGCCAGCAATTCCCACCTATCACCAACAATAAAAATCCTATCTGGGTTTCTTTTAGAAAAAATGCTCACACATTGCGTAACAGCTTTAGCATATGCTTTGGCAAAATCATAAGATGTATCATCATTGTCATCCATGAAAGGAATTAAATCGTCAATAGTGAATTCATTCGCAATATCAGACAGCCCCCTACCAAATTGCTTAAGTAAATGGCTCCCACCAACAAGAATACCTGTTGTAATCGCATCTGTTTTTAAACTTTCGTGAATGACAGGACGAATACTCGCATAATCAGAACGACTCAAAGTAATAAAGTCTATCTTTAGGTGAGTTTTTTCTGGAAATGGCACGCTAACTCCTCCACCATATAACCTTTTACCGCATCCATTCGCAGAGTTCTATTCACTATAAGGTGAAACTGATTAAACAAAATCTTTAGTTCTTGCAAAGTAAAAAAATGAGCAATTCCCATATGAGCACAAGGTCCACTAGAAATTTTATCAAAGGTATTATGTTCAAGCTCTTCACCTAAACCATATCCCGTGGTTTCACAACCAAAAAACTTAGCGTACCCCACCCCTCCTGGCTTTAATACACGATTAATTTCTTGTATTGTACGCTCAATGACACTCAATGGGTTGGCATAAATAGCGTAAATATCAACAATACAATCAAAACTATTATCTTCCCATGGCAAATCAGCAAAATCGCCTATCTTTAAATCAAGGGAAGCCTCGTTCACTTCTGTTTCAACAAATTCTTTTGCTAATTTAATTGCAGTTGGTGAACAATCAATCCCCGAGACCTGAAACCCTTCTCGGCTTAAGAACCATAAGTTCGCCCCTGGACCACATCCTAGCTCAAGTACTTTAATCTGCGTTCTATCAACATGTTTATAGTGAGTGAAAATAAATCGCACAAGATCTTCTGGAGGATATTTTCCCCATTGTTGGGTTCGAAATTTTTGATCCCAATGCTCTTTGTAGTCCATACATACAGAATTATTCATGCCAACCCTAAAGATCCTTAATAGTCGTTTTTTTTACTCAGTCATATGAGCTTGGCGAGCTTATCACGTACCCATTCCTAAAATCTAGTTGACAGTTTACAGTTTTTATTCATGAATACAATTTAAGATCCCGAATAAAGATTTTTCAAATGCTATCTAAATAATCTAATTAGGTAGTAAGCAAACCATTTGATTGGTATTTATCTAACTAATTTGCGTGTAAAACTAGTAACACTTTTAAAAAGTAAGCTAAAATCTATCCGCAAAATGTCGACATTAGGCATAACAACAGTAAGCAATTGAGTGGGATCATATACCTCTCCCCCCAAAATAATAATGGACACAATGATGTGTTAGTACATCATAGAAAAATATGAATGGCGCATTGCTTAAAAATATTCTACGGTGCTCTAAATAAGCAGCACAGAATATTTTCCTGCGCAGATAGGAAAAAATAAATATTTAATCGCATGTAAACGCATATGTATGAGGCTTAATGAAGAATAATAAAATATTAGTTACCGGGGCAGATGGGTTCATAGGATCACACTTGGTCGAAAATCTGGTAAAGCAAGGCTACAATGTCAAAGCTTTTGTATTATATAACTCCTTCAACTCATGGGGTTGGCTCGATTCTTTAGAAAAATCAATCTTAAAAGAAGTCGAGATCTTTACAGGTGATATACGAGATCCCTTTGGTGTTAGGCAAGCAATGCAGTCCTGTCAAGTTGTTATGCATTTGGCCGCACTGATTGGTATACCCTACTCTTATCATTCACCACAAAATTACGTAGAAACGAACATCAGTGGTACTTTGAATTTAATCCAAGCAGCAAGAGAATTAAATATTGAGAAATTCTTTCATACATCAACAAGTGAAGTTTATGGCTCCGCTCAATATGTACCAATTGATGAAAAACATCCTCTACAACCACAATCCCCTTATTCGGCATCAAAAATAGCAGCAGATCAAATGGCTTTGTCTTATTATTACTCTTTTGGCGTACCAGTTACTGTCATTAGACCCTTTAATACATATGGGCCACGTCAATCTGCACGTGCATTAATTCCAACGATTATTACCCAAATTACCCAAGGCATAAAAGAAATTAAACTTGGCTCATTAGAACCAACTCGAGATTTTACCTTTGTCACAGATACCGTACTCGCTTATATCAAGGCATTGCAAGCAAAGAATATTGAAGGTATGACAATGAATCTTGGAACAGGTTTTGAGATCTCTGTCAGTAATCTCGTGCAATTAATTGCAAAGTTAATGAATCAAAACATAAATATAATTCAAGACCCACAAAGAATTCGCCCTGAGAAAAGCGAAGTGGATAGACTACTTTCTGATAATACAGTAGCAAAAACACAATTAGAATGGCATCCCTGCTATACAGGTCAGCAAGGGTTAGAAAGCGGTTTAAAAGAAACAATTGAATGGTTCTCTGATCACACACATCAACAAAAATATAAAGCAGAGGTTTATAATATATAGCATGGATAAAATAGCTGAATGTTTACATGCACTAAGCACTGTATTAGGCAGAACTTCAAAGGATATTGCTTTGCATGAACCTACATTTCAAGGGAATGAATGGTCTTATGTAAAAGATTGCTTGGATAGTGGCTGGGTTTCTAGTGTTGGAGAATATATAAACCAATTTGAAAGGAAAATTTCAGAATATACGGGTGTTTCCCATGTAGTGGCAACCGTGAATGGAACTGCTGCACTACATATTGCTTTACTAGTAGCAGGCGTCCTTCCTGAGCACGAAGTATTAGTTCCATCCCTGACTTTTATCGCTACAGCTAATGCAATTATTTATAGCCGCGCTATTCCTCATTTTATTGATAGTGACACTTCAAACTTGGGCATCAATCTTGAGAAATTAAAAAAATATTTACAAGAAAAAACAATTATCAGAAATAATCATTGCATCAATAAAGATACTAAAAGAGTAATCAAAGCAATTATCCCTGTGCATATTTTTGGTCATTCAATTGATATGGATGCTTTAAAAAAAATAGCGCAAGAATTTTGTTTGACTATCATCGAAGATGCTGCTGAATCATTAGGAACATTTTACAAAGAAAAACATACTGGTAATTTTGGTGAAATTGCTGTTTTAAGTTTTAACGGTAATAAAATCATTAGCACAGGTGGAGGTGGTGCAATATTAAGCAATAATGAAGAGTTTGCCAAACTAGCAAAACATCTGACTACCACTGCAAAAATCCCAAGTTCTTTCGAGTTTATTCACGACAGAATTGGATATAACTATCGATTACCTAATATCAACGCAGCCCTTGGGTGTGCACAACTAGAACAAATTTCAACTTTTGTTGAAAAAAAAAGAAAGTTAGCAAAAAAATATCAAATTGCATTTCGCGATATTGAATATGCAGAAATACTCACTGAGCCAACTTTTTGCAAAAGCAATTATTGGTTAAATGCACTTATTTTAAAGCAGCCAGATCGAAGTTTTATTGAAAAATATATCGATACAGCCAATCAACATCACTACAAATTACGAGGTTTATGGCATCCTATACATACTCTCTCTATGTACCAACATTACCCTAAAATGGATTTGAGTAACACATGCGAATTATTTAATCGCGTTATTTCTCTACCAAGTAGCGTATGCTTAGGAGAAAAAGAGAATTTGCATAGTCAAGGAAAATCATGGGCGAAATCCACAAGTCAGAAAGAAAGCCATTATTGATACCATCGTTACTAAATATCATACATAAGGATTAGGCATGAATTTCTTTGAAAAACTACTTATCTCTCCTGATACAACTATTTTACAAGCATTACAAAAAATATCAGAAGGTCACGCTCAAGTAGCTCTTGTAGTCGATGAAAATCAGAAGCTACTTGGAACCGTAACGGATGGCGATATTAGAAGAGGTATTTTGAAAAGTTATGAATTAACTGATGCTGTAAAAAATATTATGAATACCCAGCCAATCAAAGTAATTTATGATAATCACAGCAAAGAAAAACTTATTGCGATCATGGTCAAGCACCATATTCATCAACTACCATTAGTTGACAAGGCAGGCCGTGTTCAAGGCTTGCAAACAATGGATGAACTCTTGAATCCAACAGAAAAACCTAATTTAGCTGTAATTATGTCTGGAGGATTAGGCAAAAGATTAAAACCACTCACTAATCATCTACCCAAACCTATGTTGACTATTGGTGGTAAACCTTTATTAGAACTAAATATAAATAAGTTACGTGCAGAAGGCTTTAGAAGATTTTGTATTACTGTTGGCTATAAAGCTGAAATTATCAAGGAATATTTTGGAGATGGTAGTAAATGGGATATTTCAATTGAATATATCCATGAGGATATGCCTTTAGGTACAGCTGGTGCATTGCATTATTTAAGGGACAAAGAACAAAACGCAATGCTTGTAATGAATGGAGATTTACTCACACAAATAAAATTTAGGAGTCTATTAGAATTCCATGAAAAAAATGGCGCAGATTGCACTGTTTGTATAAGAGAGTTTGATTATCAATTACCTTATGGTACTGTGGAATTGAAAAATCAAAAGATCACAGCAATCACAGAAAAACCAATTTATAAACATTACGTAAATGCCGGCGTTTACATTTTAAATCCAAATCTGGTAAAAAATATCCCCATCGGTGAATTTTATCCAATGACAACTTTTATTGAAGAATTGATCCGCACCAATCATCGTGTAGATGCTTTCCCTCTCATGGAATATTGGTCTGATATTGGGCAAATTTCTGATTATGAAAAGGCATGTCAAGACTTTGAGTTCGCCATCGCCTAAAACTCAGAATTTATAAAGAACGCACTCATGGTAGATTATACAGAGAGAATATATAAACATGTTATTTGACTCATATATTTTTATATTTGCTTTTTTGCCAATTTCTCTGATCATTTATCATCTACTTACCTCGCGTCAATTATTCAAGATGGCAATTAATTGGTTAGTGATTTGTTCACTATTCTTTTATGGTTGGTGGAATTCAAAGTATTTGCTACTCATGATTTTTTCCATAATAGTAAATTATCTAATTGGAAACTTAATCATTGATTGGCAAAAACAAAAAAAATTGAAAACAATGGCTTTATATTTTGGAGTTATATTCAATATTAGTCTTATTGCTTTCTTTAAATATGCTTCTTTTATTGCTGATAACCTCAGTTATTTAGGCATTAACCTTCAGATACCCTCCATTATTCTCCCTCTTGCCATCTCTTTCTTCACTTTTCAGCAAATTGCTTATCTAGTTGATGTCAGTCAAGGAACAGTAAAGAAATATCATTTTATGGATTATTTTTTATTTATTACATTTTTCCCACAGCTAATTGCTGGTCCAATTGTGCAACACAAGCAGATCATGCCACAGTTTGAAAATTTCTCTAACCTAAAAGTATCCAATAAATCAATCAGCATTGGCTTTACTTTATTTCTCCTAGGATTAATTAAAAAAATTGGTCTAGCAGATTCTGTTGCTGTTTATGCAAATTGTGTATTTGATGCATCTGTAAAAGAAATTATGCTTTCTTTTTGGGAAGCATGGCTAGGCGCAATTGCATATTCTTTGCAGCTTTATTTTGATTTCTCTGGCTATTCTGATATGGCAATTGGTTTAGGCATTATGTTTGGAATTAAACTGCCTGCAAATTTCAATTCTCCCTATAAAGCCAAAAGTATTATTGATTTCTGGCGAAGATGGCACATTACACTATCAACTTTTTTGAGAGATTATTTGTATATCGTTCTAGGTGGAAATAAGAAAGGAAATGTTCGTCGTTATCTAAATATATTAACAACCATGTTAATCGGTGGCTTGTGGCACGGAGCAAACTGGACTTTTATAATTTGGGGTGGGGTACATGGCACACTGATTATCATTAACCACCTTTGGCGCTGGCTAACCTCGAAGTTTTCTATCTTATCTTGGGCAAAAAATGAAAAATGCTCTGTTTTTTATCATTTTCTCACTTTAGTAGCAATTGTCACAGCATGGGTTCTATTTAGAGCCGACAATATTCAAAATGCTAAATCAATACTTTATGCAATGTATTCATTTGATAATTTTTCATTGCCACATCGATTAATGGAACAGTTTGAAATATTTAAATTATTAAATATTAAAGATACAGGAATGTTCTATAATGGGTTAACGGATTGGTACAACGGAATATTATTTATAGGGCTACTCATAGTAATTGCATTAAAAACCCCAAATACATTAGAAATCATGCGTAGATTCCATACAATGGATAATCAAACTATGAAAAAAATTAAAGGAAATATTGTCTCTTTGGTTTGGTATCCTACAATGAAATGGGCTGCTATGATGGCGCTAATGATGCTGATAGCCATTATGTTATTAGCAGAACCAAGTGAATTTCTTTATTTTCAGTTTTAGTAATTTATATGTATCAATTATATTTAAAGCAAGCTGTCATTTTTTTTCTTTTACTTTGTATTCCACTGGGTGGTAATTGGCTATTCTTGCTAAATACTGGTGAATTGTTGTCTATTGACGATATGGTAAAAAATCAGTTGTCTGCTGATGATACATGTATTGTGGGTTTAGCCACACGTAATCAAGGATATTACTATAAAAGAGCAATGTATAAAGAGTTAACCCCAAAGATATTAATATTGGGATCTTCAAGAGTTATGCAATTTAGGAAAGATTTTTTTCAAGAATCAATGATGACTTCTGGTGGAGCAATGAACTCAATCAATGAGGGATTTAGTTACATAAAAGACATTTTTAATATACAAATACCAGAAATGGTTATTATTGGTCTAGATTATTGGTGGTTTAATGAAAATGTAATTTCTCCCTCTATAGAAATAAAACCACCATTAGAACTATCAAATAAGATATCTGTAAAAAAATATATTTTGCCATTTAAATGGGTATGGGATGGCAAAATTTCAAAGAAAGCATATTTGAATATGATAAACCCGCTTTATATATTACAACCAAATTTTAATGATGGAATTGGGGTTGATGGGATCTTGAATAAAAATGGTTTTGGCTCCGATGGTTCTTATTACTATACAAAAACGGTAACCGGAAAAGAAAGAAACCCTGATGAGAAGTTTAAAGTATCTTTACAAAATATAGAAACAAATGGAGCAAGATTTGAATATGCAGATAGGGCTCATCCACTACATCTGAAAAATTTTATAGATTTAGTGGCTTATATTAAAAATGCTGGTTCAAAAGTAATTTTGTTTATCCCTCCGTTATCACCAACTGTTGCAAAAAAAATGAGTGAATTCTCTGAGCATTATAAATTCATAGAGGAATTACGTAATAAGCTATCTGAAAATGGATTGGAATACTTTGATTTTCATGATCCTTATGTATTAGACACGTCTGATTGCGAATTTATTGATGGTATACATGGTGGTGATGTCCTTTACGCTAGAATATTAAAGCATATCAGTAATAAAAGCCCTGAGATAAATGATCGTATTAATATATCTTTCTTAGAAAAAGTCATATCAGATTATCCAAATTTAGCCATGATTCCACAAGATAAAATGAACTTATCTGAAACTGATTTCTTAAAAATAGGGTGTAATAAAAATTAATCATAGATTGATTATAAATAGCGCCTCCTCACTTAGAGAGAATTTTTATATTCTTCATATGCTACATGCAAACCATCGCTAAGACGCGTTTGTGCACTCCAACCAAGCGCTTGCATCCTCTCAACACACAGAAGCTTACGGGGTGTACCATCAGGCATTGCGGTATTGTAATTAATCTTGCCATCAAAGCCGACAACACTGGCAATCACTGTTGCTAATTCTGCAATAGTTACATCTTCTCCACAGCCCACATTCACAAGAGGAGCTTGTGTTTCTGAACTTACCAACGCACTATATTTGCTTTCATCCAGGTTCAACAAAAATACGCAGGCCTCTGCTAAATCATCGCTATATAAAAACTCTCGTCTGGGTGTACCGGTGCCCCATATTTCAACTTCTGCTTTATTAGCAATTTTTGCTTCATGCATTTTGCGAATCAATGCCGGAATAACATGGGAATTTTTTAAATCATAATTGTCACCTGGCCCATACAAATTGGTGGGCATTGCAGCCAAATATTGCGTACCATATTGGCGATTGTAAGCCCAGCACATTTCTATACCCGCAATTTTAGCAAGAGCATAGGGTCTGTTCGTAGGCTCTAAGGGCCCTGAAAGCAAATACGCTTCTTTGATGGGCTGAGGGCACTCTCGTGGATAAATGCAAGAAGAGCCTAAAAAGAGCAAGCGTTTTACACCATGCATTTTAGACTGATGAATGACGTTGGATTGAATGCTTAAATTCTGAGCAATAAAATCCGCTGGATAGTGATTATTAGCGTAAATACCACCTACTTTCGCTGCGGCTAATACCACATATTCTGGCTGATGACTTTCAAAAAACTGCGCAACCGCATTCTGATCTGTCAATTCAAGCGACTGATGACTACGCGTTAAAATATTCTGATAGTCTAATTTTTTAAGCGCTCTTACAATAGCGCTGCCTACTAAGCCAGTGTGACCCGCTACATAGATCCTTGCATTTTTTTCCATCATCATATAATCAGCGCACTCTCATGAATATGTGTTAGGCCTTTGAGCGCAGCTTCTTTTTGCGCTTCTTTCCAATCAGATAAAACCATTTCTTTAACCAATGCTTCAAAACTAATTTTAGGCACCCAGCCAAGCTTTGCTTTTGCTTTGCTTGCGTCTCCTAATAAAGTTTCTACTTCTGTAGGGCGATAATAGGCTGGATCAACAGCGACAATACAGGTGCCTGTTTTTGCATCGAATCCTTTTTCGCTTTCACCTGTTCCTTCCCACACTAAATCAATCTTTAATTCTCGTGCAGATAATTCAACAAATTCTCGCACTGTTTTTTGAATACCTGTTGCAATAACATAATCATCTGGTTCATCTTGTTGCAACATGAGCCATTGCATTTCTACATAATCTTTTGCATGTCCCCAATCACGTTTTGCATCCATGTTGCCTAAATAGAGGCAATCTTGTAACCCTAATTTGATACGTGATAGCGCGCGCGTTATCTTGCGTGTAACAAAGGTTTCCCCTCTGACAGGTGATTCATGATTAAATAAAATGCCATTACAAGCAAAGATATTATAAGCTTCCCTATAATTGACCGTCATCCAATAAGCATATAATTTTGCTACAGCGTAAGGCGATCTAGGGTAGAAAGGTGTTGTTTCTTTTTGAGGAATCTCTTGTACTTTACCATATAATTCTGAAGTAGATGCTTGATAAAATTTTGTTTTCTTTTCAAGGCCTAGCATACGAATGGCTTCTAAAATTCTTAAAGTGCCAAGACCATTCACATCTCCTGTATATTCAGGGGCATCAAATGAAACTTTTACATGGCTTTGTGCCGCTAAATGATAAATTTCATCTGGCATCACTTTTTGAATAATACGCGTTAAACTTGTGCCGTCGACCAAGTCACCATAATGCAAAATAAAATGTCGATTTTGTTGATGCGGATCTTCATACAAATGATCAATACGTTGCGTATTAATCATTGAAGTTCTACGCTTAATGCCATGCACCTCATAACCCTTGTTGAGCAGTAGTTCTGCCAAATAGGAACCGTCTTGGCCAGTAATACCCGTAATCAACGCTTTTTTGCTCGACATAGCCTGCATTCCTTCCATATTTTATTTCTTTAATGCCGGTCAGATTGTACCGAGTTTAGTAGCAAATACAACCAAGTAGGCTAAGCAGATAAGTTTCTAAAAAAATATCTAGTGCAAGCAGAAAGTTAACTGAAAAAATAAAAGCTTTAGTTAATTTCTAAAAACTATTGCATGACAGTGAAAAGGAAGTTATTTTTCTTCTTTATCAGATTGCACATGGAAGATAATAAAAATAATGATTGCGATTGTGTTAGTTGGTGGCAAACATAATATTATCAGTGAAACAAACCCAGATACACCACTTGGGTTATTACCAATCGCTGGAGAGCCTGTTGTTTCTTGGATAACAAAATGGCTAAAGCAGCAAGGATTCAAGCACATTATATTTTCTGCAGGCTTTGGCGCAGACAAAATAACCGCTTGGGCAAGCCAAATATCTAGTCAACAAAATGATTTTTTTGTTGATGTCGTTGCAGAATCACGCCCTTTGGGTACAGCGGGTGCAGCTGCCTTTTGTGTAAGACGCTACCCCTCTTCAACCATTTTGGTTGCAAATGGTGACTCCCTCTTACTCACTAACCTAAAACCAAGTTTAAGCAAATTACACAACAACCCAAATTTAGATGGCATCATCATGGGCGCAAAAGTTGCGAATGCAGGGCGATATGGCTCTCTTGAATGTGACAGTGAAAACCGCTTAATTGGCTTTCATGAGAAAAAATCTGGCACTGATGTTGTGAACGCCGGCGTATATCTACTACGCAGCCACCTATTAGAAGATCTCAATGCCGATAAAGAAATCAGTTTAGAATATGATTGCTTTCCAACCTGGTTAAACGCCGGCAAAGAAATTCATGTTGCACGTTGTTCAGATCCTTTTATTGACATGGGAAGCACTGAAGCACTTAAAAATGCAGAAGAACAAATCTTGCGCTACCAGGCACTGATTACAGATGATGCGGTGGAAAGTAGTCTTTAATATTACTTCGTAAATATTAATATCTACACAGTGGCGCAAAACGCTATGCCCCTTTTGCTATCAAAGGGGGCGCCGTCTTCGGCGAGGGGATTAAAAGCTAAGGATTTGAAATCTGCTCACTAAAGCGAGCTTCTTCCCTTGTAATCAAGGGAAGATAAGTACTCACTTCGTTCATTCAGCAAGATGTGCACCTAGCATCCAAAGCGTTTTTTCATGATATTCCAATCTATCCACAAGCAGCCCAATCGTTACTTCATCTTTTTGCTGCTGTGCAACTTCAAGTGCCGCAATAATATTTTTCTGTATCGTTTGGTGAGAACGCTTTAGATCTTCTAACATTTCTTTTGCGCTTGCATTCTCATTAGCATCCGTAATCGTTTTCAATGAGTCAAAAATCTTAAAGCTACCAGGTGCTTTAAAACCTAAGGCACGAATACGTTCTGCAATTTCATCCACTGCTTCAGATAAGGCCTTGTAATGCGTTTCAAACAAGCTATGTAGACTTTGAAAATGAATACCCTCTACATTCCAGTGATAATTTTGAGATTTTAAATAGAGCGCATAGGTGTCTGCTAAAATTTTTTTTAATTCTGTGGGCATAATTACGTCGTCCTTCATAATATTCCTTGTTTGTATCTTGGGTTACCAACTTAAAAAACATTCTCAAAAGTTAAGACTACACTAAAAGTAAGCTTGAAGAATTGCAAGGTTAGAAGCTGCATGGATGCACATAACACACACCCACAGCCAATGAATCAGAACATGGATAGCCCATCATTACTCTCTTTACCTGTGCGATGGCCTATGATTCAGCATCTCCATCAATCCGGCTATTTGGATGAGAATGCATTATTTTACAGCTGGAGATTTTTAAATCGTCATGCCTCTTTAGGACACTTCATTGTTCTTTTTTGTCAGTGGTTGGGTACTCTATTGTTATTGTGTGGAACAATATTATTAATGCTATTGAAATGGCAAGACATTCCAGCACTGTATCAAGTACTAAGCTTCCCATTGCTGCTATTAAGCACTCTGCTTGGCGCATGGCTACATCATTTTCGCTCTAAAGAAGCTACTTTATTTCTGCTACTTGGCGCATTACTGACATGTGCTGCACTCTATCAGCTCCTCTTTGAAAGGATCATTCTATGAAAACATATCATCTACAAGGTTTTTTTGATCTCTTAGAAGCAAAGGGGCTACTAAAAAAAAGGAATTTAGCAGAAATTGCCATATTGTGCCAATTAAACGCTGAATCAAGACTATCCATAAAAACATTTGCTTTCTATGGCATAACTGTTATTTTTTATATCTGCTTTTTTATAGGGTTATATGCAGCTAATCTTATTAATCAACATCATATAATAGAACTATTCAGTCTGGGGTTGTTGTTAGGAATCTTAAGTGGTGCAATCTATTATTTCATGCGCCAATCAACCTATGATTCTTTTATGCTGAGTGCCTTTATCTATCGCATTACACTCTTAAGCAGCCATTTATTAATACTGTTTGCATTACACGCCATTCCAGATCATAACATAGCAATTACGATTACAAAATTTAGCATCTTTACTCTGTTCAGCCTGATAAGCTATGGCTTTTATCGAGATATGTGGGTACGATTTTCAAGCATTCTACTCTTGAATATCTATTTATTTATTGCAATCTTACCAGAAGAAACCAGCCATTTAGCGTTGTGTTTTTTAAGTGCAACTACTTGCGCGCTCTTTCTACTGCCTGAGGCACAAAAGTTATTACGCCCTATGCTATATGCAAATATAGCAGCCATTGTACTCGAAATGATGAATCTTATGCTCACGCAACCAATCACTAATGTCTATCATAGTCATGATATTTTCTTAGCATTCGCTCAAGTCAGTTTATCCATCATTGCGATAACACATATTGTTTTACTGAGAAAAAATGTGTTAAAACCGATTGATATGCCAATCATGATATTGTTGATTGTTGGCAGTATTATTACGAGCGCTATAAGCCCTTATCTAAGCATATCGCTTATTTTTATACTCATCGGTTACAGGACAGTAAATGCGATACTCATGTTTACTGGCGCAGGTCTTTTCACGTTTTTGATTGCTTATTCTGTGTACAGCACAGATGCCTTGCTACTCACCAAAGCATTGCTCCTGATGGGACTTGGGCTTATCTTTTTCTTAATTAAACAGCTTATTCATCATTATCAATGGCATATTGAGAAATAAACAAGATTAAATAACAAAAATAATATAATAGCTTAGATTTTGTCTGGCGCGCCTTTAGGCACATCCCACGGCTTCGCTCTCCTCGGCTCTTCTGATTTCAATTCATTCTCACCAGCTCTTAAATCTAAAATCATCTGGCCATTTAGACTGACGGTATTTATACCTTTCTCTCTAAAATCTTGCTCATGCCTTCGCATTGCTTCGCGCATATCTCTATCACCAAGCTCGCCCCAACGCCCACCGCCCTCACTATATAAAGTAATGTCTTCTCCTGCCGGAGTGAATTTTAACAATGTTTGCAAGATCATTTCATTAAATTTAGAAAATGCTGCTTTTGCTTGCTCTTCAGTATGAATCTTCGACATATCCAGAGCAAACTCTAAACCACTCCCCGGTCCCTTACCATCGCCATCTTCACCAGGCTTGACTGTTATATTTGCTTTTACAGTAGATCCATCTGAAAGAAAAATAATATCAAACTCAACTGTTTCACCTTTTTCCGCATCAAATCCTGTGGAGAGCTCTGAGCTTCGGCATCTGGCAACTTCTTTAATGTTAAGCTGCTCTTGAGATTGTTCTAAAAATTTCTCAATCTGCCAAAGCTGTAGATCATATTTACAAGAAGATTTAGCAGTGCTGGACTGTTCTGGCTTAAGAGCTGGCATAGAAAACCTCACACATATTTTTAATACATTCACTCTCTCAAAAAGCACTATGAATGCGATGGTCCTCTTTTACTTGATTCTAATAACGGCTCATTTGCTGTTTCTATCTTTTTCTCAATATCCGTGATCATTGCTTTAAGCCCGGATGAGCCTAAAAAATGAAACTCCTTATCAATATCATTTTTAGTATTTGTTAAAGTTTTTCTAAGCTCATTCATGTTGATATCTGTTGGGCTTTCCATGAAAGTATTCAAAGCTGTTGTTAAACTTGACATCTGTTCTTTTCTTGCATCTCTACCCGATGAAATATGCTTTAACCATCTGCCCCAACCTGCATGATGTCTTTTGTTTTTGTATTCTATGTCAAGATTATTTTTGTAAGGCTCTAAGGCTACAATCAGATGTTGGTATTTATTACCCGAAGTATTCAATATTTGTTCTTCTTTAGTTGAAGATTTGGAAACCTCAGAGTCTTTTTTTAAAGGTGTAAAACTTCGGTTTATATTGACAATATCTACATCTAATTGAGTTTCATTTTTCTGAATTTCTAGTGGCGGCTGTCGCTCCTGAAGCATTTTTTGTGCAGCACGACCAAGATTCGGTTGTTTTGCCAATTCACTATACAATGCTTCTATTAACTCATCCATTGAAGGTCGCTGACTAGGATCAACATTCATTATTTTTTCATAAAATGCATTATCCATTTTTAGATGAAAATCATATTTAAACATCGCACCAAGCGCAAATATGTCTGATGCAAAAGAATAGGAGGCAGGATCTTTGGCACTCTTAATAGATATGGGATTGCCCTTTTTATCATAATTTAACTCAAGAATCTCAGGCGCACAATAAAGAGGCGACCCTTTACAAGTATCGTGTAATACTTTTTGACTCTCATTCAAAACCATAGAAAAGCCAAAATCAATGGCAGCCATAACAATCACATCACCATCTACTCTGGTCATGAGGTTTGCAGGTTTAATATCTGCATGTATAACCCTATGTGCATGCAGGTATTGTATTGCTTGCGCAGCTCGAATCGCCAGTAACAATTTTTGCTCTTCTGTTAAATTTTTATGTGGTGTTTCATCTGTTTTTCCAACATACAGCTCTCTTAATAACTCATTACCTTCATGAAAGTCCATGACTGTATATAATTTTGTCTGTGAAGCTTGCCCTTTAAAAACTTTCCCATACAAGCGCTCTGCCTCACCATGAAATTGATTCAAGGTTTTCATGATTGCAAGTTCAGGATCTGTTTCCCCACGTTTTTGTCGTCCTTCAATTTTTACAGCAAAGTTATCGC
Organism: Candidatus Berkiella sp.; assembly: GCA_050252335.1. Classification (GTDB taxonomy): domain Bacteria; phylum Pseudomonadota; class Gammaproteobacteria; order Berkiellales; family Berkiellaceae; genus Berkiella_A. Next base: position 551 of record JBFWLB010000011.1, on the reverse strand, counting down.
CATTTCTAGCCTGAATAATTTTGACTTTACCAAAATTCCCTTCCCCCACACATTCACCATTTTTAATGGCATAAATTTTTCCTTCTACATTGATAAATGAACAATTAACCCTTTGTTCTCTCAGATGTTTTGCTTTATTTTTGTTGTCTGAAGAAAATTTATCAAATTTGCTTGCACTAGGATTAGTCTGAAAATATTTTTCTGCCTCTTCCCAATCTCTATCTGTGAGATTATCAATCAGACCTTTAGATCGAATAATAGGTCCTAGATTTGCCATTGAATCACCCGTTCTATTCTAAAAATTAAATGTAAAAAATAGATTTTGACTGACCAAATTTAGTTCAATGAAAAAACATAGAGCAATGACCTATACAAAAACACTCTTTAGTTATATTTCAATATTGTAAAAAAATTAATCAATGCGTGTTAGAGCAAAGTTAAAATGTCCGGTAGTTGGCAAAGGCAAGATGTCCGGTTAATGGTTAAAAAATCAGGATATCATGGAAAAAAGATAGATTGAGTGAAATATCACACTAAGAATTGTGAAGATA
>JBFWLB010000010.1:0-56951 GCA_050252335.1 Candidatus Berkiella sp. | reverse complement strand
TTCCGATCTTTCCAATATATCCAGAACCTATTTTGTCAGCCGGACGCGCGACAAAAGTCTCAACTTGCCGACTGTATCCCGGCGTATTCACATTACTTATATTATGAGACGTTGTATTTAAAGCTTTTTGTATAGCCTGTAAACCTGAGGAAGCAATCCCTAATAAATCACTCATTTGTTCCCTACTTATCTAAGCTAATTTGTCCCTGTAACTGTCTCATAATCACATCTTGCAAACCAATTGACTGCGTTTCTGATAAGGATAAAACAAGCTGCTTATCATACATGTCTCTGTACATATCTTCAGAACTGCTATCAAATAGCTCTGATTTAAGACACTCATCAGCCTCTCGCATACTCTTTAATACCATCTCAAGAAATACAGACTCTAATTGCTTTGCTGCAACTGCTAGATCTTCTTTATTATTGCCAGCTTGTTTTTCAAATTGCTTTAAAGCACCCATATCATAATAATTAAAAGTGTCAGCCCGTTTAATATCCATATTACTCACTTTTAGATAATTTCAATATTTGCATTTAAGGCACCCGCTTGTTTTAATGCCTCTAATATTGCCATTAGATCACTGGGTGCTGCACCTACTTTATTGATTGCATCCACGATTGAATCAAGTGATGCTACTGGTAGTAACAAGTACATTCTGCTTTTATCTTGCGAGACAACCACCTCAGATCTATCAACCGGCGTTGTAACACCACCACTTAAAGAGTTAGGTTGTGATACTGATTTGGTTTCACTAACGGTAACCGTTAAATTACCATGAGAAATTGCAGCTGGACCCACGGTAACATTTTTGCCAATCACAATTGTTCCTGTTCTGGAATTAACAATAATGCGTGCAGGAACAATGCCAGGCGCAACCTCTAAATTTTCTATGGCAGAAACAAAAGCAACTTTTGTTTCTATATCTTCAGGTACTAATACTTTAATAGAAGTGCCGTCCAATGCCACAGCCGTTTTAGGCCCTACATACTGATTAATGATTTCAGAAACACGTCTCGCCGAAGTAAAATCAGATTGATTCAAATTAAAAATAATATGGTCCGTCTGGAAAAATGGACTAGGTACGCCTCGCTCCACCATTGCACCATTAGGAATTCTGCCAACAACAGGCACATTGACAGTTACCTTAGAACCATCATTGCCTTCTGCGGATAAGCCTCCCACAATAAGATTACCTTGCGCAACTGCATAGATATTACCATCAGCTCCTTTGAGAGGCGCTAATAATAAAGTCCCCCCTCTTAAACTTTTGGCATTGCCTAAGGATGAAACCGTTACATCTAAAGTTTGACCAGGTTTTGCAAATGCAGGCAAAGTGCCATTTAAAGCAACTGCAGCAACATTTTTAATAGAAGGATTTACATCTGGAGGAATAGTTACGCCTAATTTATTGAGCATGCTTTTAAAGGATTGCTTCGTAAAGGATTCTGTGTCGCCTGTACCATTCAAACCAACTACCAAACCATAACCAACCAATTGATTGGAACGCACGCCTTGTATAGATGCAATGTCTTTGACACGTGCAGCATGGCTTTGTACTGAAAACAATACAACAAAGGCACTCATCAAAATTTTCTTAATCATTGCTTATTCCACTCCAAATTCATAGGCTAAGACTATATAGTCACAGCACATGATTTTTAGGGTAGGCGTCAAGCCTCGAGCAACCGGAATGTACATAAAAGTACATGAGGATTGCGAGAAGGCGAAGACAACACCGCCTAATATTCATGTGCGAAGACTACAATGGCCATAATGAACTATTCACCATTTTAGTTATCCATCCTGGCTTAGATGTATTTGTTAATGAACCACGGCCACTATAGGATATACGTGCATCAGCAATTCTATCGGACTCAATAGTATTATCAGGATGAATATCTTGTGGCCTGACAATACCTGCCACACGCACAAACTCATCTCCATGATTAATATTAATCCATTTTTCTCCCCTCACATATAAATTACCATTGGGTAAAACTTGCGTTACCATCACGGTAATTCTACCTGTTAGTTTATTTTTTTGCGCTGCATCTGCCTCACCTTTAAACTCACGTTTGGCATCAATGCTTGTTGCAAGATTTAAATTGTCTGTGGTGCTTAAAGGGATAGGTAATTGTTTAGGCAAGCTAAAATCTGCTGTCGTCCCTAACAATGTGGGGTTGAGAATAGTTGCATCTGATTCTTTTTTTAGCTTTGAATCAGCAGATTTAGACGCATCCATTTTCTCATTAAAAATAACAGTAATAATGTCACCAATCTGATGCGCTTTGATATCCTCATACAGTGACAAGCCTAGACCCGGATGATAAATCGACCCCATATCAGGTGTGAGTGGTTTACGCACCTCTGGCATAACAGGTGCAAAATTTGGATCGTTCGGGCTATCAAAATGCGCGCATCCGACTAACCCAAACACACTCAAAACAACCAATCCCTGTCTAATCATATTACATCCTATTTTATAAATTTTGTGATAGATATCGCAGCATACCATCCACTGTTTCAACTGATTTGGCATTCATTTCATACGCTCTTTGCGTTTGAATCAATCGCACCAATTCTTCTACCACATTGACATTCGAACTCTCTAGGGATCCTTGCGCTACGCTTCCTAATCCAGTTAAACCAGGCGTACCTGTTGTCGGTGTTCCACTGGCAGCTGTTTCTGTGTATTGGTTTTCACCAATCGGTTGCAAACCTGCTGGATTGATAAAGTCAGCGATTTCGATGTTACCAATTTGCTGTGGTGTAGTATTGCCTTGTGTCAAAACGGATACAATGCCATCTGTACCAATAGTAATACTGACTGTATCATCTGGAACAGTAATATTAGGATCTAACAAATAACCATTGCCAGTCACTATTTGTCCTTGACTGTTCAATTGAAATGAACCGTCTCTTGTATAGGCAATGGTGCCATCTGGACGTGTGATTTGAAAAAAACCTTTTCCATTGATTGCTAAATCTAATTGGTTTTGAGTATTAATCACTGAACCTTGAGTAAATATTTTTTGTGTTGCAAGTGTTTTTACACCCGTACCCAGCATCAGACCAGAAGGTAACTCAGTATTTTCGGTAGATTGACCACCAGGCTGGCGAACATTTTGATATAACAAATCTTCAAAAACTGCTCTGCTTTTTTTATAGCCTGTCGTGCTCACGTTTGCTAAATTATTGGAAATAACTCTAATATCTGTGTTTTGAGCCTCTAAACCTGTTACACTGATCCAAAGTGCTGGATGCATGATTCACTCCTTGATATATGCCTCATTCTCTAGGCAATATATTATTTTTTAAACTTACGATATCGTTAATATTGATGTAGAAGCCTCATCATTTTGCTCAGCTTGTTTCATCAACTTTAATTGAATTTCAAATTGTCTTGCTAAAGAAATCATATTAGCAATCGACTCTACTGCATTAACATTACTTGCTTCAAGAAAACCTGAAGAAAGTGTGACAGAAATATCTCTTTCAAATGTTGCATTATCTTTTGAGTAAATTAACCCATCTTCTTTTTTTTCAAGATTTGTAATGTCTGGGCGTACTAGTTTAATTCGATCGACTACAATTTGCGTATTAGTAGAAGAACCCAGCGGCACATAACTCACCGTGCCATCAATACCGATTTCAATTTTTTGTGCTGCTGGAATAAATATTTCCCCACCCTCTCCCATTACGGCCAAATCATTTTCCGTGAGCAATTTACCGTCTTGATCGATCTTCAAACTACCATTTCGCATATAGGCTTCTTTATTTTGTGCATTTAAAACAGCAAACCAACCTTCTCCCTTGATTGCCATATCAAGATCTCTGCCTGTTGGAATCAAGGTTCCTGGACTAAAATCCGTTGCTGCTTTCTCTGCTAAAGCATAAACCCGTGATGGAAGTGAATCTCCAAACACGGGCATGCTACGAAATTGTGCAAGATCTGCCTTAAAGGCCGTTGTACTAGCATTTGCTAAGTTATTGGCATTCACACTTTGTGCATAAAAAGTGTTTTCTGCCCCACTCATCGTTACATACAACATCTCATCCATAATTCATTGTTACCTTAAATTAATAATGGTCTGTGTTATTGCATCAGACGTTCGTATCGTTTGGGCATTGGCTTGAAAGTTTCTTTGTGCCAAAATAAGCGCTACAAGCTGATCAGTTAATTCTACATTCGATCCTTCTAAAGCGCCCGATTGAACCAAGCCCAAATCAGCTGTGCCTGCAGCACCAATTAATGCAGGACCTGATGCAAAAGTTTCAACCCAACTACCTCCCTGTGGACTCAAGCCTTGCACATTACCAAAGTTGGCAAGTGCTACCTGTCCTAAGGCAAGTGATTGTCCGTTACTATATCTTGCAATAATCGTTCCACCTGCATTAACATCCACCCCTGATAGTCTGCCGGTTGAATAGCCATCTTGACTCAAGCCTTGCACAGCAAAATTTTCACCAAACTGTGTAGATTGACTAAAGTCAAAATTAAGAAGCTGTGGGCCTGCGGCACCACCAACAGGCACCCAATCTTGAATGGAAATGGGATCTGAACTTGTTTGAATGATGCCAGATTGTGGCCCCAAAGATAAACCAATATCCCCAGGAGAAGTACCCCCAATGGTAATACCACGGTTGTTTGCAGTTGATAAATTATAGGTTCCACGTTGCGTCTGATTAAGTGCTACACCACCATTTAAATTAAAATTAGAAAATGTGGCACCCCCTGTTGTACCATCTGATTCTAATTGAATATTACGTGCATCAGTTGCAGTCAAAATAACCTCACTGCCTGGACCACCTGGTTGAGTTGCCACAACACCTGTATTTGGCGTTTGTGCATTTACTAAATTTAATAAATCAGCATCAGAGGCAACAGCGCCCACAATGGCAACACCATTGATGCTTAGATCACCCGCAGCAAGCGCACCTAAAGTAGGAACGCCTATGTCTAATATATTCGGATTTGTCGTGGCAATGACCCCATGAAGATTACTGGTGGCATTAATTGCCGCTACATTGGCAATAGCACTTGCCGATGCATCTGAGGTTGAAAAAATATCCGATGTATTTTTTGCAGCATCAATGGGTATACCATTGATAATTAATTCATTTAAGCTCAAAGAGGGTATTGTTCCCGAGTTTGCTAATCCCGATGCAGAACTCACCACAGGACCTGCGCCATAATATTGAGGCGGCGCACCTGTATTATTCACAATGAATTTTCCAGAAGAGTCAAATACGACGGTATAAGGTGCAGGTAGCTCCCCTGCTCCATACGCAACAGGTGGTGCCCCCACAGGTGGCGTTGCCGCTGTTGGTGTGACATCTGTTCCATCAATCCCTACATAAATATTCCATGTATTTTGCGCAGGTGCTTTTACAAAATAGCTTGTCACAATATGTGAATTCCCTAAGCTATCATACACCGTGGTTGAGGTCGATTTATTATAGCTAGATGGATCTGGCGGATTAGCCGGCGTAAATCCAGCCTGAAAAGGAGCGGCCGGTGGCTTTGTAGATGAATCAAGGTTAACATCGATACTAATACTACCCGTAGCTCTGGGCGCTAAACTTGCATTTGTAATTTGCAAATCACCTTGTGCTCCAGTGATAGTACCCTGTGGATCTGCTAAAAAACCTCTCAACTTTTGATTTGATGCATTTACAATATAACCATCTTTATCGACACCAAATGCACCTGCGCGAGAATAAGAGATCGAACCATTATCGCTAAGAATAAAAAATCCTTCACCACTTACCGCTAAATCTAAATTATTATTCGTAAACTCAATTTGACCTTGAGAAAATTGTTGCGATACTTGTGAAAGTAAAATACCAGAACCAATTGCTGTTCCAGATGCACCAAAGGCAGAATTTGCATATATATCAGCAAATTCTGCTCTAGACTCTTTAAAGCCTGTTGTGCTTGCATTTGCAATATTATTACCAATCACACTCAGATCGCTGGAAGCTGCTTTCAAACCACTTAATGCTGTGTTAAACGCCATGACGACTTTCCTTCTAAAAATATTTTGATGTTTAGCTTATTGTCTTAACATCATTTATTGAAACTTGTCCTAATCCTGTAATATTAATACCTAAGGCTTGCCCATTTTTATTAATGCTGACACTTTCAACATTCGATGCCACGTAAGTATTCAATGGAGTTTCCTTCCCAAGCACACTTCCCATTGCTGTAAGGGTATACTTACCAGGTGCCACAGCCTGCCCATCGCTGTCTAGGCCATCCCAACTAAATGCAAAATCACCTTTAGCTTGACTGCCGTATTCATATGTTTTCACAACTTCACCACTGGCATTACGGATCTCCATTCTTAGGTTATCCATTCTTTCAGTCAGCACCATTGAACCTCGAATGGCCTCTCCATTTGAGAGCATTGCTTGATTGGTTAAAACCTCAACTTTCTTTCCAACCAATGAGGTTGCTTGCAAGGCTTGAGAAGAAGATAATGCACTTGCCACATTGGTTAACGATTGCTCCATATTTTTAATACCTTCAACGGTACTAAATTGAGCCAATTGCGCTAAGAAATCAGCACCCTTTTCAGGCTCTAAAGGATCTTGATTTTTAAGCTGCGTTACAAATAATTGCAAAAAATCAGCACTCTGCGAGTCTTCTTTTTTATTTGCTTGCGTTGGTGTGTTTAAACCAATGTCCGCTAAACTTACACTCGGTATTATATTTGTAGTCATGCCTTACCTCTAACGACCTAATCTTATGGTTTCTTGCATTAGCTGCTTTGTTGTGTTCATTATCTGTACATTCATTTGATATGTTCTAGAAGCAGATATCATATTTGCCATTTCATGCATCATGTTCACATTAGGAAGAAAAATATATCCTTCTTCATTGGCGATTGGATGCTCTGGCTCATATTTTGTTTGTAGCGCTTTATTGCTTTCGACAATGCCCAGCACTTGAACGCCAGCAGACTGATAATCACTGTCATCAAAAGCGACATCCGCTTCTGTCTCATTGTTTAAAACAGTTGCAAACACAGGATTACGTGCGCGATAGGTCTTATCTATGCTGCTCGATACACTGGATGCATTTGCCATATTACTCGCGGTGGTGTTTAATCTCACTGTCTGAGCACTCATACCTTGACCAGCCACATCAAAAATTTGAAACATTCCCATAATTATTCGCCTTTTATTGCTGCTAATGTGCTTTTAATTTTTCCATCTAGAAAACGTAACGAAGCAATATAATGCATCGTATTTTCTGTAAATTGTGCATTTTCAATTTGAGTATCAACCGTATTACCATCTAAAGAGGCTTGATTTGGGATGCGATAAAGCAACATTTCTTCCCCACCGCTCATATCATTTTCATCCGAAATATGCTGAGCAGCTGTGGTTGTAAGCATTCCACCCTCATCAGACATGTTATCAATCACTCTTTTGAAATCTATGTCTTTGGCTTTATAACCAGGGGTATCTGCATTCACGAGATTACTTGCGATGATCTCTGCTCTTTTTGATCTTATATTCAACATGTTTTCATGTAGGCTAAATGTTTGCTGTAATTCTGAAAGCATGCGTCCTCTCCCTTTGACCATTTTTTATTTTTGTCAGCAAACTAGTAATAGCAATTAAGATGCCAAATTTATTTTTTATATTTATCAAAGCATTGTGTTTATATCGATTTGTAAAACAGAGAAATTGGCCGTAAGCACCGGCAATAGCTTGCCCATCCCTCACAAAATGGCAATTTGGCATAGATTATGCTGGCATATAAGAGGAGCCATATATAATGTCAACTTGTTGACAATTAGGGATATTCATATGATTGTTAAATTCTTACTCTTTGTACCCGTTTTGTATTTAGCCGTCTTAAAATCACATGCGAATACAACCAGTATGGATGAACTAAAGAATGCCGTTACAGACTTTGTTAAGCAAGATGTGCAAACCCTTTATCCAAATAATGACGATTACAATGTGGTACTTGGCTATCTGGATAGTCAAATGAACTTAACAAGTTGCGCTCATCCTTTATCTATTAGCAAGCGTCATGGTGAAGTAAATCAAGGCCGCTTAAGCCTGGACATTAGATGCGAAAGCCCTACTGCGTGGAAAATTTCTTTGCCAGTACAGGTGCAAATATTCAAAACAGTGGCTGTTTCCAGCGAATTATTATCTAAAGGCAAGATAATCCAACTATCTGATATTGCTTTGATAAGACAAAATATTACAACACTTTCTCAAGGCTACTATGAAAATCCTAATGATATCATTGGCAAAGTCATATCTAGACCTATCAGTCAAGGTACCTTAATCAGACCAAGCATGATTCAAGAAGCTGTTCTGGTCAAAAGAGGTAGTGCTGTAAACATTGTTAGCCAAGGTAAAGGCATTAGAGTGCAAGCGCTGGGTATTGCAATGCAAGATGGTATTAAAGGACAAACTGTAACTGTCAAAAATAAGGCTTCTAACCTGACAGTTGAAGGTGAAGTACTCTCCTCTGATACCGTGGTTATTAATTTATAAGCATCATATGATATCTTTCAACTATAATTGTATCGTGCTCGTCTGTGACGACCGAAGTAAAAAGGAATTTAGTATATGAAAATAGATGGCAACAACCCTCTACTGAACCCAATGCTGTATGCTAAAACAGATGATATCAGTAACGAAAAAATGGCTGAAGACATCATAAGCTCAGCAAGCAGTGCTACAGCATCCCCTCTGGCAGAAAGCTTAATGCAGATCACTGAAAAGCTTAAATTTCTAAACAATATTAGTCACGAGCTAAGCAAGCAAAATCCTATTGATCCTAAACGTGTCGAAGAAGTAAAGCTCAAAGTACAAAAGCTTGAGCTAGGCATTCAACAACCTGGCAAAGTTGGTGAAAAAGCCTCTGAAAAAATTGCTGAAAAAATGATGGAAATGGAAAAATTTTTATCCAAGTAGCATCTAGATAAGATAATATAGAAGGAATTTTTATAATGTCTAGCCCAGAGAATCACAAAACAATAGAAGTGTTATTATCTGAACTACACACGCAACTTGAAGCACTCTGCAATACGCTGACACTAGAAAAAAGTATTTTACAGAAACATAAATTAAACGAATTAGAACCTATTTTAACCCTCAAAGAAACACAATTTGACATTTTGAATATTACTATACAAAAATTAAAAAACTTATTAGACACTCACAGTCTTGATTTTAACAAACAAGGTATGGAAACCTTATTGCAAGGTGCGCCTACAACATTGATGGAGCGTTGGAATAGGTTTATAACTGCCTTACAGTGTGCACAGGAAACCAATCTTATTAATGGCATGCTTGTGATGGGAATGAAGAATTATAACGATCGCTTGCTCAACTTATTAACTCAAACGACAGAAACCTATCATCCCAATCAACAATCAAAGCATTCTCTCTCAACACGACAGCACAAGGTGTAATTATGTGGGAACGTATTAAGGGTTTTTGGGGAAATAAGCCTCAAAAGAAGCAAGCAGAAAAGCCCACATCTCATTTAAATCATTCTATTTACATTGAAAAAATATTACAAAATCTTATTACTTCCAGAAGCATATTAAGCATTCAGTTTCCAGGCTCCTCTGAAATTTTTGTGAGTTTACTTCTTGAAATTCATCCGACTCAAGAATATATCATCTTAGATGAAATTACGCCGATAGAAGGCCACCACCTTGCCATTCAAGGCAATCCTTTTACTATCTCATCTAAAGAGCAAGGCGTATTTCTTTCTTTTAATACACGTATTATTCAGCATTCAGATCAGAATGAGCTGAGTTTTTATTATCTTCCCTACCCTCAAGATGTAAATTATAAACAACGCCGACAATCGTATCGTGTTCCCGTATTGTATGAGAATTCTCTACGCGCTGATTTATATTTGCCCAATCAACCTAGAATAGCCGCCAAAGTAGCAGACATTTCCGTTTCAGGTGTTCGATTGGCTGTAAAATACAATATCACGCCCGTTGTTGAGGGAATGCGCTTTATCGATCAATGTTTATTGGTATCGCCTTATACCAAACCAACTTCTTTTTCACTTGAAATCAAACGCGTTTATTATGATTTATCACAGAAATCAACCATCTTATGTTGTCAGTTTCTGGATGTGACAGCGGATAAACAGCTCTATTTAATTGAATTGGTTGGTAAAATGCAGCAAAGCAAAATCATGAACCGCTTCAACGATGGCAAGAAAACAAGTTAATCAACTTATGAAATGCTTTACAGCTTTCTTTTTTACATGCTAAACTCAGTATAGATTAACAACCTAGGATATATATAGTATGAAGGAAGAAAGCTTAATCAATGAACTTAAGCCCTACCAGCCTTACGGTATACCAATGTTAAAGTTTCTCTTTGGGTTAACACTCATTTCTCTTGTGATAACAGCTCTTTATGAGTTTGTTATATAGCACAATAAGAATTCCTTCCTCGTTTTAAGCCCCATTTTAAATGGGGTACATTGATTTCCCCGCCTCGGTGGCACAGTGGATAGCGCGGCCCCCTCCTAAGGGGCAGGTCGCAGGTTCGATTCCTGCCCGGGGCACCAGTAAAATCAATGGGTTAGAATCTGTCACCGAATTACAAGCAATTTTGGAAGCCCGCTGGAAGCCCAGAGACAGCCGTTTTAGACTTCTATTGACCAAGATACCCCCTGACCTAGAATACTGCCTGACATGATCTTCCCTGCCCGCATAAGAACAAGTCCATGTTCGTCCCGTATCAACCAAAAGCCATCATTAAGCTCTGGGACAGTTGAAATATTTAAGTCAACTAAACAATCTACCTGACGTTTTTGCTCTTCCCACCAAACGCTATAAAACCAACAGAGGTGCCCTGCTTCCTTCATCCTTTACTTCCTTGCCTTATTAAATTGAGCATCTTAATTAACGACAATTACCTGCCAAACAAAAAGTATATTTATACTTTTTGTTAATATCAAATGAATATTTAAACTAAAATAAATATCATTTAAAATAATTGTTTTTAATGAATACCGTGATATCATGTTGCCTAAAGTTTGAACAAGGCGTTCAACTTAACTGCATATCATTAGGGAGGAGGAAGTCTTTTGATAGCAGATAGCAAAACAAATATTCTTTTATTAGATGATGATGCTGCATTTGTAGAAGTAACATCGCTATATCTTGAAAAAAAGCTAGGGCAATCAGCGAAAGTTACATATTTTACAGATCCTGATCACTACTTTAATCATATTCTTTCTGAATGCTATTTACCAGAATCACCGCAAGACATCGTGCAAACTTTTTATGCAAATCCAATCACCAATCAAAGCATAAAACAAACGTTACTAGACCTATCTGAGTTGCCAGCAATTTTGGTTGTTGATCACCACCTACGCAATCAATCCACAAATGGTATTGAGATCAGTAAAAAAATACATGAATATATTCCATGTCCATTTGTTATTTTATTGACATCTGAGTTGCATATCGTAGAAGCTATTGATTTACACAATAACGATCTCATTGATCTATTTGTGCAGAAAAATGGAATACAATCGCTGGATTACCTTGCAAATCACCTTGAAAAACAAATAGAAACCATCAAGATGCAATTTCAATATAATATTGAAGATGCTTTTGGATTTGACACTCAATTAGAAACTCAAGACTATATTGCTAAACGAACAGAATTACTGAATGAAATTGATTATAAGTCTTATTTAACCGTTTCAGCACAAGGCGGTATTGCTCTACTAGATACAGATAATCAACTTAAACAATATTCATACCACAATAAGGCTTTTTATCTCAATGGATAATACTGAAACTATCCGAGATGTGCTATTGAAAATTTCGCCTGCAAAACGGCTCAAATTTTTGCGTCAAAAAATTGCAAAAAAAAATCAATCAGCGTTTTGTTTAGACGGGATTATACGCTCAGGCACCTTAAAGTCGATTGAGACAGAAAAACTCAAAATCAGCCCCAAAATAGCAGAACGGCTGGTACATAAATTCAAGCTCGAAGGCATCATTTGTGAGAGCGATTTATTTTTAAAAGACAAAGCTAGCTGTCAGATTATTTTTGATCATTCTCAACAAAATATTATCAGCAACACCCCTTCTTGCTTAGAAGAAATAAGAAAAAAATTAACTACATTAACCCCTATTGATATTGATAAAGATCTATGTCCATCTATAATACCGAATGGTGCCACTGCTCTTGCAAAAGAATTAACCCCTGAAGACCTCTTATCTTTAAGCAACACACTTTGTGTTGTTCATGGAACTAAAGTGTTTATTTCATTTTTATCTTATGAAAACGAAAAAATTATTTCTACAATGGATGGCAAAATTGATTATTTTTCACCTAACATTTTTAGTTTGTGTGGGGTGTACGCCATCGAGCTGCTTTTCTACAACAAATCAAAGGAATAGAACAATGGAAAGTCTTACCCCTATCAGTAAAAAAAATGTTTTAGGTTCATGGAAATTACTTGATTTCAAGATCACACAACCTAATGGCGATACAAAAAAATGGGGGCCAAACCCAAATGGATTACTAATCTATGATGAATCTGGCCATATGTCTACATGTATTAATTCTGGTGCTAACATAGAAGAGAGCGCTCAAAATTTAGAAAAAAATATTCTATTTTATTCTGGACAATACAAAGTTACTGGAAAAAATGAAATCACCCATTTTGTTGATAATGCATCCAACCCACATCGTATAGGCAAAGAACTCATCAGAAATGCTGAATTAGTTAAGAAAAATCAGTTACAACTTACCGCTGAAGGCGAATATGGACATGCCTATTTACTTTGGGAAAAACTCTAGAGTTTTATTACTGCTCTCAGCTTTATTTTTTACAACTGGAATTTCTGCTGAGCAAGATAAACCACTAATACACGTAAAAATCGGGTTATTAGAAAGCTTGTCACCTACAGCTCCTAGCTCATCTGAGCGTTATAAGCGGCTGTATGAATCAACCTTGTATTATGCAATTGGTGAAAATGATCGCAAGCTTAACCAATGTGGATATAAATTAACTGCAAATATTTCTTATTTTGATACATTTGATGCACTTGATTTGCTGGAAAATGCGAAACAAGTGCGCAAAACTGAACCATGGTTAGTTATTGGCCCAAGACGAAGCGGTCATATTAAGACAGCACTAACAATTATTGATGATACTCCAACCATTTCTACTATGGCCAATTCTGATACTGTCCTCAATAATACTCCACATCTTTTCTCAATGTATCCAACAACTTCCTCTCTTGCTAAAGTCATGGTGCAAGAAGTAAAAAACAGAAATTATGGCACTACGTACGGTATTATTGTTGATGCTCGATGCCAATCTTGTGTGGAATTTTCCAAAAATTTTCAAATAGAGAACCCAAGGCATCAGCCTTTATTCTATATATCTGTTGGTGATAATACACCTGATATCAAAAAATTAATTTCAAATATACAAACTCTAAAACCAGACTATTTAGTTATTCCTAACTATTCTGAGCTATCTGGTTATATCATTTCGGAAACACAGCGCATAAATCCAAACTTAAAATACGTCGGCGCAGATGGATGGGGAGAGGATACCTTTAGCTTTATACAAGGATATAATATCCATCCTAATACTATGGGTATGGCGGTTCGTTTTGGTGTAAAAAAAGAAGAGAAAAGTAATTTCTACGACGCACATTCATTAGAAAGAGAAATTGATGGCTCTTTAGTTACCCCTCCATACAGTATTTATTCACTTGTATCAATGATTCGAACGCTAACAGATGATCTATGCAAGACTAAGCCAATCAATAAAAATGAGTTCAAAAAATATTTATTACAGCAATCAAAAACACATTTTCAAACAGAAACACAATACTCTATCTATCACTTACAGAATGGTAAGATTATCTTCTCAAATTATGTGAAAACCTCATGAAAACAACAAGAAGTATCGCTAAAATATGTTTTCAAGCTGCCTTCTGGCCCGCCCTTATCCTAATTCTATTATCATGCCTACTCTCTGGTATTTTATTCACACAACATATGCAAGATATCCATGCTCGTGAAATCAATCGACATGAACTGATCTATCAACTACTCTCTAAAGCAATTATTGGCGATATTATCATTCAGAATAAGCATGCCACCTATGCGGTGCTAAATGAATTTAAAAATAAACATACACTAAAGCACCTGGCAATTGTGGAAGAAAAACCCAATCCCATTTACTTTTCAATCATAGATCTTTTATCAAACAAGACTGTATCATCTTCATGGAAGTTAGCAGGTATATCGCCAAATCAATGTCTTAACATTGAATCCATGATTAAAACAAAAGATATTGCTATTCCACTCAGTTTATCGCTGGGAATCATTCTAATTTTCATCACAGCCGCTCTGTTAATGTATCAACGGATCAGAAAGCAGCTGCACTTTCGTATTGTAAAGCCTTTGAAATATACACTGGACAGCGATGACACATTGAATAAAAAACAGTTAAATTTTAACAGCGCTGCAACTGAGATTAGGGATCTGTATCACAAGACTCAATCCTTTATCACAGAATTGCATGAACAACGTGATGTCATCGAAAAAAACAAAATTGAAGACGCTAAATATCAGATG
This sequence comes from Candidatus Berkiella sp., assembly GCA_050252335.1. Taxonomy (GTDB): domain Bacteria; phylum Pseudomonadota; class Gammaproteobacteria; order Berkiellales; family Berkiellaceae; genus Berkiella_A. The sequence goes on along the minus strand of JBFWLB010000010.1, from coordinate 42,319 downwards.
GCACTGCAAGTTGCCCATGATATCCGTTCACCTGTATTAGCTTTAGAAACAATCAGCACTCTTTCTAGTGAGCTTAAAGAAGAAAATAAAAATTTAATTAATAAAGTAACGAAACGCATCCTTCAAATTGCAGATAATATTCTTGAAACACATACACCAACAACTATGCTCAAGACACGCTCTGAATCTTTAACTATTGGCCATATCATAGAAAATTTGGTTGCAGAAAAGAAAATATATTGCAATAAATTAAACATAACATTTAATCTATCTCTAGACCCAATCAGCTATCATACTCATTTGCAACTCTCTGAAGAACAGTTAAACAGAATTTTATCTAACCTCGTTGATAATGCAATTGAAGCAATTGACAATCAAGGTACAATACAAATAATCACAGAAATAAAGCAAAATATATTCTGCTTATCTTTGACAGACAGTGGCTGTGGCATTCCTGCAGAAAAAATAAAGCACATATTCGACAAAGTATTTCCATCAAGCAAAAGTAATGGGCACGGATTAGGATTACCTTATGTGAAACAATTGGTTGAGGCTCATGGTGGCAAGATTTACGCTCAGTCTAATATTGAGCAAGGCACAAGAATTGATATCAAACTTCCTATATTACAATTAAAGGAGCAATAAACATGGCAGAAATAATAGAATTCAAAGCCAAAAAAGATAAAAACCATAAAACCAAGAAATTTACTTTAGTAGATCTACTCAAAGAGACTCAATATAAAATGGATTGCTTAAGTCAAGAACCTTCCTCTGCGAAAAGAGCTTTACTCATTGAGGAAATTTCTGACAATCTTGGGTTAAAGAAAGGTGATTTTCCGAATTAGTATTGTGAAACAAAATTATATCTTCGCAAAATAGTAGTAATATCAAAATTCACTACTAATAATAATCTACACTCCTAATGTTTAAGTATTATTAAAACTATTCCGATACATCAATATCTATTGGATTAGATCGCACAAACGAAAAAATATGTATAAATTAACAGCTCTCGCAATTATATTTTATGCCGGCACAGCTTTTGCAGACAACCATTTAGCAAAAGACGAAGAATTAAAGAATTTTTCGGAAAATCTTCCCATGACAATTTTTTGCATACCAGACTCAGTTATTGGGTTTGAAAGAGACATCGCAGGCATTTGGCATCCTGGACAGTTTAAACCTAATATTAAAGATCGTTTTATTGCCACGATATCGAAATTTTCGCCCGATGATTCTATTTGTTCAAATAATGCAAAAAATAATTTTGCTGAAAAATATTATATTAAGGAAGGAAAAATATTTTGTATTAAATGGAGCTATATGACCACAGAAGACAATGAATTTGGTGGTACTTGTATTGCAAACCCTCCCGTTAGACAGCTACCCTTTTCTTTGACTTGTGGAAAAGATCTTCTGATTGTACCCAATGAGAATTATTATCTCGAAACTAGTAATGTTTCTTTAAGTCTAATACTCAAAGGGGTGTTAATCTCTAAGGGAAGCTGCACTAAATTGAATACTAAATCTCTCAATAAACATTAGTTTTAGATATTTCGATGCTAATCTCATCTTAAAAAATTTTTCAATGCGGATAAAATGCAAAGTCTAGCATAGATGAAAGCCTATGAACTTTATATTTATGCTAATAATCGTCAGATGCAAATTGAAAAATCTGACAGTTAAACTAATTGAGGTTATAGACTAGGTAAAGAATTATTTGCTAACAATAAATAATTTATGATACTGCAATACTTACATCACCAATCAATAATATAAAATGAAAAAAAATATATCGTCACACCCATCCATAAACTTCACTAGCATTTATATTCTGATATTGCATTTGAGGTTGGTAGGATCCATATTTTATCCGAATTATTAAGCAACATTTCTGGCGATAATTGTAACGGCACGGTTAGTGCTTGTGCTGTTTTTGAAGTGATAGTATTCGAAGTCTCTTTGCTTAAATAATTTGTAACTATCCTCCCCCCATCAAATTATTAGTCACAAAACCAAATTCTAACGTTTATATATCTCCAGCAAAAATGTGTAATTACGAATATATCTATACCAATAAAAGAGCACCAACGTTCAAAGATTGAAATAACTCACCCTTGCAATTTAAAATTCTTGCCTATATCATTTCCGGAGGAATGAATCGAACGCCCCGGAAGTGAGCGACCGAAAAGACGATTCTACAGCAGGTAACATGCCTCTTTGGTAACCTTTATTAAACCGCTGGCATGGTTGTGTTTAAACGCTCATAACGACCAATAATCAAGTCCAGTAATGTTTAATGGAGCTTACTATGCAAGTCATCACAAAACTTTGCACAGATCATTTACGTATTTTTGTAGAAAATTATGGCGTTAAACTAAAAGCATCTCATGCCCATGAGCTAGTGGCAGCATTCTTTGGTTATAAATCTAGAGCTGCCATGCTGGCAGATACGCTATACCCTATCACCAATCTACCTCGGGCAAACATCATCGTGCTTACCCCCACAGCACCCATAGACCAACGCAGGAAAACACTTCAAGATCTACCGTTAGATCTGCCTGATACCTATTCGTTAGGAGAAGTTATCTATACTGTTCTCATTGCTGAAAAATTGCTCGTCAACACCCCTTGGTCAACCTATGAACAGCTAGCAACCTTCCTGGCTGATGAGTATTTGCGCCAGAACCAGATGGATAAAGTCTATCGTGCTCCTCTTCGGGAAGGCGTAAAGGTGGAAAATGTACATGACGGTATACACCTGACTGTCCTGCGACAATATCAAGTACTGACTATAAACATGCTTCTTCAAGCATCCATACCTTTGGTCAATATCTCCACAACCATCCAGCTCAAGCGTATTGCAGGGTATATTGGTTACGCCAAGCCAGAAATTTCCTTCAAAATGCAGCCTTTTAAATAAAGGCTAATAGGCTATGCCACATACTTGGAGTGAAGCTAATATTATGAAAATTTCAAAAATAAAATTGCCGTTCGGGCTAAATAGAGATGGCGACTTAGTCCATATTGCTGATGCAGCAGTAGAAAGCGGTAAAAGATGTGGTTTTGTTTGTCCGTCTTGCAAATCTCAGCTGGTAGCCGCCAAGGGTAGTAAAAAGCAGCACCACTTCAAACATGACGTTGACCACGAATGTGAAGGTGGTTTGGAAAGCGCCATCCATTTAGCTGCAAAACAAATGATAATCGAAAGAAAAGAAATAATACTCCCAGAATTCATTCTTACTGCAACGAAAATCGATTCTAAGAGAATGGAATATACAGACAAGGAAACAGTTGCCCGATGTAGAACCGTTAGCTTTGATTCTGTGCAAGATGAAAAAGAATTGCATGGAATGAAAGCAGACATACTAGCGTCAGTAGGTAATAGACATCTCATCATTGAAATTTTTTACAGCCATAAAGTAGATAATCAAAAGCGTGAAAAAATAATTACTGCCAACATATCAGCCATAGAAATAAATCTATCTGATCTTACACAAGAAGACTTAAAAGACCGGGAAGCATTCTGGTCATATATAAATGAACCACAACACATTCAATGGTTGCATCACGTCAATACGGAAAAATCCAAACTAAAGCTTGAAACTCGATTAGAAAAGAAGATTCAGTTGCAGGAAGAAAAATATAAACAGAAAGAAATCTATAAACAAAAAAAGGAGAAAATGGAACAGGAACAACTTTCACAGGCATTAAAGGATATAAAAATTATTTCCAGCGATGAACATATAGCGAAACTTAAACAGGACGCACAAACACACTCAAGCTGGAAATATCACAGTCAATTTCTGCAATACTCATGGGATGAGTTACCGAGTTTCCTTAATGCAGAGGTTCCAAATGGGGACTGGATTTTTGGATGCGACAGGCGTATTTGGCAAACAGCTTTTTATACCTTTTTTAGTGAAAAAAAAGATACCGATTTTTCCATTGAAATTGTTGATGACTGGCTTCAAAATCAAATAAAACTCATGACTCCTCACTGTGCCAAAATCGTGGGAAAATATGGCAGAAACTATCAACACCTTGTCCCTGCTTATATTTTATACAACCCACCATCATCATGGAATACACTTCGATTCTATTTTAATTATCTGTGCCAATTAGAAATACTGGCATTTACCGGGAATTACCTTGGGAAATCAGGAAAAATGGATGTTTACATACGCCTCTGGTCTAAAGAAGGGTTTCAGTTCTTAGGCCAGAAACCAAGCACAGTATCATTACTCAAGTCTTATGTAGAAAAACTGAAACCGGGTTTTATATTCTCCAGTGATAATTATTCAACTTCAGTGGTTATAGAATCTACTGTTGCTGTTGATGGTCAGTCAATCTGGGTGATATGCGAAGAAAATGAAACTGCCAGCAATCCGTGGTCACTTACAAAAATCACTTATGAAGATGGTTACTATGTGCAGAAATGTATCGGTGAGTTTTCTACCAGGAAATGCGCGGAAACAAAGTATTTCCGTGGACTGAATGGATTCGATCGGGCTGGTAGCCACTTTTGATAATACTTCTGACGCGCATCACAAACCACTCAAAAAAAAATGATTTGCTCATCACCCAAAAAAGGAGCACCTTAACCCAAAAAGTTAGTCTATGACTAATCCCTTACGGCTTCGCCCCCATCGCGTATCAATTCATCCCCAATCTTCCGCACAAGCTGTGCAGATTGGGGGGCACAAGCAATGGAAGACGGCATGCTTATCAGGATCAATCCAGTCGATTGTGGGATATTTTATGGATGTTCACTATGCCTAAGATCAGCAGCTAGGAAAGAGGTTGGGAATTCTATTATTTAACCTACATGTGAGCCCAAGAAAGGAAACCAGCCCATACGCACCAACCTAAAAAAATAATTTTAAAGGTAATCATTGGTGCGGGGCTAACTATTTTGTTACCTAATGAAGAATGAGGTAAGCTGATTATTTCTTTTAAGCAACCTTAAAAATTCAAGGCTTATTAACATTATCACTTTTACTACTATCAGGATTATCTCGCACGTATTTCTCTCCATCTCTTTCCATGACATGGTAGCCTGGGTATTTACCCTGCTCAACTTGTTTAACTAATTTGTCTCTGGATATAGTTTTTCCACCGACTAGATATGTTTCATTGCGACCATTTGGACCATCTTGATTACCAATAATTTTTTCTCTTTTTGTCATTTTTAATACCTTTAACGTTTGGTTTACTAAATCAATATCGGTTCTTAACTATTCGCTCTAGAGCTGTATATGCGTACTCAACTTGTAATTGTAAACTCTGATAAATCTCTAATAAAAAAAATGGAAATGGAACTGGTGATCCAGGCTTTAAGGACAAAGGTAAGGCAACCTCAAAATGGGTGAGTTGAGTTCTCTCAAGACAGAAAATAAAAAATCAGACCATAATATAGAAAAAATATTGGGTTAGAGTAATCTTTACAGTCGTGATGTCTCCACTATTGTTAGGCAACTGGGATTTGCGGCTGTTGCTATTTGTTGGCTATTTCGACCAAGTAATGAAGATATTATTTTGCCCCCACTTTTATTAATCGTGCTAATTTCATGAATACTCTTTTTATATGTGACATTCTACAATATATATTTGGCTTATATATTCATAGAAATTTAGCGCTGAATAAAGAGAAAAAGAGGACGGTGGATACTCCCCTGAAGAAAGTATTAAAAAAATCGCTTCTAATCTTGCCCAAATAGGATTTTGTTTTAAATCCAAGCTGATATTTTTAGCAATATCTTATCTTTTACTATTTCTATACTATTCCTGCAAGCTCATTTGCAGCTAAATTTAATATTACCCCTTCAATTCCTCTAAAACCCAACGGATTAACCGTTATTTGTTGAAAATATTTACCACACATGTCGTTACTCTATAACTTTAAAAAATATGCAATAAATTCATATAGATAGTATCTAACACCAGAATGCACGATTCCAAATGCTTGTATTACATTTGTAATACAAGACATCTGATTTTGTAATACGTTTGTAATACAGTTTGTATTACAATTGTTATACAAATACAGTTTTGTATGACATATGTAATACATTTCTACTGATTTATATTATTTTGCAATGATGTCTTAAATTTACTTGCCCATTCTTCAGCAGATTTTTGAGCGCTTTTAATGACCCGTGAACTGTGCTCTTCACTGCCTGAAAGCAGCGTCACAAGCTCTCGTAATAGAAGCACAGATTGCGCAGAATTAAAAAGTATATGCTCTTCTTTGTGAGAAAGTTCAAAGCTTTGAAAGCCTCTTTTTATAAGCTCTCTCACAAAATCTGAGCTTGCACTGTAGCCATATTGCTCAGCCTTGCTTTGTAATTTTTCCTTCTCTTCATTCGACAAACGAAGACTATAAATCTCACTCATATTAGACTCTTTCTGGCTCATACTCGCTCAAGCTCCTTATTTAAATCTGGACGCTGCACAGATTGTTTTTGACTGTTATCAATGGTGTGAAATTGGTTTTTAGTTCTGTTTCTAGGCAGTTCTATTGAGTGGCTGATGTGCGCTGCTGTTGTATAATCTTGATGTATTTTTGACTTACCATTATTAAACTTTGATGGGTTAGTCTGAATGCTTGCTTTGTAATTCAAAGACTCTAAGGCACTGGTCTTGATTGCGGCATTATGCTCAATTCTTTGAATCAATTTATCCTTGTCGTCTGTTACTAATAGCCCACTCTCAATGGCGCGAGTCATCGCCACCAAAAAGCCTGGCTGTGATGCAAGATTGCGTTGTTCACTCAGCATGTAGAGCGCTGCAAATTGCTTAGTATTGCCCTGCTCGCTGTACACTGTAGAAGCATAAGCATAGTCCCAATGCTGGTTATTTTTGTGGGTTAAATCGAGTACTTGTTTTTGTTTATTTTCTAGTTGAATAGTGGCTTGGTTTCCTTGAACTTCGAGCACCTTGGCTTGTTGCATATTAATGCGGTCTAGCGCTTTATCAGTGTATCGCCAACGTATGAGGTCGTTCTTAGCTATCTCACGCTCTTCGTAGGTATAAACAGAGACATCCTTACTATTTTCTCCCCTAAATCGAGCTGCATTAACCCCCGTTTTTTCCCTTTTTTCATTTTCTAACACCAAATAATTATTACTAATATTTGCTTCCTTTACAGTTAAATAATCGCCTCTTTTAATATCACAATCAGCAAGAGATTTGTTGAATAGTAATACTTGACCAACCTGATAATTGTTTGCATGCGCTTTGGCACTTGGGGTTAAATTGCTAGGGACTAATATCCCTGTTTGGCTCACATTTTGAGCAATTTCTTGTTTTTGTTTCAATGCCTCTCTGTATAGCTGATTGAAGGCAATTCTGTCTTGATTTGCTGGCGTGATAACGCAGGTATTATTGCGTTTTTCAGATGGATAACTAGATATAGTTTCTACAAGCTTTTGTAGCCTAGCCTCTCGCAATCCCTTACTATCTTCTTTGCTAAGATGTGGGTTTTCATTCAATAATTTTTTATCATCAATCACATGCCCCATTTTATCTAGACGCTCTATAGCCCCCTTAAAATTCCCCCTATATATTTGCTTAACGATATTGAGCAAAGCAGGATGATTCTTTTGACGTACTATTTCATTAACTAATGTGGTATCAACACCAAATTTTTGCAGCATCCAGAACATTTTTCCTTGCTCAATAGAAGGTAACTGCTTAACATCTCCTATAAAAGCAAGGCTGATATTGCTGTCTTTTGTCAAGGACAGCAGTTGCCGAAATTTTTCTGATGAAGCCATAGAAGCCTCATCTAATACCAGTAGGGATTTCGCTTTTGCATCAAACGTACCGTCTTTCTTAGAATTGTTAAGCTGAATCAAATAAGAATCCAGCGTGTGTGCCTCTATCCCTCTGATTTGTAATTGTCGTGTTGCTTCGTTGGTTGGTGCTAGCCCAATTAATTTAACTTGTTTTTCTGCAAGTAAGGTATTGACAGCTTCTAAAAGAGTTGTTTTCCCTACCCCCGCTAGACCATTAATCAGAACGAGTTTATGATTTGTTAATAGTAGCTGCTTGACGGCTGTTTGCTGACTTTGAGTTAAGTTCTTATGGCTTTCCTGCCATGTATTTAGCTTTTGAGTCAGCACTTTTTCATCATAAAATGATGCCTTCGCATGCATGAGTGCTTTAGCATCTTGTAAAATTGCAGCTTCAATTTTTAAACTACGCCTCGTTGTAAATGCAGGCTCTTCAGTATTTAACTTACACGGGATTAACACACCCTTTTTAAGCAATACCGAGAATTCCTTATCTAATTTTCTGAATTCTAATTGCGCTTTCAATTGTGGATTGTGTGATGAGATTGCCTGCTCTAAAGCATGCTTACTGATTACCGCTTCACTATCTGAAAGCTTTGAAATATGATACCTCATAAGCTTGCGCAGCTCAGAACGCTTAATCTCTTTAAATGGGGTTGAATTTTGAAAATAACCAGATAGATGCCTCTCTCTCTTAACCGCTCTTTGCTCCGCTGTATTGATTCTGCTTAAGGTATCCCTTGAGGCTTGTTTATGCTGTTGTGCAGACAATTTCTCATATAAATAAGACACCACCGGCTTCGCATCACCCTTGTACTTTGCTAGCGTTAAATCATGCTTTTTAATATCATCGGTATACAGCACCACTTTATTGGTTGCTTGACTTAATATCTGATAATGCTGCCTGGAATTGGTCACACGTGTATTCGATGCTTGGTCGGCCAGCACAATATTAGTTGCTTGCATATAAGCGGAAGAAGTTGTTCGCGCGTAGCCTAGAGCTAAGTGATGGATCCGTGGATCAGATGCTTTTAGTTTAAGCAACTTACGATACTCATCTTGTAATACCACCCCATTATTTTTTATTTCTACAACGATAAAAGATCGGCCTTTAGTTGTGGAATTACAACTATGGGTGCTAATAACTTGATCGCCTTGGTGCAATGCAATTTTTTTGAGATTAAAAACACTCACAACCCCATCTCTTGCTCCTGCAATTTGGCTCGGATCCCAGATAATGTGTTGATTAGCATTTCTCAATACAACTTGATTTTGCTTTGTGTTCAATGATTCAACTGTGTAATAGTGCTGCTTATCAATCCCAAGTGATCGGTAGTCTTTAGAGAAAGATACTAATTGCCCTTCTTTATATTGTGTTGCTTGTGTTCGCTGCGCTGATGTTAAAAAAACTGACTGATAATGTGTGGTGTTTATATGTTCTTTACTCAATAAACCTTGACCTAACAATTTTGCCTGAACACTTTGGTTCAAGGATTCAACATCTGTTTTGTTTTGTCCCAGAATCAATACTTTACTCTTAGGTTCTTGTTTCTGATAGTTCACAAAATCCCTTGCCAGTGTATCCAGTCGTGTCTCTTTCTCAGGTATTTCATGTCTAGCTACCGAAATTGGGATAATATTTTTTATATCACTCTTTATTTTTTCTACTTGTACACCATTTTCAGATAGAAGCTGAATAAAATTTCCAGGCTGTAAGCTCTGTGGTTGTTTGCTATCATGAATTAGAATGCTACGATTTTGATATTGGGCTTGTAAGGCCAGCAAAGCATGCCCTTGCTTTGTGCTTAATCGATGTGCATTCTCAATAACAAGTAACTGTTTTCTCAAGTTAAAAGAACTGCCGTGAGATTTTGCAATATTTTGTTGCTCTTGCATTTGATGTAAATACTGGCTAACTGTCATAGCCGGTATCTTAGTCGTTTGCTGTCTATCTTCTGCCTCTTTTTTTGAAGCGCATAAAATAATAGCCTCAAAGCCTGTAGACTTAGCACACTCTGAAATAAAGTTGGGTAACTTCGAATCTCTATTGGTTTTAGTATCAATGATATGAAGTTGTGCCTCTGATTTTAGCGTCTTTTTAATCAGACTCGCTTGCTCAGTGCTTAAAAAATATGGATTTTTATCAAACCAATGCTTTAGTTTAGTTTCTTTGGCTACAAAGCTATTTGAAATAGATTTTAAATTTGGAAGAAAAGATAAAATTTCTTTTTCCTTTCGCACATGTATAGCGCTAACATACCGTCTGCTACCATTGTCTGTTAGCGCAAAAATCTGCTTTTGCTGCTCCTTTAAAGCAATTGTTTCTAACAGAGATTTTACACTGGGTTTTGCGTGATATTGTTTCATCGCACAAGCTAATATCTTTTCTTCGGTAATGACATCTGCTGCCTCACTTAAATGCGCTATTGCATAATCAATTGCCTGAGCAGCTACTGTGCGTTCCTGGGTATCTGCTTCATTTTGCTTTTCTGATACACGTTCAGTTAACAAATCTTTTATTTGAATAGCGGAAAATTGAGAAAGACGCTCATCCAGATTAGTTTCAATTTCTTCCCTAGTAAGTGCCTTCTTCTTTTGTCTTGTTGCCAAATTAGACATTTCAGCAGCATTAGCTCCACTCAAGCCCTTTTCTTGCATATTTTCTTCAATTTGCTTACGGCGGGTTGAAAAGGCATCAATCATATCTTTTGATATGCCTTTTAACTCCCACTTTCCTTTTTCATCAAATTTAACAGCAAGATTATTCTTCTGAGCCAGGTGAGCAATATGTAAACTAAATATATCTCCATAATGCCGTTTTCTCGCACGAACACGCTCTAAAAATCCATTACTGTAGTCATGAATAGGTTTCTGCGGATTATCCGACTTTAAAGCTCGCCACTCGCCATCCTCTCTTTGCGTCGTGTTCATGACATTCATATGAATATGATCTTGCATATCCAATTCCCTTGATAGACGATGGAAATGAAAAGCAAATACTAAATTGCCTGTTAATTCAGCATGCTGTTTGCCATTTTCATATCGGCTTGCCATGGCACAATCCCGCTCAATTAAATCAGCTGTTAACTTTGCTGCTTGTTCAGTGATTTTGGCAAAGAGAGGATCTTTTGTTGCGTAATGTGCAATAGACCAGGATTTTGGTACCGATAATGTCAAATCAAAGCCTGCTCTATGCTTGACTTCCCCGTTTTTGGTTGCACCAATTTGAATGCCATTCGGTAATTTTCCTTCTAACAGCTTGTTAAAAGTTTTTTTGTCTACAACACCACACAGGTTTAGTTTTTCTGCTCCTTTGCCATACCAAGTTGAAGGCTGCTCAAATTTCTCACCCTCTTTACTGTAATAATCATCATGTTCCATAAAATAACTTGATGCTTGTCCTGCATTCTTGATAACTGCTGTTGAAAGCACTTTTTAAACTCTCCCGATATCCTCTAAAGATTCTAGTTGCTTGACTGCTTTCTGCTTAGATTGATTTTTTTCTTTTTGCTTAGTTTGCAGCTCATGTGCATCCTGCGGGTGATTTAAATATACATCTTCTAACTGATTAATTTCTTTAAATACATCTTCATTCACCGCTCTTAATATAAAACCAGGCTCTTTTAAACGATTTGGATTTTGAAATGGGAATACCACTCTAGAAATAGGATATGTACCTGGTAGCTTGATATAGGCTTGATGATCCGGCAGTTTTTGAATATCGGTATAGGGAACAACTGGTCTTCTAATGCGCTGTCTATTTAATGAAACACCATCACGCATGCTATTTGCTCCATAAGAATAGTTTTCATGTACTTCTTCAACTTCGGATTCTCCTAACTCTTTAGATACCCAAAGTGAACCATCATAATCAGGTGTTCTAAAAAATACTGAGGTATTAAATTGTCCCAAAATAGAACGAGAGCGCTCAGCACCATACAAATCTGTCAACGCGAATCGACTGGTTGAAGCTAGTACAATACAACCACCAAATTTCCTGGCTTCATTTACGCCAGCAAACAAGCAAGGTAAATTATTTAAACTTTGGGCTTCATCTAAAATAATCCAGACCCGACGTTGTTGGTCTGGTGCTAAAGACATCATTGCATTCAGCGACAAGTCCAGCCACATTGATATAAGCGGCATTAACACATGATGTTTATCCGCTAATGAGGTAATGAATATGCCTTGGGTCTTGCTCTCATCTTGGATCCATTTTCGAATAGAAAAATCATCTCCCTCGTCTTTCAGATATTTTAAGCAGCTTAAATAAGTGGCTAACTGAGTTTTGATGGATACAGCGGTTTTCTCTATTTCTTTGGAAACTAAAGAGGCAGCATCGGTATGCGCCAAATAGCGTTGCATGTCTTCTAAACTAGTCGTTAGCAATTTTTTTAACAACCCAACGATGGATTTATCAGGTTCGTTGCGCATTTGATAAGCAGTTGCTGAAAATAAAACCCGCGCAGCTGAAATCCAAAAGGGATCACTGCCAGATCCAACCGGCATGGGTAAGAGAGATTCAGCTAAACTTCTAAAATCTGCTGAATCTCTGCAATCACTCCATACATTCCAACAAGGGGTTCGTTCATCAAAAGGATTTAAAATAACAGCACTGTCAGGATGATAGAATTGATTGGCTAAATCACAGCTTTTATCAAATACAATGAATCGATCACCGCGTTCAATAATCTGCTGAATTAAGGATTTGATCAGATTTGATTTGCCTGAGCCAGTCGTTCCCAGCGCTAAAATATGCTTGGTTTCAGAATCTTTGACTAAATGCAAATCAGCGATCCTTAAATCAGACTGTTGTTTGCGCCTTTGCAATAGTTTATTAACATTCTTTGGTTCGTCTAACTGATGATTATTGAGTACTTTAGTTTCTGTAGCACGTGCCCCCATGCGCCTTAACCAAATGCTACCAGTAATTAATAACAATATACCTAACGCTAAACTAATTACCGCTCCTTGAATAAGACTGATATAAACCTCACCTACAACACGTTGAATTTCTGTAGATGTAATAAAATCTCTTGAGCGCACAAAATAGGATCTACCCTTTGTATCTTTCAGGGTTTGTGTTGCCAATGGATTTACTTTAGCCCTAAAAGCAGCGCTCATATACTCCGTAAAAACCTCTCTATGTACAGGCGTATTTTTAGTCATATACCAACCAACGTTAAATGCAACAATCAAAAACACTACGCAAGCAAGCATTACTTTTAATATTTGCCCATACATTGTAAAAATGTGTAATGTAACCTGACCACCACGGATAATTTTTTGAAAAGAGGATTGATCATTAAACATAAAGGCATGATTTCCTATACAAAGAGATCTTTGCTTTTGAGCTGAACAGATTCACAGCCCTAGTTCTCTGTTTCAACTGACAAAATATGGTTATAATCTTGTTAAGCGGAGGAGATTTAATCGTGAGCAATAAATCGGTTAGTGAAATAAGACAATATTTACAATTTAAGAAAAAAGTGCATTTGGGTATTTTTCTCGTAATACCCATAACAATTTCTTTATACATGTCAATTGTTTCTGAACCACATGTTATTTCAGCCATATTACCTATTTTTGCGGCATGTTTCTTTAGCATTGCTATTGGTAATTCCGTTATGTTTTTTCGATATACAGAAAAACAAAGACTAAAATTTTCAAGATTTGAAGAAAAAAACATAAAAAAATCATTAAAGATTTTAGCGATACAGTTAATTTCTTTGGTTATGGTTGCAATTTCATGCCAATTAATCGTCTCTTCTTTTGGAATAAAAGAGATGGACGCGCTTTTTCTTGCCATTATACTCATAGGATTTATGCAGATAATGTTTAAACCTAGGGCTAGAACTGAAAAAATATATGGGGCAGACCGCTTTGATGAAGAGTACCAATTTAGCTCACACGCGTCTCCACAATATGATAATTTTTTAATGAATCCATCGCATCCAAGTAGTTTGATAAATCCAACCAACCCAGCCAGTTCAACACATATATCTAGAGACATATAACTATTTTTCCTTTTCTGTACCTCTAGCATGTTTGTGCATCATTGCTTCTGTATGCGCAATCTGCCTGTCTTCAGTAGCATAAACATTATTACGCCCAGTATTTATTTGTTCTTCTAAACCTCCTAGTATTTGTTTGGATTCATTTTGTTTCTGTTTATTAACCATCCCAAAACCAACATTTTCTTTTTGTGCGTGAGATGTCATTGCCTCTGACCATGAGTCGTGAATATTCTGCAAGTTCTTCTGAGGTACTTGGTTCTGGTAACTTTGATAAGCTGTATTTACAGATGATGGTTTAACATGATTGCTTCTCCATTCATCTAGCTTCTGCGTGGTTGTTTCTTTGACAAATTGCTGTGCATAGCTCTCAGCTAATTGAGGATTTTGTCTCAACATCACTTCTGCTTGTTGTACTCCCATTCCTCCCATGCCTGATTGCAGCGGTTGACAGGATAACCAATCCACAAAATCTTGTGTAGCATTTCTGTCAATTGTTGCTGCATTATCCTCTGTGTAACTCGCATAATTTCTATAACTCTCGGAAGATTGCAGGTTCGCGCTCATGCTATTACTAGCATTTTCTGCCTCACCAAAGCTTGTGCTAATACTATTTGCCAAACGCTTACCCTCTTCAGTATTGGTTCGATAAGAGCCTTCAGAAATTGATCGCAAGCTGCTTTCTAGATTTTGAGAAAAATTTTCATTCTGCACAAATTCCTGCGCTTTGCTAAATAGAACGCTATCATTGTTTGAGCTAACCACATCCCATTCCGACTTTCCACCGCCAGTAAGGTTCGCACCTACTGATAAACCAGATGCTTTTTGCATGGCTTTTCCCCAAAAAGCTTTATCTGTACCCCATGATGCATGAGCATTCCCATTGATATACGCTCCTAGCAAATGTTTATAGGCTTTATCAATCGATATATTATTGCTCTCTGCAAATCGACTTACATCTTGTAGAACATGCTGTAGCGAGTCTGAAGTTGAGGCGGATTTAGTGATGCTTTCTGTGTCTCCACTACTTTCGCTTAAAGAAACACTTTTGCCATAATCCAACATGCCTCTAAAGGCCGTATCCATGTGTTGGGTATAACTGACAGCATCATTTAGCGCGGCTTGATAAGCCGTATCGGCTTGTTCTCCTGCGCTGGTGCGTAAACTATTCGCTAAATGAATTTGTGTATTTAAGTTGCTCAATGCGGGTGTTTGATTAATAGTGTTATGCCCATCTTGAAACTGACTAATCACTGCACCGCCTGATGTTGATGCAGACATCATACCATTAGCGTAACTTAAGTTATGATCGTGTTTAAATCCGCTCATTGTGTTAATAGAGTGGTTATCAAAGCTGGTATTGCCAAGACTGAAGCTGCCCGTTGCTACTTCTTGCGCTGTACTCATTGCAATATTTTGCGTTGAACCACCTACAAGCTGAGAAAGTTGTGTCAACGCAGAACCAAGCCCTTGTTTACCTAAGTTGATTAATTGCCAGGCCAAATAAGGAACCGAAAGGGTCACATAGCCAAAAATAGCAGATAAATAATAATTGGTAGTGTCCAGATAAGGTAAATCCATCATATTCAAGCTATAACCGCTGCTAGTGAGCCTCAATGCAAATGTGGCACCATAATTTAAAAATGCATATACCACCGGCCATGAGCCGAGATAAGCTAAAGAAATTCCATAGTTAATTAATACTTTATAACCATCTGTAAATAAGGCATAAATAACTATTAAGATAAAGACAGCATAAAGCATGCATTCAATCACATCCTTTAAAATTGGTAACCATTGTGCTGCCAACATGCCAGTATTCACGCTGCCTAAAAACTTCTGCATATCACCACGGCTCTTGCTATAGCTCAGCGCTCCCAATGACGAATGATTCATAGCGCCATCCTCAATAGCGTTGAACATGATAAGCTGTTTCATAATGTCTGTGCTAGATTTAGATAATTCTGTCAAATGCTGATAGCTAATTTCCAATGAACCTAAAAGAGCTGTCTTTAATTGTGCTTCACTTTGTTTTTTCAAACCTGGAAAAATGGCTTTTGCATACTTAATACCCGATTCTGTGATGATATCGTTCCATCTTTGCTCAAGCAGCAATGTGCCCTCTTTACAAGTTGCAACTTTGCTATCCATTAAAAATGAGCGAATAGGCGAAGGCTTAGCAGAGATTAATTGCCAAATATCTTCTGTCTGCCTCAAATCATCAAAAGAGTATTTGCCATGGTGGATATCATAAAAAACGCACTGCTCAACATAATTTTTAAGGTTTTGTCTATCTTTGCTATTAATCGCTTTAAAGCCTATGCTTTTTTGCACTAAGCTAGAGGCAAATAAAAAACCATTGCGGGTGTAATTTAAATCGTCAGGCATATGAAAGGCCGTTTCTATCAATTGAGTTAAGCCATGGAAGAATCGACTAGAAAGACTGGCAGGCAAAGCTAATCCAAGCGGCACATGGCTTACAGATAGATTTTGTCCTGGATAGACTTCATCAATCACTTGTACAGTTGCTACTGGAGATAATAAAACCGTACTGATAATGGTATAACGAAGAACTGCAAAAACGAGAGCAGACAATCTTCTCGTTTGGATGTACTGAACAGCAGCCACAGCTGTGGCTAACAAGAAGGCAAATGCTAGACAGCTGTAATAGCCGCTATTGGGCTTAACCAACATCGCTACTGCTTCTAAAAAACGCTTTACTAGCTCACCGCTACCGCAACAATAGATGCTTACATCCATTTATTAAGTCCTCTATTTAGAAACTATCTGCCCACTGATTGGATTCATTTACCTTTTTCAAATTACTCGCCAATCTCTGCTCAATTAAAATTGTTTGCTCGATCAATTGATTAGCAATGGTTTGATAATGATAATTATCTTGCTTTAAATCTTTGATTTTACCTCTGACCTGACGTAAGGAGGCTTCAAATGCATCTCGTTTTTCGACAGGAATTTGCAACGTATGGAATTCTGCCTCAACAGCATGCACCACTTCATCTAAATACTTAAACAAGATATCGGAGGCAATCAGTTCACTGTAAGTGGCTACATCCAAAATACCTCTATCTTGAGTAAAGGCACTTTGCACATTCAACATTTTATAAATAGGTAAACGCGTTGATTGCAAAAACCCTTTTTCCTCTCCTGTCAACTCTTGAGTGTCATCTTTAATTTTCTCAACAATACTATTGATTTTGTGCTCAACTCGATAAATCAATGCGTCTTTTTGAAAGACACGTAGATTTTTTTCTAAATGTGGATTTAAACAACCATTTTCATCATGAGTATCACACTTGTAACTTTGCGCAGCACCACCATGCAACAACGTAGACAACAAGTCTTCTTGCGCTAATAAAGACGGCAATACAAACTCATAGTTATTTGCATCATCATTGCCATCATGACGAACAATAATCGTGCCTGTCACAGACATAAACAGCTCAGCAATATCAGTATTTGACGACAGAAAAGCATTATTTTTGATGGCCTTCCAGGAAAAATTCATTTTGTCTGCCAAAGTTTTTTCATATCCTTTGTGAGTATTAGCATCTTTGAGTACGCTACTCATTTGGCCGCCATTACCACACCCCATGCGAGCAGAGGTATAATCTCCAAACATCCCACCTTTACCAGCACCAATATCTTGGCAAACTGCTTTTTGTGCAGCTTTGGTTTTAGGAAAGGTAGCCCCTACCAAATTAACGGCTGCCTCGCAAGAATTAATATTTGTTGCATTAACAGCATTAGCCACATTTCTTAAATCTTTGAAGGTGTTAGCAATCATGGGTGATGCCGTTTCTAAAGCGAGATTGAAAGCATAAGACACTCCATCACTCATAATATTTTTGGCCAAATCTCGTGCTTGAGCCTTAGAAATAAAAGAAAATCCACCCATATGCAAATCAATCCCACTACAACCACCATTGAAAGATGGCAGAGTAACACTAGCCAGCTGCGCATTGTGTACAGGTGAGCGCATATAAAGACTGCCACCGTTATAGTGACCTGCTGATTGTGCTTGATATGCGCTGGGTTTTGATGCGTTGCTTAAGCCACCTAAGTGATTAAATGCCTTTTCAAGCTCAGAGCCAACATTTGCCATCGCTGGCACACAAAATAACCCTATCAGTGCAATCAATAGTTTCATCGCCATGCCTCAAAATGACTAAACACATCAAATAAGCGTTGCTCAAGATCGCGCTCTGCAAGCAAAGTATAACTCAGCGGTAAAAACTCACTATTGCTAGGATTTAAGGAAAACAATGCCGGTACTTTTTGTACCCCCATTTTTCGTGATTGACCTGAATCCACTGTGTTACGCTCAAAGTTTTCAATAAATTGGCCATCCAAACTTACCCCCAATACATCAAATTGATATTTTTTGGCAAGTCTCATGATAATCGGGGCTTGTAACTGAGCCATAGCATCATGACCATGATAAAAATATAATAAGCCATTATGCTGAGACGCAGCGAGCAATGCTTGTTCTATTCGTTGTTGATGTTGTTTATTCAAAACTAGAATTGCTTGATTGTTGGTTGGCTTAAAAGCCGAATAATCTAAATGCGCATTTTGTAGCAACACTTCTTGCCAGGCTTGACTAAAGCGCGTTGCCATATTGCCCACTTTGTTTTTTAATACAATAAAATCTTTCACATTCTCAATTGTGGGATTCAACACCGCTTTGGCTTTTGCCTCATCAATTATTTCTGTTAAATGACCCAATACTGCTTTATCGCTAGGGGGCGACCCCATATTTTTTTGTGGAACCAATATAGGTTTTATTTCTTTTTTATCTATTGACTCTTTAGGATCGTGTCCCCAGTAACGTCCCACTGCATAAGAAGTATCATCTAAAGCATATACAGTTGTCATAGCACTCAAGCTAAGCAATCCAATTATAAAGTTTCTTATGACACTAGTTATTTGCATCTGCTTTTTCTTGTGCCTTAACTATTTTTTTATTTATATGTGTAGTAGCTGCAATTTCATCTATTGTTTTAATACTGCTGGCAATTGCGGGATAGATTTCAGACAGATTTACACGATCCAAATTAATGCGCGCTAATTCACTGGCACTGATGCCTCTGCAATTAGGGGCTTCTGCATGACCAAAACCAACATATAATTGAGACAATCTGCCCTGTTCTTGTATAATGCGTGCTAATTTTGATTCAAACACACAGTACACGTCATACTTTTTCTTTTTTAGTTTCGATCCTGATTTTCTTGTGCCTAAAAATATGACGGTGTTTTTTTCTCTTGCTTGGCGAAGCGCAATTTCTTGTTGGCTACATTGACTGACAAATTGTCCCCAACCACTATTGCTACAGCAGTTCAAATAACCAAAGCCATGCTTTCTGCATTCATGTGCTTGTCCTTGAAAAATGCTGTAGGTATGCTCATTTGCGCTTGTTTGATGAGCTGCTTCTGATACAACAGCTAAATTAGTGGCAGCTTGCTTAAAATCACCTTCTTGATAAGCCTCAACCTCAGCACAGTGCACACTCCGACAATCTTGATATTTGGCAGCCAATGATTCGCTTAAGCTCTTTGTCAATGATTTTTCTGTTGTGAGCATTCCATCATTCTTTATCTGGGCAATCATTGCTTCATTATTTTTGTAAAATTGCGCAACTATTTTTGTCGTCTCATTTGACTCTAAATCTGGCATAGCAATTAAATCTTGATTGTCTATCATGCCTATTTCTGCTGGATTGTCCGTGTAATGTGGCAAGTATTGTGTTGGATTGTTTTCAAAACTCGAGAAAACAGCTTGCAAATCCGCTTGAGATGGCAGTTCTGATAGCTCAATTGCTGCTTGTATTATCGTGCTTTGTAACAAAACAAAAAGACAAACCCCGTACTTCATTGCAATATCTCTGCTACTTGTTGTTTAGTAATTCCATCTGCTCCATGTATCAATAGCAACGCTTCTTTTATTGAGCTGGTGCCATAGACAATATCAAACGGACTATCTTCACCTGAGTACTGACGCACAATGACTGCTGGTACTTTTTCAATACCATACAATTCAAATAAATCTGGGTCGATATTAATCCCGCCTTGATTGTGATTTTCAGCTATTAGTTGTTGCAGCTTTGTCATCGTTTTGGGCATACTGTTTTCAATCAATCCACGAATATTGAGACTTGCCCCATACAAATCAGCTTCTCCCATCCATTGTTTGATAGACTCTTTAGGCATTGAAAAAGACACAAAAGCAATTATTTCACCTTTATTATTAGTATCTATGCTCGACCGTGTGTCTTGTGTGGCTAAATCGCGTTTTAAATTCTGCTCAATATTTTGTTTTAAGCTTTCAATTTCACTGCTATACAAAGCCAAAGCCTCAGAAGGTGTAATTTCTGCAAAACCCGCAGAACAACACAAACTAAATAACAAGCCCATCATCCATTTATATTTAAAACGCACAACAGTTCCTTTTTCGCCAAATCAAATAACCAAAATCCTCACCTTTCACTGGATATTCTTTGCCAGACTCCCAAAATACCGTACTTGCCCCTAATGCCTTACAGCCAAATTTTTTGCTGATTGCAGCATATGGATAAGTCATTTGATAACGATAACGATTCTTTGGCAGCACTGGGTGTGGTCTTTCATGACACAAAGCTTTACTATCTTTGCCAGAGCTGTCCCAAAGCAAACCTTCTCGGTGTAACTTATAAATCATACGCTCAGCCAACAAAGTGCTAGCTTGTGCTCCACTGACATGCTCTTGTACCGTACCCGTCATCGGATACAATGATCCATGCGCACCAGCACACCAAAACAATTTATTTAAGGGTTTGCCATGAGTAGTGGCAGAAATAGCATCGGCTGCACAAGCACTCTGAGCAATGGGATTGCCAAATAATACTGCTTCAGGTGCTAAAATGAGCGCCAAACCTTCTGAATTCCAGCTTGGATCAAGCTCTGATAAATAAGCAATATCAAATTCCCCCGCTTGCATGCAAGCAGCGCTGGTGAGTAGATTCAACCACATCATGAGCGGAAACTTATACCAATGCACATGATAAAAGCTTTTGTTATCTAATCCCTGACGTGCATTTTGACTGCCTCTAGGATATTTATTAGACATTGATAGTTGGAAACCACCTAAATTAACCATACAAAAAGGCTTGTAAGTGACATCCACCAAGCTAATTGGCTCCCAATATCCTATCGATAAACCAATACGTTTATCACAAACACAGACAGGATTTTTTGGGTTTTTAGTATCTGCATTTTTTCCATTTGCAACCTTACTTGAGCCGATTGAGAGTGGAAACAGACAACTCCAACAGACATCTGTAATAGGATTGGCAAAATGTCCGCTACATTCTGAAGCACTCACAACACCATGCCATACAAGAATAATTAAAAATAATAACTTTCTCACAACGCTACCTCATTGACTGAGAGCATTCGGCCATTTTGTTTGACGATAGCAGGAGTATGCAAAATACCAAATCGACTCGTAATCAATCCCTGCCAGTCAAAATATACTGGCCTATTAAAGTTCTCAACCAAATCAACGACGTTACCATTGACTAAAATAACTTTGATATTGTTCTTATCTGTGAGTAGCTGCTGGGTATATTTGATTTCAGCTTTATTATCTGCATCAATAAACAACAAGGTTTCTGGCATTGGTATAAAATCCAATGGATTTAGTCTTTGACCTTCTTTGGCAATTAATTGCCCCTTATGATCGTAAATAGATTGGCTCAATATCCACGTAGGATCGACTGTCCACGCTCTGTTTTCAGTAGCATGCCTAATACCTTTGACCGGCGCAGGTCTTTGTATGCCTGTCTTGGCTTTGTCTTGAATTATTTGCTGCATATCTGCGAATGTTCCATTTTGCTGCATAGCAATAAGACGACTCTGTATTAGCTTTAAGAGATTTTTCTCCGCAATCGCATAAACAGGACCTCTTACCCCAAAATCTTTGGCATAAGCAGCGCGGATGGAAAAAGACAGAATGATTAGAAAACAAAGTTTTTTAATCATTTTGTAAGCACCGTTTTTGCATTTGTGCCTTTATTATTTGCGTGATGTCTTTATTGCCGGCAATTGCTGCTTGGCTTGGCAAGATCAATACCTGATGCTGCTTAGCATAATCCTCGATAAGATTAGTTAAACAAGCACTTGCTGATTCAATCATATTTGAGTTTTCAAGATTAGATTGATTGTATTCAATCATCTGATTGATAATATGCTTAGTATCTAATGTAACAATTTGCTCCCTTGGATCTGTATGCAAGGCTAATGCAAATATCGCAAAACAAAAAAGTATATAAAGGCCTAACCGTTTCATTGGAATCTTAGCATTCATCAGTAAATTCCTCCCTTGCCACCTGCATAACAGCCTGTGCAAGGCTTAGGCCTTGGTTTTGATAACGCTGTACTCGCTCGACATGCTCACCTTTGCTAGAATATAAAATACGGGTAAACGGCTCAAACACCACTCGTACTAAGTGAGAACCCTGCGGAGTGCGTATCAGACACTCTTTGTATTGATCACATCCAGAAATACTACGTACTAATTGCTCTTCATAAGGCGTTAACTTAAGCCGTTCGTTTTGCTTTAGATTAGCAACTGTTTCGTCCTTCTGTGCCATGATGATCTGATGATCTGAGTTTTCATAAATCGCAATACCCATTTCATTACGGAAATAATCATTAATCGACTGAAAAATAGTGACAAAGGAAACGCCATGCTTAGAGCCTCGACGATACCCCGCTTCCATAAACATGGATGCCTCTCTGCTAGAATGTAACAAATCCCATGCCTCATCAATCACACACATTTTTGGAATATCACGTGCTGAATTATAAAATTCTTCATTGAATTGCAAAATAATGGCTAACACCACAACAGATTTTAAGTCAGGCATACTTTTAAGCGGCTCTAAATCAATCACGCACAAGGGTGCATGCATACTTAAAGTTGCCTTGCCTTCAAAGTATTGTCCATATTGCCCATTGGCCGTGTATCTATCAAGTAGCAAACATAAATCTTGAGCAATTGAATCATTGATAGCTGATAAATGTTTAGCTACTGTAGAAATATTGGCCTGATTGGCTTTTTCTGCCCAAGCAGACTTAACCGCAGATTGAATCAGTGCTTTTTCTTTGTCGGTAGCATCACCATTTTGATGTGCCATGATTGCAATAATGGCCACAATTTGAGTCAGTGACTCATGGATATTTAAAACGCTGGTAAAAGGATTAATGCAAATTTTTTCTGATAATTCGATGTATTGGCCATCAAATAGCTGACAAAATTTCTTATACGACCCACCAATGTCGATAATACGAGCAAAGCCTTTTCTGGACAGAGTGTCTGCGATCATATCCTGCACCATAAAACTCTTACCAGAACGAGATTTTGCAGCAATGGCAATATTTAAGTTGCCATCTTTATTATCATGCGCGTTAAAGTTAAAAATTTGCCCTCTTCTCGATAGATATATTTGACCACAAGACAAAGGATTACCTTTGGTATCTGCCATTAAAGGCATTAAATTTACGGCATTAAAAACCGTCATGGTTCTAAAACGTTCGAAGTAGCACATGTCTTCATAAAGACCTGACGTCATACTAAAGGGTAAATTTGCCCACAACCCCGCTGCTTGCAGGTATTTATCTATGGCGAGCTTAAAACCATTAGAATTATATAGCTCTAGCATTCGTATTTTATCTTTAGCTGCATTTTCTACCTTTGCAAATAAAGTTACAGAAAAATAAGCTTTGCAGAGCCGTTGTGTTCCGTCTAAATGTTCTCTCAACATTGACCATTCTTGATGCTTTTTACGAATCGAGGGCATGATTCTGGCTAATGGACTATGGGCGTTTTTTTCATTCATCATGAATTGACTTTGCGCCCGCATCTGACTATCTGCTTTATCAATTGCTCTCACATGCAGGTTAATCGTAAATGGAGAGACGATTTGCTGATTTGAATCTAATAATTTTCCAACGCATTCTCCCATTTGCCAAAGTGCATGCTTTTCTGGCAAAGATTCGACATTAAAATGTTGAATCTGATATATACCATCCTCAGCATCAACTTTTAAGCATTCAGGTTCTATGGTATATGCTACAGCGCTATTTACTAATTGATTGCTAATAGACTCATACGCTCGGTACACAAGCTTAGCCCAGTCAACAGATTGACAGGGGTTCAGCAACTCATAAATTACAGTAAGAAAAGCATCAATTGAAATATGCTCAATATATGTTAATCCCGATACAGACGTAGCCCAAGCATCTCTTAAGTGACAAAGCTCATCAAATTGCATTTCAATTGCATAATTTTTAATAGGTTGCGCATAATATAAGTAACAGCGAATATCACGCGCTAAGAATGGTGTATGCGCTGTAATAGAATGATTGGCCTTTTGATTAAGATAATTTGCTCGTTGCTCAGCCATTACTTTGGCAATCCCGCTACCTTTTCCACGTTGAGTAGCGAAACGCTCAGTAAATCGTCCAATTTTATTGCTGACAAAAAGCTGGATATGCAAATCCCCATCCGAAGGCAGCTTATCATTGAGCATAGAAACAATGCGCAGCATTTTGTCTTCATCAATACCCGACAAAGGCAGAATTTCAAATCCAAAGCCAATTGAATCATTATTCAAAAAAAGCTTTCGAGTGGGTTCATATGCCTGATAACTTAGCATGCTTGCTAATGGCTTGTGCGGAATTGTCTCTTTAAAGCGACGAAAGCTACGTTGTGCGACTTCACCAAAGCTTTTGGTATCGCCGAGGTACTTTGCAATCAATTCACCCACCTGGTTAATTGATATCATGCCCAGGCTCCATCAACACTATGAACAGGATTGCCTTGCCAAAAGCTCTTATCAATAACGGTGTAAACTTCGCTTGCTTGATGATAGTTGTCTTTACTGTCAACAAAAGGGGCAAACCATACTTTTAGAACCCGCGACTCAACCTTAAAAGGTGCTTGATGTGACAGTGTATTTTGAATCTTAAAGGAAGGAGCTTTCCTTAAATCACTCACACTTTCTGAATCTTTGAAATATCCTTGATTCACCATATTGTCAATTTCCTTCATAGACTTACAAGAAATGCCTTTTCCTACAGGACAATCAAATTGACCATTCATATGCGCACAGGCTGTTAGTGACAACAATGCCAAAGTTGTTATTGTAATGCGTATCTTATTAATCATGATAAGTCTCCGAAAAATCCCCTAACACATCGAGCGCCTGAGCATGTGCTTGTTTAATCACATCTGGCTCATTTTGTAGATGCACACTGTCTGAGCTACTTGATTCAGCCCCTTGCAGTTGCAGTGAAAATCCTTTTTGAATCACTACATCTACGATAACACCGGCAGCAGCTTGAACAATGGGTTGTAGTTTTTCAGCACGCTTAATGTTGTAATCTGCTAGTTTATCCAAACCTTTATTCGCACCTTGTGCAAAGCTATAGCCTAATATCTCGCCGGCATTGACTGTGGTGGTAGCACCTAGAGGTGAAATAGATTTGGTTACAAAATTTTCACTCACACCAGAGCCTAAACCAGATAAGCTGCCTGCTATAAATGCACGTTGCACGAGCTTACCTTCAGGATAAACAATTCGACCTCGCACATCCTCACGCCCATCTGGACCATAAACAATACCCACGATATCCTTCTCAAATACTTGACCCTCTGGACTAATGCAACTTAAACGCTCACCGCGCATCACCACCCGTTCTGAAGAGGCATTGCCCCATGCTGAAGCCAGCAATACACAATTTTTTAAAGGCGCTTTAAAGCCGTTTGGCATCACACCATCTTCAATCATACGAATAGTCACAACCCGCGTTTCATTATTACCGTAAACCTCTGTGTGAGCATCAATCCCACCTAATAAAACACCTCTTATACGTGTGCCTGAAACAACATAGCTAGAAGCATGCAAAGATTCATCTCTGCTTGATTCAGTACTCTCAAGTGCAACACTTACTGTTTCTAGCTCATCTGCAATAATAGGCTTATCAAAAGAATTTCCAAATGCGCTAGAATAATCATCTTCTTGAAAATGCTTAGAAATTATTTGATTTTGACTATTACTAAAATCTGTTGTTAGAGTTGACACATTTTCTCGATTATTTTGTTGTGACTGCTCAAAATCTTTTTTTAATTTCAGCAATGCTTCCATTAAATTTTCATTATTTCTTTTAAGCTCATCCATTTCAGATTGTGCTGCTTTTTGCTGAGTCTCGAAGTTCTCTTTGGCCTGAGCGTATTCAGCACCTTGTACTTCAATTTTCTTATTTATTTGCTCAGTGAAGTGCTTTTTCAAACTCACATGCTGTGTCGTTGAAGCAACTTCATTATCCTCTGCTAATACTTCATTAGATAATGGTAGCTGAGAAGCTGTGCTACTACGCACAAAAGATACAGCTATCAATAAGACAACAATGCCAATCCCAGCAAAGACCATCCAATCTTTTTTATCCTGGTTTGCTAAATACTGTTTAATACTATCCATTGCGCTTCACTCGGAATACGGTTACGAAATCCCCTGGCTTAACATAATTTTGCGAAATTGCTACAGCCATCACATCTTTAGTATGAAAAGCTGATTCAAGCAGGTTGGTTCCCACAATTCCTCGATGGGTAAAATGCAAGATCTCTCCTGTCAAATGATTACCTTGATACACAGATGTTCTTTTTAAAGTGCCATCCATAAAAGCGCTAGATTCTTCATCAACAAAAATACGCTTATAATCTTCCGGTAGAGAATTATTGATCATGTGACGGATCAATTGTGTTACTGTTTCTGTGTATGGAGATTGATGCTCAAAAGGAATTACTTTGTTCGAGACTGTTGATTCCGGCATTAAAATAATATCTTGAGATGGGATTGCAATCGGTAATATCAACAAAGTAAAACGCTTTCCACCTTCTGTAAAAACAATCATTGAAAATGGTTCTGATGCTTCAGGGCTTGTGGGTTTAATGGTCAGCACGCCATGTTTGGAATCGAGAGAGGTCAATACTATTCCTTTGACAACACTAAAGCGCTCAATACGATCATGTCTTACAGAAATAACATTCGGATCTTTGTTTGAGAGCTGTATTGTAATAGACTCACCATCTGCTACACTTTTGCGTACCGCTGCTTGCACAATAGTTGAAAGACTAAACAACAATATCAATAAAATCTTACGCACGCGCCACCTCTGACATGCTGTTTAAAAGCAATCTATTGTTAATATAATCAAAACCTAATTCATAGCTCACAGTCTTGGTATCATGATGCATGTCTCCAATATAAATATTTAATAACCCAGTTGTTTTGGTTTTAAAATGTGCTTTATCGATGACTTTGGTTTCTTTTGGATAAAATACTGTACTGATGCCATTAGTGACGATTTGATCTTGTTCTTTAATTAATACCGTCCTGAATTTGCCATAAGCCGCATTTGAAATATAAGGCAACAATGCATGTTGATGATGTGCAATTGTCTCTGGAGTTACATTGAGCATTAGACTCGTCATAAACTCTGTCCATTGGATTAAATACGAATCGCTCACCCCTTTCGTGCCTACAATAGATTCTTGAGAAAGCCCAACTGGCACTAAAACTGTAGTCGTTTTATGCGCTGTACGAACTAATACGAGTAATGCTAAAAGCAGCAAAGCAGACAAAAAAACATTGAGACAAATCGAATAGTTTCTTTGCAGCTTGACTCCCCTTATGTTTTTTGTCCACTCACTGATAATCATTCCTTTTATCCTTTTAAATGCTTAATGTTACGGTTTGGCAGAATTTTCAAATGACGTGCCATACCATACGTCCAATATAATGTTCTCTTAAAATATGCCGATGACTCCCTCCTTTTAAGTTTGATATAAAAAAAATATGTAGCGCCCCCTACAACCAACCCAACTAGATCATTCACAAAAATCCAAACAAAAATCAATGAAGCAAACGTAACAACAAACTCATCAACAGTAAAAATCATTATCCTAAATGGCTCATCAAGATATCTAGATATATAATATTTGCTCACTAAATTACGCCCATCACATATGTGAAATATAACATCACTGCAAAAACACTAAAAAACACCAATATATTTTTAGTTTTCACATACGAGATTGTCGACACAACAACGTCACCCAATATTATTAAAATTTTTCCTGAGCCGCTAACCGTTGCTTTAACGTCAGGAACGATACCAATCAACAGATCCTTTCCATCCGCACTTGCAGATGCCACGAATAGCATAGTGATAGTTAATATTAATAAATTGATTGTGGATTTTTTCATGTAGAATCTTCCTTGATGGTAATGACAGAAATCAGCAACTAATAAATAAAAAATAATTTGCAACCAATATTTTTATTAGCATCATAAATAAATTACATTGATTTTTTTGACATGAAGAAAAATTATTTAAAAAGATCTATGCTTGTTAAAAATATTCAATTAATGGATAAGGAACAAAAAAAGGGGTGTGGTTTCGAGCAATACAATACGAAAACAATGGGTCAGCAATCAGGCAAACTAATGTCTTTTTAAAAGATTATCCAAATAATCAAGATTTCCACTCTTATTCTCATTCAGATATTCTGAAAAATGCCTACAAACATCTTCCTCACGTAGGCGGTAATACTTTCTATTTTCATATCTTAAGTATGGTGAAACTATTGAAGGAAAAATTTCTGACTCTTGATTTCTATCTGATTCTGATGGCTTGTTTTCTAATGAATACACACGGTGATATCTGTTTGGTGACACACCTGAAAACAATTGAAATGGTATGACATCTTTTTTATTTTGACTATTTAGATCAATTATAGTTGGATATAGGGTTTTGCTTTTGCTTTTTGGGTATTCCTCAATATATACAACTTTACTAACTCCTGCTGAAATTATATCTTTTGCACATAAATGACATGGGAATGTTGTAGTATACAAAGTTGCATTCATTACAGAAACCCCTGCTTTTGCTGCATCAAGTAAGGCCGCGATTTCAGCATGTGTACAAGGATGAAAATCAATAGAGTCATTCAAAAAATTCTGAATATTTTTAATACAAGAATCATTTTTTTCTTTCAAAGAAGCATCTGACTCTGCTAATTTTACATTCCCCATCCATTCAATCCATGTTTTTATATCATTTTTATACCTATCATACCCAGAAGCCACACTATCCTGATGCATCACATTAGTATTTGATGATTTGTTTGGTGCTCTAATTGACCCTGTAGATATAATTTCTCCATTTAAACCAATAATTGCAGCACCTATATGACGCTCTCCTGGAAAATTTGATCTGAAAGCCGTATCATATGCAACAGCCATCCCATACTCATCTTGAGTTGGATAGTCTTTATATTCGCCAAACAACTGCATTACAAATTTTTCTAACTCTTTAGCAATAGATGATTTATCAACATCTAAGTTAAAAAAATAATCAGATTTATGGAAAATTTTAGAAAATTGCTGCCCAGACGCTCCATGACTTTCTTGTGTTTCCTTGTAATCTTTTTCAATTAAACAATGTGTTACGTCTGAGCTTATTTGATTTTGATAATCATTATACATGTTATAATTTTTGATTGATTTAATAGAGTGAATAATCTCTTTTTTCAGAAAATCATCTACAACTAAAGACTTTATAAGGTGTTCATTTTGTTTGGGATTGAAAGTATGTTTCGTGTCTTGATCGCTTCTGATTCTATCAGATAAATTTCTATCTCTTTGAATTTCGTTGGAATATAATGATAGCTGAGTATAGTTCAATCCATAAACATGACTAAGAACTTTGCAATCAGATTCGTTTTTTAATTGATCAATGATATAGACCACTTTTTTATCTGTATTTTTGTTTCCTCTTTTTATAATCTCCTCAATTATCAAGACAGCAACTGCTCCTTTATAATTTTTTCTTAACAAAGAACAGATTTCCATTTTTGCAAATATAGTGAATGATTTAGGATATTTATTTTCAACGCGTTGAAAAATTAAATCTGTTACTGTAATTACCTCAACGGCATGCTCCCTCGACTTAAATTCATGTTTGATTTTGTCAAGAAAGTATTCTTTGTCACAACCTAAAGGTGCAATTAAACCAATAACAATTTCATTGTCCATTATAAACTCAGATTTAACTGTATTATAATGATGTCGGTATCATTTAGAATCGCCTGAACTGTTATATCATTCAGATGTTTAAATTTAAAATATAATTTTCAATTTACAATATTAACAACATATTTAAATGTTCATTCAATTATCTTCATAAAGAATCATCTCCTTGTATCTTCTGTAACAAAACATCTGTGTTTTTTATTATCATCTTTCTATGCCGTTAAAATAACCAAGTAAACAACGTGCTTCAGGAAAAGAATTGATCTGCTGGCAAGGTTACCAGGAAAAATCTGGAGTGATGGGTTCCAAGGGATAGATAGATAATTAGTTAGATTTAATTCGGTGGGATGCATGCAATATTCTTCATTCTGAAAATATAGTATCGAATTTCTTATACCGACGCAAGTGCTTAACATAATTTTTCTAATAAATGATCTATGCCAATTTTTTCCCATTCTTGTAAAATCAACTGTACTTGATAATACTTATGTTCCCAACATTTTTTCCAATTTGCTGCTTTTACACCACAACACCTGGCATATTCAGAATATTTTCTTCTCTTGGTTCCTACTCCATTACAAGACAGACATGTTTCATTCAAATGTGCACCTGAACCGTGACAAGGTTTACACAAACTAGTATTTTGCATTTCATAAAATGCCATTTTTACTAATGAGAATAAGCGTGTTGTATTTTTTTTACATTGCCAATTTTGATTATCTGCTAAAATCTTTGTTTCACGCAGTATCAACGCATATAGTTCAGTAATAACAGACTGATCACCAGCCCAAAGATATCGAATAAGCAGATATGGTCCTTTCTCCAAACCTGATAATGCTGCTGCAATATCTTCTGCCCTTAATACTTCACCGGTGATAGCAATATTATTCTTCCAGTCTACACTGATAGGATTTAATCTAGATAATAATCTTTGTGGCTCAAACATGGATCACCTCTGTACAATGATGTGCGATATTATTGAAACGTTGTATCTTGGCGTGCTTGGTTTTAATGCCTTTCTCTAAAATCAACTTGGCTTGCTCAACCTCACCTATTAAAATCACTTCACTAAGCGAATAGCCTTGCGTCAGATTATAGTGATCTGTCAAACCAACAAGCTTACTAGGGTAGCTTTCAGGTAGTTGATACTTATAGGACGTATAGCGAGTCTGAAATTCTCTAACAACAAAATTAAGATCTCTTTCTGTCACTCGGCATAATTTTACCCATCCGCCCATTTCATCTATCACTGCATGGATCGTTATATCATCAAATACAACGCTGTAATAAGGCCCTACTATTCGAATTGCACGCTCTACTTTACTCCATGCCTGAAAACATATACTCTGCGAACTACCTCTGATGATCCTAATAACATCTGCTGGCTTTGGCATGAACTGCCCTATATCAGGATCTTCTGTATGCAAGCGCAAAGCTTTTGCAACATCTTTCCATGAATATATTTCTAATATTTTCCAGTAAATTTTTAGCATCACGTCTGACAAATCCACACCATATATTCCTGCAATACCCATAAGCAATTTTACAAACTCCTCTCTTTCAGAAATATGCATGCTCACTTTCCTCTTTGGCATGAATCCAATCTTGCATCTGTCGGTATGTATTTATTTTTCTTTGCATTGTTTTGTTTAAGGGCTGTGGTGGCTCGTAGTAGTTGCGTATAAAACGATCAATTTGATCAGCATTTCGTAAAATCACATGTAAGCCATCATAACGTTGACCATTTTCATTCATCCCCATGTTGTAAGGTGTTTGCACACATCCTGAAATGGCATCGCATAACTCTTTGCTACCATATCCCAATTTCATTGCTTCCAAGATAAGGCGCTTACGTTTGTTATCAAGTTTGGCTTTAGGATGATTCATTGATAATTTCCAATGTTCAAATACAGCATACTCAGGTTTAATTTGATCAGTCGGTCGCAGTAACGCGACAATATTTTCTGTCTTCCTCTCTGTCTCTGTTTTTGTCTCTGTTTCTGTCTTTATCTCTGTCTCTGTGCTTCGAGGGGGCGTTGAAGGGGCCTCAACGGGGGGTTGAAGCTGATTTTCCATAATCTGAGGTAAGTGAAAATCATCTTTATGAGTAAGATAGAATTCTTGCAAAAAATCTAATACTGGCAATCCTTCAAAATATTTTTGTGCTTGCACAATCCGACTATCGCCACCTTTTAAAGCACCACTAGATTGCTCCAATGCATAATCTTTAATCCAAATATACTCCTGCTCAAAATCGTATCGGCAAAAATTCAACTTGCAGAGTTCTTGAATGTATTGCTCTATTTTTTGAATATCCAGACTAGTGTCATGAGCTATGTACTGTAACGGAAGATAAAAAATACCTAAACTGTGCGTGTGATGATTGGTTTGCAGATAGATTGACAAATACATTACATCTGTTCCCAATCGTTTGATTTTTTTGACCACTGATGTCATCCAATATTTTGCGGACACTTTGTTAAATTCACGCATGAAAAATCCCTGTGCAGTCTCTTGAACGAGGTTTTGTGTTTAATTTATACAGTTTTATTAGCTGGTTGCGTTATAACTCTAGCGTTTTAGCTTTTTATGACGCTGAACCAATTCATGTCCTAAACTGTACATTGGCATTTTGGTATAGCCTTTTTTAAGCCTGTTGAGTGCAGATGGTGTGATGGGTACGGCAAGCGTAGCGCATAATTGCTTCTCAGTGATTTCTTCTATCCACAAAATTTCTGAAATTATTTTTGACCAATCCATTGTAGCCTCCTTATTTTTGAATCAGTCTAATGATTTAACGCATTGAATGTCAATGCATTAAATGCTTTACATTCTAAATATGCCTCTGCATAATGCATGAATGAATTAAATCATCGCACTTGAGAGCATTATGGATAACCCTGTCACAAAAAATTTAAAGCAATTGATGTTTACAGATGGTCAAATTAGTGAAGGAGAATTGTCTCGAAGAGTTGGAGTACCACAATCCACAATTCATAGGATCTTAGTCGGACAAATTAAAGAATCAAAACCCTCTACTCTAAGACCATTAGCCAACTACTTTGGTTTGACTATTGCTCAGCTACAAGGTGAAGAGCCTATACCACTACAAAGACAATCAAACACTCAACCCCATGAGAAAGCCAATGCTAATCATTATCTAGGCACAGCAGCACGCTTGATTCCGCTTATCAGCTGGGAAGAAGCTGCTACATGGGATAAAGCATGCAAAAACTATCAGCATGACAGTAGTAAAGGCTGGGTTGCCACGAATAAAGATGTAAGTGCTTATGCTTTTGGTTTGAAAATACAAGGCAACAGCATGACAGCAACTCATGGGCCAAGCTTCGAAGATGGCTTTGAAATTGTGGTTGATCCAGAGCGTAAGCCAATGCATAACGATTTTGTTGTAGTAAGAGATACAAGCAAACAATCTGCAATTCTAAGGCAGCTCTGCATTGAAGGTGGAAGCTATGATTTATTCCCTCTTAATCCACGTTATCAAGTCACGCATCTTGAAGATTTAAATCAAATCTGTGGTGTGGTCTGTCAGCTACTCGCAAATTTCTAGCTTTTTTTAATCAATCCACGCCCAATGCATTGACTCATTGCGCCAAGTACTTTATGGTGTCTCATCATACGCATTGAAGGAATATCAAAAATGGACCTCAACTTAATAAAACGATGCCTTACAGAAAAAGAAGCCGCACATTACATTGGTATGAGCATCGCTTTTCTTCGAAAAGATCGCTGTGAAGGAAAAATCGGCAACCGCACTATAGGGCCTAAACATCTTAAGCTTGGCAAAAGTGTGCGTTATTTGAAAGATGATTTGGATAGGTGGTTAAAAGAATGTCAAATTAACTAGCTACTGTTTTTTATGAATTCAACTTCTTTAATTGATACAAAATTGTTTTCAGATTTTATACCAATTAATTTTTCTTTATTAGACATAAATAATTTAAACCGCATCATTGATTCCATTAATGTACCTAATAGACCTTGTGGAGGACTTTTTATATTATTCCGAGTAACTATTAGACTAAGTATACTACCATTTATAGCACCATCGATATCGAAGTATTCAACTCTGTTGAACATAGAACCAAACTGAGATTTTCTAAGCTCACCTTGAACTTTATTTGCACTAAAATCAAATCTCAATTCAATTTCAAAATTATCATAATTCCAATGTCCAATTACATCTTTAGGTATTATAAAATCCCTGTCTATTGTATTTGCAATAAATTTTTTATATTTTTCCGCATCTGCCATACGAGCTTTTTCAAGCGCATTATTTTCTTCAACTTGTTGATAAAAATATTCAACTGCTTGAATAACTCTTTCAGTATTTTTTAATTTTACCGGTATCTTCTTAATTTGAGAATCAGCCAAATGAAATAAACCAGCCTCCACATAATTAATAATCAAGTTTCCCAGAGAATAGCCTTCATAATTAGCACTAAAATTCAATAAATCATCTTGTCGCTTTTCAAGGCTGAGCTTTTTGCATGTAATGGATAAATTATTCATACTTGTATAGTTATCAGGATCTAACATTAATAACTTTTCATAATGATAATAGGATAATAATTGCGAGTCTTCTTGCTCAGAATATGCATAAGCTAACTTAAATCTAAGATCTTTATTCGTTGGATCTAAATCTACAGCCTTCTCTAGGGTAAAGCATTTTTTCTTAATATCACTATTTTTATCATATAAATTAGCTATCTCTTCTAATATTCTAATTTGCCCAACTTTATCAACACTACATCGAGTGATGCAATCTTTCAAAAAATTAATTGCATCATCTACAGATTGTTTCTTTTCATATATCTCACTTTCTAGCAGAATAACTTTTGATTTATCCATTTCTGATTGAGCTCTAGCTTTAGCTCTTTCTAAATGCATTTTAGCATTATCAAATGCATCAACTGACAAGAAAATTCTTACAAGCTGGTCACTTGGGAAATACCAGTCTTGTTCACGATTTTCTAACTCAATTAGTTCATCTTCAAGTTTATCATAACCCAAAGCTTTCAAAACAAAGTATTTATTTTCCTCAATATCTTCTTCAGAATGAGTCTTCTTTTCTCTCCACTCAGAAACCAGCCTGAAAACTTCGCTTATTTGCTCTTCCTTTTTTTCTTTTTTGAATGCCTCTAAAAACAACCTTACAGGAAACAGTAAAGAATTTTCATTGATCGCAATCTCTTTAGGGTTATGCTCTTCTTTCTCAAAGTGTTCAGGATTTTTTGTACTTTGCTTAATACTTTTAATAGAATTATTTTCTTGACTATCAATTGAATGTATTTCTACTTTAAGTGATTGTTCTTGGTGAGATTTAGTCCAGTGAAATAATTTTACTTTAGAAAAAAGCGACAAATAAAATTCACGCACGCCTTTAAATAGGACCGATATTACTAATACTAAAGCAATTCCTATACCAGAAAAGAAATGATCCATAAAAGAGATGATTATATTTTCCCAGTTCATATGATTATTGCTATTTCTCTATTTTTCCGTTATTTTCTCACTATACCCCCCACGAATATAAGCTGCAAGATAAGTTATGGCAGAAACAATAATGACAATAAAAGAGGTTGCAGAATTCCTTAAGCTTAATGAAAAGACAGCTTATCGCCTTGTTTCTCATGGAAAAATCCCCTGCTTTAAAGTTGGAGGCACATGGCGGTTTCACCGTAAAAAGCTTGAAAAATGGCAAAAAACAGTGCATATACACTCTAAGGCTAGGCAAGTAGAGAAAACACGTAACAATGCCTGAGGAATAAGCAAAATAGAAAATTGATGCCTTCTCAGATAGTAGGTGTAGTGTTACAAAACAAAAATGAATTTCACAGTAATGTGAAGCGTTGCTGTTCATGAGTTTCAACTTAAATCAAGCCCCTATGATTACCTTTATTTATTGGCGGCGAAGCTGCTTCTCTAGTTGAAACCTGAAAGATTCACTCAACACTAAGATGTTACAGATATGATCTAAAAAACTCCGAAGTATCAGTTTAATGGTGAAAAAATGTTAGAAAACATTTCTTGGACTAAAGCTATATGCCTTGCACTAGCTAAAGGTGCTACTTTTATAAAAACTCTTTTTCCAAAAATATCAAACCTCTACAGCCGACCAAAAATTGAAATTATGCCAAGGCTTGGTCATATAGTTTTTCAAACAGATGAAGAAAATGCTAAAAAACAGTATTATCAATATCTATTAATCCAAATATCAAACAGGTCAAACAGCAAACTCTGCATACAACCTGGATTTATACGTATAAATAATGAAGCATACCAAGTTAATATACAATCTGATATTAATTTTTCAAAAATGACCCCCAACTCTCAACACAGATGGACTTATTGTGATAATGAGATTTACAACATATTTCAAGATAACTGGGTACCAATTAGCGAAAAAAGGTTCACATATAATTTTGAGCCCCACTATACACTTTATTTTCCAATAAAATTTACACTTAACTTAACACATCAATTGAAGCAGGTTAAGAAAGACTCATTATTGTTTTTTCCTAATAAAAAAATATCCTTAACTCTAAATATAAATGGGAAAAATAAGGAATACTGTATATCCAAAAAGGAACCGTTATATGAATTGCTTCTAAATCATTTGGCAAGCGAATTAAGCAGATCAGCACTAAATAAAATATAGACTATGCTATGTTGCAAAAAATCATATTGACAAAAATAAATTTAAATGAGCCACTCGCAGTTTGAGGGCCCTGGTGTGTAGTCATGCCTTATGATTGCAATTTGCATTAAGGTGCTAATAATCACTGATCTACTGAAGGGTCTTCATCATGTAGCACATTAATAATTCCGGATCGTAACAACTTAATTCAAACAATGGTTTAAATCCATTTTTCTCATAAAATTGATAAGTTCTTAAATAGTTAAGATCATTGTGTTTCGGGCTTAAAGTTTCAACTGTAAGGGTTAAGTAACCATTATCGCGACAATATTTTTCAGCAACTTGCAATAAATAAAAACCTATTTTTTTTGCCATGATATTTTCTATTAACTGCCATCCAATAAATGTTCGCATTATTCTCAATAAGGAAACTCTAAGGCTATCATTCCTATATAATTATTCAATTATGGCAGCAAACGAAGCACGCTCGGCGCATCCTTTGGCATAACGTTCGTTTACAAACCATTCTGGAAAATCTAATGTAAGCTCTCGGCAAAGTTTATCAACTTGTGATGTTTCTATTATTTTAAAAACCGAATTAACATTTGAAGTAAGTTTTTTGCTGAGGACTTTTAAATCTGAGCATTATCATTGGATAAGGGTCAGGATGTTCTGCTGTTTTAAGTTGTTCACTCGATTTTTCTACTTCATGAAAATTATCAAATACATATTCTGATATAAGTTTACGCCAAAACTTTAATGCCCCAGCATTTTCGGGCAATACTCCGACTGACCATTCTCCTGGAAATTTCTCGAAGATTTCTTTTGCAACAGCACTACCTATACCAGTTCCCTGGAATTTAGATACAATATAAAATTCACTTAAAAACCAATCCACTGCAGGCATGATTTCTAATTTTTTCACCAAAACAAATCCAGAAATCTCATCATCAATATTAACCAAATATAGATGGTTATGTGGAACTATAAAATATTTTGTGAGATCGTCGCTCTTAAATGACAATTCTGTTGGATTCCCCCCCCTCATGAATCCACAGTAACGTGTTAAATCATATACATAGTAGTACCACATGTGCTCAATCATAGGTTTATCTACTAATGTTGCTTTGATTAAATCAATTTTTTTCATATTATTGTATCTTCGGTATAATCATTTTTATTTTTAATTACGTACTTGTATCTCTTCATCTATCTAACACGGCAACCGCCTTCTCTTTCTGCTCCGGTGCTAAATGTGCATAGCGAAGAGTCATCTCGAGATTAGTATGCCCAAGAAGTTCTCGAACTGTATTAAGCGGAACCCCATTCATAACTAATCGACTAGCAAAATGATGTCGCATATCATGCCAACGGAAATTCTCAAGTCTAGCTTCTTTACGGACATTCTCCCAGGAGGTTTGCACATTATCCATCTTCTCACCGTTTTTAGATGAGAATACGAGCTTATCCGTCATTGGCCGGATACTACGCCACGCTTGTAATGTTTGAAACGCTTCTTTGTTTAAGGGGATATGTCGTGTGTGAGATTTACGTTTTCCACGCATTACTAATGCCAAGCTTCTTCTATCAAAATCAATATCACTCCAATACAAACGAAACAATTCGCCTTGGCGAGCCCCAGTGTTTAAAGAAAGCAAAACCAGCGGTTTTAGATAATCAACAAAAGGTTGCTGAGACAAATCAGTTAGTAATTCATAACCTCTTTCCAAACGCCACGCATTGCCACTTTCTCGTTCACTTCGTAATTTTACTTCCCTTGCATCTAACGCATTACGTAATCTATTCTCTTCATCTTCTGTTAAATAACGAACGTTTGGCGATCGATCGACCTTTAGCAGCCTCATGCTTCTCAGTGGATGCTCTTCAATTATCCCCCACTCTACTGCTTTTGATATTACGGAACGAAGTACCACGAGATTACGATTCACGGTCGAAGGCGCATGACCACTTTTAAGACAATCTGAGCGCCATTTCTCAACTTTAAAAGGGGTAATTTCATTCAAAGGGGTTTGCAAGAAATCACTAAACTTGTATAACTTACTTAGCTGCTTCTGTGGGTACTGTAGATGAGATTCACACCATGATTGATATTGCTCTTTAATAAACTCAAGCAAAGTGAGGATCTTATTTTCTTGCACATGCTTTGGCGCTTTTGGATCTTTCCCCATTGTCACATCAGCTAATAAAGATTTAGCCTTTTCTCTGGCCTGTGCGACAGTGATGATGCCATAGTGCCCTAATACAAATCGATCCCTCTTTCCATTAGAGAGACGGTAACGTATCCAGAAAGATTTTAGACCACTTGGTAAAACCCTAATCACAAAGCCAGATTGAATCTCATCGCAGACTTCATAAACTTTTGGTTTAATAACTAAGGAATCAACTGCTTTAGTCGTAATTTTGATCTTCATAACTTTGGAAGCCCACTGGAAGCCCAACTTGATTATTTTTAAGTCTAAATTGTGGGCATGCCAAAGTAAATAATTTTATTTATGCATATGTTTTATATGAAATTATGTGATACTCTGTGATACAGAAAGGTATTGAGCAATTCAATTAAATACCTCTCCTAAGGGGCAGGTCGCAGGTTCGATTCCTGCCCGGGGCACCAATGAAATCAAATACTTACACAATATTTAAATGGCGCATTCTAGGACCAAGTGCGACAATCATTTTTATGCTGTTGTATAAATAGCTCCTGAGGCGTTTTATAACCCAAGCATTTCCTTGGACACCGGTTCATTTTTAATGCTAACTCATCAAGCTCTTCTTGGCTAATTGTGGCTATATCAGCATCCTTAGGCAAGTGCCATCTTAAGCGACCATTCATATTTTCATTGCTGCCTTTTTGCCAAGGCGAATGGGTTTGACAATAATAAACTTTACACCCCATTTGCTGTTCAAGATAGCGATGGTCAGCAAATTCACAGCCTTGATCAAAAGTAATACTTTTACACATCTTGCTAGGAAGAGCATCAAATTTCATTTTTATTTTTTCCATCACACCACGTGAGTACTTTCGATTATTTTTTATCAAAAACACAAGTCGAGATTTTCTCTCAACTAAAGTAGTAACCATTTTCTCTTTAGTACCTTTAAATTGAATCGTATCGCCTTCCCAGTGACCAAAACGTTCTCTTTTCTCAATTTCCTTAGGTCTTTCTGTAATTAATCGAAAATCGCCATATCTACATTGCTGTTTATGCCTAGTATAACGCTTTTTTCTTTTAGGTTGTTTATAGGCTAGGCAGTGATAGAGTTCTTTGCTTTTAACGCGGTATACAAACTGATAAATGCTTTCATGACATGCATAAAAGGTTAGTTTCTGGTATTTCATTCGTCCTGATATTTGTTCCGGGCTCCAGCCCTTATGTAAACTTCTGACGATATAATCACGCAAGATGCCATTTGTCTGTAGCTTACTAGGCCGTTTTTGTTTAGCTCGCTCTAACATTTTTAATTGAGCAGCTTTTGGGAAATATCCTTCCGATTCTGAATTACGTTTGAGTTCACGGTAGATGGTAGAACGATGTTTTGATAGTCTACTGGCTATTTCTGCTTTACCTAAACCCATTTCAAGCAAAGTATATAAACGTCGTCGATCTGAGATCGACAAATGAGTATACTTACCCATGCGGCAGTCTCCATTACTGTTGTCAGTTCCCCAAGAACTTGAATATACAGCATTTTTTGACTGTCGCACTTCTATTTAGAATTTGCCCAACTTAATTTCTGGTCTAAATCAAATTGGGTATAACCGTGGGTATAACCAGATTGAATACTATACTCATAAAAACTATAAAAGATTGATATCAAGTCAATTAACAAGCATACTGATGCAATTCTTAGTTATCCAGAATCTAGAAAGGCCCCCAAAGATAAACAAAATGCAAAAAAGACAACATCTAAAGCTCATTAAATTAGGTGAGAAAGCGCCTGCATATCCAATTTCACAAGGCATTGGAGCCTCGTATTTACTTTTAAAAGGGGCTGTTTTAAAAATTGATAATGCCTTGGCTATAAACCACTCAGATATCATTCACAGAAGACGGATAGACCTCAATGAAGCTATCAAAGCATACAAACGAGAACGAACCCATCAAATCATAAAAACAAAATACGAGAAAAAACTTATTTCTTTGGCTGATGATCTTTTAATAACCGCTTATAGTCTGCTTCAAATTTCGTCTTCAAGTCTCCTTTCTTCACTGAAAGACCAGTAGAATTCTTAACTATTTTCCAAAGTTTTATGGCTAAATTTTTAAATGTATTTTTATGAAATGCAATTCCCCAGAGATCAATAATTCTGATTCTGATTCTTATTCTTTTACCAAGTAATGGACTTAAGAGATCTGCAAGTATCTTTCTCTGATAGGTTTCAATTTGATTTTTCTTAATAGCACTGTATTTTGATTTTTTTATTCGCTTTTTAATCTCATTGTCGACAAGAATAGATTCTGGATTTGGTTTTGCTAGGCTTTTTCTTATTCCTGAAGCTACAGTAGAAAAAGTCTTATATCTTATTTCTATATCGTAACCTTCACTAATATACTGATCAATCTCAGTAAAAATATTTCCAATGGTATCAGAAATTAATTTTTTATCATCACCAACATTAATACAAGCTGGCTTCCCAAAATAAGTTCCATTAATATCAACAATCATATACCAAATTTCTTTGTTTTTTTGATACCAGAATATAGCTGCAATTAATTTCATATCTTATCTACAAGCAATTATACATATTAAATATTTCGGCACAAATAAAAGATTCCTCATATAATATGAGCAGTTCCAAAGCAATATTATTAATCATCATCAAAAAAATTTATTTCAATTTCTCGCAACGTCTTGGATTTGTGTATATTTTTAGAAAATAATGAGCGCAAGTCAGTTTGATAATAATTAGTTATTCTTTTTTCCCATATATTTTTTTTATGCTGCAATTTATCCGAATTAACTTCATCTTTTTTATTGAGCGTTTCATAAAGAACACTAGATCCTAATGGATTGACAACTTGAATTTCCACTTCATTTTCATCGAATAATTTATTAATGTGATTATCATTAAAGCTATAGCCAATACAAAGTATTTTTGGATTTTTAGCCAATATTTCTTTAAAAATATCAGCATACTCACTCAACATGTTAATTCCTTGTATATTTTTTTCTTTTTCTTCTCCTAAAACAATAAGTAAATTATTATTTTCATCACGCCAATTGAACGAACCATGCAATTTAATATAATCAATAACATTCACATCAAATGCACTTAATTTTTCAAGATGTGTGCTATACTTGTAGTCTTCGTTATTTTTAAAAGACACAACATCATATTTACTCAACATACCAGATTTTTCACTGACAGAGAGATCCACAAATGGTAGTAAGAAATTGAGATAATGTCTATCATTCTTAAATAATCGCTCCAGCAATACATCATGATTTAAAGTTAAAATCATACCTGGCGACTTATAAGATCCTGAAAATCTATTTAAAAATTTCTTTAATGCAAACAAATCAATATTTTTATTTGTATCAACAAGATGACCTGATCCCCTGACGGCGGACACCTAATTTGATAAACTTAGTATCAGTTAGGAGTCGTGTATGTCCAAGTATAAGAACTTTGATAAGTCATTTAAGAAGCAAGCAGTTCAGCTTGCATTAACC
>JBFWLB010000009.1:0-61239 GCA_050252335.1 Candidatus Berkiella sp. | reverse complement strand
ATCTTTCTTTCCATGCTTTTCTTAAAGATTGCATGATAGATTGCTTCGCTTTAGCCGTGAATTTTTTGTGTTTTTTCAATCAATTACAGACGGCTTCCGCTCGCAATGACGAAGCTTCGTGGGGATACCTCAGTTTACAAAAGAGAGAACATGTTCGCATTGCGAACAAAGAATAAAAAAATACCAACAAAAATCGTCTTCTTTAATACTCCTGCTAATTCTTAATCCCAATTCCCTTTACTAAAGCCCACCAATTCACCAAATACAGAATCACACAAAAACTCGCAATGAATAATATGGCCTTTTCTACGGCAATATCGCTCACACCTAACATGCCATAACGAAAAGCATCAACCATATACAGCATAGGATTAAAATAAGACACTTTTTGCCAAAAGGATGGCAACATATGAATAGAATAAAAGACTCCACCCAAATAAGTGAGTGGCGTTAAAACAAAGGTGGGAATAATATTAATATCGTCAAATTTCTTAGAGAAAATTGCGTTCAATAATCCTGCCAAGGAAAACAGCAATGCCGTTAAAAACGCTACAAGAAGAATTATCCAACCATGATAAAGGTGCAAGTCTGCAAATAAGAAAGCAACAGCCATCACAATAAGGCCAACAGTAAATCCCCTGACAACACCCCCAATAACAAATCCCCATAGAATTGTATTGGGCGACATGGGAGACACATACATTTCTTCGATATTTTTTTGAAACTTAGCACCAAAAAATGAGGCAACGACATTTGCATAGGAATTATTAATAATTGCCATCATAATTAAACCAGGCGCAATGTAATCAATAT
The DNA here is from genome assembly GCA_050252335.1 of Candidatus Berkiella sp. Taxonomy (GTDB): domain Bacteria; phylum Pseudomonadota; class Gammaproteobacteria; order Berkiellales; family Berkiellaceae; genus Berkiella_A. Next base: position 60,426 of record JBFWLB010000009.1, on the reverse strand, counting down.
AGGGATAACCACCCAACTCGCCAATACGTGGCCCAATTAAGCTACCAAAAATGATAAAATATAAAATAATTGAGATCGGTGAGGGCAGCAGTGTTTGCGTCCAAATACGAAAAAATCTTGAAATTTCTCTTCTGACAAGGGTATTAAATGCAATGTAGTTTTGCCATATCATTATAAGGGCTTTCCTGATACTCGAGATAAAAATAATTCTTCTAAACGATTCACTTTGTTGCGCATACTTAATACTTGGCAACCGATTTCTGATAATCCTTGAAATAATTGATTGACTGTTAAAGGCCTCTGAAAACTAACTTCTAAGGTTGTCGGCTCTGGTAAAATAAAACTATAGCCATCCAACTTTGGTACTTCTGCAAGCGGTTCTTTGATATCAAGCACATAGCTCTCTACATGCAATTGATTAACCAACAGCTTCACACTGCTGTTTTCAATCAGTTCACCTGTATTAATGATGGCAACATTTTTACAAAGCTGCTCTGCCTCTTCAAGATAATGTGTTGTCAAGATAATGGTTGTGCCTTGCTTATTCAGATCTTTCAAAAATTCCCACATAAAGCGACGCAACTCAATATCAACCCCTGCCGTAGGTTCATCCAGGATTAATAATTTGGGATGATTAATGAGTCCTCGCGCAATCATAAGCCGTCTTTTCATGCCTCCCGATAACATGCGACCGGGTGTATGGGCTTTGCTCCACAAATCCAATTTCTTTAAAAGATCGGTTGCTCGGCTTTTCGCTTCCTTATAGGGAATACCATAATAACCAGCTTGATTGATCAAAATACTCATCGGCGATTCAAAGACATTAAAGTTGAATTCTTGAGGTACAAGGCCTAACTGAAACTTGGCTTGATAAGTATCTTTGTCCAAGTCATGTCCATAAATTTCAACTTGGCCAGAGGATTTGGTGACAAGTGTTGCAATGATACCAATGGTTGTTGATTTACCAGCCCCATTGGGGCCAAGTAGACCAAAAAAATCTCCATGTTCTACTGCTAAAGTAACACCTTTAAGTGCTACCGTACCATCTGCATACTGTTTCTTAAGATTGCTAATTGACAATGCTTGCATATGTATAGTCTGCTTGTTAACTTTTTTTGTCATCTATTGAATATACGATTGGACTATACACCCAAAATTTTAGCGATAGAAGTAAATGAACTTTAAGAGAGAAAGAGTGTAAGAAAGGTATGGGGCTTGAATCTATAGGCACTTAAAATTTTATAAGGTAATACTCCATTCCCCTCATTTCGCGTTATGATGTGAACATGAATAAATAATATATTAGTAATAATGTTTAGTTTATTAACAAAATCAAGTCAACAATCTGAAATTCTTGAAAGCGGATTTAAACTCTATAAATTCTCTTATACGCAAGGAGCACTACTTGCGTTTATTGCATCCTTCTTTTTTCTTGTGCCTTTATATTGGCCTTACATTACACTCACTTCAAATATTCACATATCAGAACACTCAGTAACACATTTATTAATGCTGAGTTTAAGCTGGCTTCTTTCTCTGATCTTTAGTTTAGGCTTATTATTTAAGTTGCATTGCTTATGTAATGGTATTCAGAATTCGACCCTGCAATCCATCAAACAAAGCCTCTATAGGTTAGTGACAACCCTCTTAGTCGCTGCACTCTATTTGATCATTGTCTTTAGTGGCACGATGCTATTGATCGTACCTGGTTTTATATTGTCCATTACATTGATGTTCTCTTTTATGATGGTCGTCAATGAAAACAAGGGCGTATTACAGTCTCTTTTAACAAGCCATCAGCTTGTATGGGGTAATTGGTGGCATACCTTTGTTATTATGAGCGTGCCCCTCTTACTGAACATTATTATCATGCTATTGGCCTTTGTATTATTAGTTAGTATTTTTTCCAAAGCACTATTCCAAATAACGGGCTGGTATTATTATGTGTTTGCACTACACCTCATTTTGCAAAGCTTACTGTTACCTTTAACCTTTAGTATTGCATTAGTGTTGTTTAATGATTTACGAATCAAGCAACGGCAAAATCAATCTCCTTTTACAGTAGGCTAAGCTTAAGAGAAATATGAAAGTTAGAATAGGCTCTATTTTTTCCACAGTGTGTTTGCTTTGCGTACTTACTGCACCCTCATACATACAAGCCGCTTATACAAAGGGACAAAGCCCAGAGATCATTAAAACGCTGACAGAATATTATGAATCAGGGAATTATTTTAAAGACATTGAAGCAGAAATAAACAAAGCAAGAAAATATTTAGACATCCAAATCCGCAATCGTAAAGAAGCAAAGCTTGCCATTGTACTGGATATTGATGAGACAGCGCTTTCTAATTATGCAAGCTTGAAACGCATGCACTTTACCGGTAATACAGAAGCATTTACTGGCGCTTATTTACAAGGGGATGCACCTGCTATTGATTCAATCTTAAATCTTTATCAACATGCCATTGATCACAATGTTGCTGTTTTCTTTATTACAGGCCGCCCTCATACCCCAGAGATCAGTACTGTCACTGTCATGAATCTAAAGCGGGCAGGTTATCATACCTGGGAAGATATCTATATGCGTCCCATCTCAAACGACAAATTATCAACAACAGATTACAAAACCTATGCAAGAAAGGATATTGCTCACAAAGGTTATGAAATTATCCTCAATATTGGCGATCAACCCGATGATTTAAAGGGTGGATATACGGAAGCTAAAGTTAAAATCCCCAATCCCTTTTATCAAATCAGTCTTGAAAAGGCATAATGCTTTAATAGTCAAAGGAGTGGCATCTTGTGTTAAACGGAATAAAGAAGATAATCGGCCCTTTACTGTGCAGTGCACTACTCTCAGCCCCACTGTTTGCAAAAGAAAATATTAAAATTGCCATTGCAGGCCCTTTATCAGGTGCTTACGCTTCTTTTGGTGAACAATTATGGAAAGGTGCTGAACAAGCCGCCAAAGATATAAATGCAAAGGGCGGTATTCTAGGTCAAAAGCTTGAATTGGTTAAAGCGGATGATGCCTGTGAGCCTAAACAAGCCATTGCTGTTGCAAACCGTATGGTTGATCAAGAAGAGGTAAAAGCGGTCATTGGTCATTTCTGTTCTTCTTCTACCATTCCGGCATCAAACATATACGCAGAAAGTGATGTGTTGATGATTACTCCAGCTTCTACAAATCCACGCGTCACAGACAGAGGCCTTAAAACCATCTTTAGAACCTGCGGTCGTGATGATCAACAAGGTGTCGTTGCCGCAGATTTTCTCGATGACAAACTGAATGCCAAAAAAGTTGCTGTTATCCATGACAAAGATACCTACGGCAAAGGCATTGCAGATGCCATGATGAACCATTTGCAAACACTGGGCATTGAAGTGGTTTTATATGAAGGCTTAACGCGAGGTGAAAAAGATTTTAATGCTTTAGTTACCAAAATAAAACAAGTCAAAGCAGAAGCTGTTTATTTTGGTGGACTCCATAATGAGGCTGGCCCTCTTGTCCGTCAATTAAGGGAGCAAGGCAGCATGATAGCTTTTGTTTCAGGTGACGGAATTATGTCTGAAGACTTCGTGGTTGCGGCAGGCGGTTCCAAAATAGTCAAAAATGTCTACATGACTTTTGGTGCCGATCCACGCGCTCTACCGGAAGGTAAACGTGTTGTCGACACTTTTAGAAAAAATGGCTACGAGCCAGAAGGATATACGCTATATTCCTATGCAACGCTACAAATTATTGCAAAAGCAATGGAAGCAACAAAATCCACACAAGGCGAACAACTGAGTGCCTGGTTAAAAACCAACTCAGTTGAAACGATTATGGGAAAAAAAGCCTGGGATGAAAAAGGTGATTTAAAAACATCTGATTATGTCATCTATTTCTGGGACAAAGATGGCAAATACCATCAATATAAAAATACTGTATCCTAAGCAACGACTATGGATTGGATAGTTATATGGATTGGATAGTCATTGGCCAGCAGCTCATCAATGGACTTGTACTCGGATCCATTTATGGTCTTATAGCCATTGGCTATACCATGGTTTACGGCATCATCGGCATGATCAATTTTGCACATGGCGATGTCTATATGATTTCAGCCTATCTTGCTGCTATTTTTATTGCCCTGCTTTCTCTACTAGGCATTACAGCCTTACCGATTGTGCTAGCCATCACCTTCATACTTACCCTCACAATAACAGGCATTTACGGCTGGTGTATTGAGCGCATTGCTTATAAACCACTTCGAGGCTCTACACGACTAGCACCTTTAATTTCTGCGATTGGTATGTCTCTTGTTTTGCAAAACTATGTACGCGTCAGTCAGGGAGCGCGCAGCCAAGGTATCCCCTCTTTATTAGAAGGACATTGGCGTTTTGGCAGCGAAGGTCATTTCATTCAAATTACCCATGTACAGCTTTCTATCATGCTCACAACCATCATCAGCATGATATTGTTAAGCTTAATGATTAAAAAAACCCGTTTGGGCAAAGCCATGCGTGCCACCCAACAAGATCTTAAGATGGCCAGTATTTTGGGTATTCCCACTCATAAAATTATCCCCTTGGTTTTTGTGATTGGCGCCATAATGGCTGCTATCGCAGGCATCCTTGTTTCCCTCAATTATGGTTCTTTTAACTTCTATATTGGTTTTATCATTGGCATAAAAGCCTTCACTGCCGCTGTTCTGGGGGGCATTGGATCATTACCTGGCGCCATGTTAGGTGGTTTGCTACTAGGTATGGCAGAATCCCTATTCTCAGGTTTTATCGATGTTGATTTTAAAGATGTATTTGCTTTCTCCATCTTAGTGTTAGTACTTATTTTCAAACCCAGTGGTTTGCTGGGAACACCAGAAGTAGAAAAGGTATAAACGGATGCTGAGGAAAGCACTACTAGATTCATTTTATACAAGCATTATCGCTTTCTTAGTGTTTGGGCCAATTACAGGACTCATACTCCGTGGCTTTAGCATCGATTTTGCCCTCATGCGCCCTATCGCTTTAGCCCTTATTGTATTTATAGGCCGATTTTTACTCATCATAGGTCAGGAAACACAAAGCCATAAAGCCTGGTGGAAAAAATTATCTCCTTCCAAAGCCTCAAAAATTACTGTTAGAAGACCCTTTCATAAAAACTGGCTCGTACTCTTAATGCTTTTTAGCATCGGTTTATTACTCCCCTTCTTCTTAGGAAAATATTGGCTGAGTGTTGCCATACTTGCACTTATTTATGTGTTATTAGGTTTAGGATTAAATATTGTTGTTGGGCTGGCAGGCTTACTCGATCTAGGTTTTGTTGCTTTCTATGCAGTAGGTGCTTATGGCTACGCTTTAGGAGCTGAGTATTTGGGTCTAGGATTTTGGGGCGCGCTGCCTTTTTGCGCTTTACTTGCAGCCAGTTTTGGTGCGCTCTTAGGTTTCCCTGTCTTAAGAATGCATGGCGACTATTTAGCCATTGTCACACTGGGCTTTGGTGAAATTATTCATTTAGTGCTTAACAATTGGGCGTCTTTTACCCATGGTCCCAATGGTATTTCAGCACCTGCCCCTACTTTATTCGGTCTAGAATTTACACGCCGCGCCAAGGAAGGTGGCATAACCTTTCATGAATTTTTAGGCATCACCTATTCTGCAAACTACCGCTATATCTTTATTTATCTCTTATTATTTCTAATTGTATGTTTGATGCTGCGCTTTGTTTTCCGACTACAAAAAATGCCTATTGGACGTGCTTGGGAAGCATTACGAGAAGATGAAATTGCCTGTCGCTCTCTTGGTATCAATCATGTCACAACAAAGCTATCAGCCTTTAGCTTAGGCGCAATGGTCGGCAGCTTAGGGGGCGTATTCTTTGCAGCGCATGAAGGTTTTGTGAATCCAGCTTCCTTCACTTTCTTTGAATCGGCCATTATCTTAGCCATTGTTGTATTAGGTGGCATGGGTTCTATCGTGGGTGTTGTCTTTGCAGCCATTGTGCTCACCTTATTGCCTGAACTATTAAGAGAATTCTCTGAATACCGAATGCTTGGCTTTGGTGCTTTAATGGTTTTAATGATGATCTGGCGCCCTAAAGGCTTGGTGGGTGTTGTTCGACAATGGTTTGACGCACCTAAAAAACAGATACAAAGACCGATTACTTATGAATAATAACAGCATTTTAAACGTTGAAAAATTAGGAATGACTTTTGGTGGCATACATGCACTCGAAGATATTTCCTTCGATGTAAAAGAAAAAAGTATCACCGCCATCATTGGACCCAATGGTGCAGGTAAAACAACGCTTTTTAATTGTTTAACCGGCTTTTATCATGCCAGTCAAGGGTCTTTATATTTCAATCAGCAGCAACGCATTAATATCCGTACGCTATTAGGTATGCCCTTTCACTTACGCTATCTCTTATCGCCTTATAAATTATATCAGTGCCTGTATTATAAAATGTTCGGTGGCTCTCACTTAGTCGCCCAAGCAGGTATTGCCAGAACCTTTCAAAATATTCGTCTTTTTAAAGAGATGACGGTTGTAGAAAATTTACTGGTAGCACAACATACATTTGCGCATCGTAATCTTCTAAGTGGCTTATTCAATACAAAGAAATTTCAGAACTGGGAAAATCATGCATTGGAGATAGCCTTCTATTGGTTGGAAAATTTTCATTTAACCGCACAAGCCAATCGCTTAGCTGGCGAGCTATCTTATGGTCAACAACGTCATTTAGAAATTGCGCGTTGTCTTTGCTTAAAACCCAAACTACTCTGTTTAGATGAACCTGCGGCGGGCTTAAACCCTCAAGAAACAGAAGAATTAAGCACTTTGCTACTACATCTTAAACAAAATCTTGAACTCACCATTTTACTGATTGAACATGATATGAACATGGTAATGGGTATATCCGATCAAATTATCGTTCTCGATCATGGTAAAGTTATTTGCCAAGGCTCACCAGAGATGGTTAGAGATAATAAACGCGTTATTGCAGCCTATTTGGGAATTGAACAAGATGCAGCCTGAAAGAATATGAAGAATATCCTATGAATAATACTCCCTTACTGCAATATAAAAACATTGTTGCCCACTATGGCGCTATCACAGCCTTAAACGATGTATCATTGGAAATCTATGAAAACGAAATTGTCACACTCATTGGCGCAAATGGCGCAGGAAAAACAACCTTACTGATGTCCTTATTTAAAGAGCCCCCAATAACAGCAGGCAGCATTTTATTTGAAGGTACAGCCATTCATCATTTGAGCCCTCATGAAATCATAAAACTCGGCATCTCTGTATCTCCTGAAGGAAGACGTATATTCCCAAAACTCACTGTTGAAGAAAATTTGCAATTAGGTGCATTTGCCATCAAAAATAAAACGCAAAATCAAATGCAACAAAAATATATATATTCTCTTTTCCCCATTTTATACGATAGACGCGCTCAGCGAGCAGGCACGTTATCTGGCGGAGAACAACAAATGTTGGCTATTGGTCGAGGTCTCATGCCAAAACCACGTGTATTTTTTCTAGATGAACCCAGTCTTGGTTTAGCACCTTTGTTGGTAACGCAAATATTCAAAATACTCTCTGAGATTGCAAAAGCGGGCACTACTTTATTTTTGGTTGAGCAAAATGCAAACCATGCCCTCAAACTTGCACATCGCGGATATGTGCTTGTGAATGGAAAAATAGAACTTACTGGCACAGGTCAGTCATTACTCAACAACACCAATATTCAATCGGCTTATTTAGGCAAACACAGAGTATCTGCTTAATCTCTATAATTGCCCCAATAGCTTGTTTCTATTTTCTGTCACGCACACGATATGCGCCTCTTTCATAGCTCTCACTGTGTGCAGGCTCTCGAAACAACCACTGGCTGATGTTGTTGAACTTCTTTTTAGGTTGAGATACTGACTGTGATTGTGACAAAGAGGTTGCTTCTTTCGTTGATGACATTGATGATCTGTCTTCCTTGCGCAAATGGGAACATGCATTCATTGTGCACACAGTGATTGCAATGAATATTCCAAGAGAAATTTTTTTCATACTCGTCCTTGTACATCCTTTACAGATAGCTTTGAAAACAAGAAGACTATACTCTCAATTTTAGCATTAAAATAAAAAGATTAGGGAAAAACATTGAAGGACAATGGAACTCGTATTTTCATACAAGCTCCAAAGCATAAAATTGAATGGATACTTAAACTAGTTTCTATCACCCATAAATTTTTCTGCACGCACAGCAGGATGATTTGCAGGAGGATCACCTTCTCGCACCTCTCCTTGACGGCTATTTTGAGGAGAAATACTAGACCCCCTCTTTACATCATTATTATCTCCGCCCTCACTGCCAGAGCTAGAATCGCCCGAACCACCGCCATCTGCGCCACCACCTTCACTACCAGCATGAGCCGCAGTTACTAGGCCCAAACCTAAAGAAAAGATTAAACTTAATAATAAATTTTTCGTTAACATACAAAATCACTCCTAACATTCAAAACCAAAGTGGCTTTAATATCTTTTATTATCCCAGTTTAGCAAATGAATAATAGTTGATATTTAAACATCATGCACAGCTCTACAACTTACAACAACCTTAAAAGCACACAAGAAAAAAATAACATCATGATTTTAAAAAAATTTTCTATTAATATTTGCAATACAGATAAATAAAAGGAAGCTTAAGCTACAGTAAGTAGATTACTGCATAAAGGATAAGGTAGAAAACTCAAATCTCTCGATAAAAGTGATCTTTTTTTGTATGTTATCAAGTAGAAAAAAATAGGGGGCAATACGATTACCACACCCCCTATAAAACAAACTTTATTTTATGAGAAGCTGTTTCAGAAATAGTAACTTAGTTTCTATCTCTCATTCGCTCCAGCGCTGATTCAGCATTAGTGCCTGCAGGCGCACCACCACGACCTTCTGTCATGTCATTGATATGCGTTCCACCATCATTTCTAGCACGCTCAACAGCAGCACTTCCTACACTTCTTTGCATGCCATTATCATTATCTGCGCCGCTTCACTACCGCTACCACCACCACCGCTGCCGCCACCGCTGCCGCCACCACTACCACCGCCAGACATCGCATGAGAGGCAGTAACTAAGCCCAAGCTTAAAGAAAAAATCAAACTTAATAATAGGTTTTTCGTTAACATTCAATGGCTCCTCATTAATACCCAAAAACAGTGTCACTTTAATATTTTATATACCAGTTTGAAGGATGAATAAAGGTTGATACACACTTATTGCTAAAAAGTAGCTGTGACCTATCACAAAATACATAAAGCAGGTGGTCAAAGTAATATAATGATTTTAAAAATATTTTTTATATAAAAGTGATGAGTGAAGAAAAATAGCGGCTCACTGAAGCCCCAAAAAATATATGACTGTATAAAGAATAATAATTAGGAGACCCAAACCTTGATCTCCCTTCATTTAATCACAGTTAATTTTTTTCACGTACCCCGTGACGATCGGCATTACGGCGGTTATAAGAATCGTCTTTATAATAATGAGGCCTTCCACCTTGATGCGCGTCCAGATTGGATTGCTGATTGGTTTGGCGTTTCTGGCCGGATGTTTTACGATCAGTGCCTTGTGTATAGTTAGCACTTTGTTGATAGGTTTTATGATTGGTGGCTTTATTGTAATGCAGATCATGTTCATAGCGTATCATTTCAGTTGAAAATGCAGCTTGAGAAAATAATAAACCAACACTCATAAATAATAATCCCATACCCCCTTTACGCATAATAAGCTCCTTGCTTTATATCTCATTCTTAAAAATGTTTAACGACACCAGAATAGTAGCATAAAAAATATAAGTAATGACTCATTCCTCATCTAAAGAATCTTGCTATTTAAGCTATAAAGAAAATTTTATTGATAATAAGTGCTACTTTAGATGTAATACCAGTCAGTTAAAAGCTGATTAATATTTAATAGAATTAGGGAAATAGAAATCTATGGAAAGACTATCACGTCTATACAGTACATTGGCCAACTTATTAAGCACACTAGCGCCTTTTGTCGATCTAACATTACGTGCTTGGCTATTCATGGTATTTTTCTGGAATTCTGGCTTAAATAAAGTGCAAAGCTGGGATAGCACGTTAATGCTATTTGAAAATGAATATGAAGTGCCGCTGATTCCTGCCGATATTGCCGCGTATTTGGGAACAACTGGCGAATTAGTTTTACCTCTTCTGCTGTTAATTGGCTTGTTTAGTCGCTTTGCGGCCGTTGGTTTATTTATCGTTAACCTTGTAGCGCTTTATTCCTATCCATTTCTATGGACATCCCAAGGTTTAGCTGGCTTTCATCAACATCTTTACTGGGGAGTAATGATTATGGTGCTGATGGTACACGGTCCTGGAAAGCTCTCTATTGACTGGCTACTCAACCAAAAATGCAAAGAATATCGATATTAACCAAAAAGGCGCTTAAAGCGCCTTTTTGAATTTACCTAGGTAATTGCTATTTCTTCAATTCATCTATCAGTACTTTCAAGAAGCGGGTTGCTTCGCCTCCTGTCACAGAACGATGATCAAAACTTAATGACAATGGCAATACAGGGTGCACTTGTGGATCATTATTCACAACCACGACTTCTTTGCGCAATGCGCCAACACCTAAAATAGCAACCATCGGCGGAACAACAATTGGATTTGCATAACGGCCTGCAAATTTTCCAAAATTAGATAAAACGATTGTAGCGCCTTGCAATTTCTCAGGCTTAATAGTCCTTGAACTTACTTCTGTTTTAAGACTATTAATCTCATCACGCAACATTTTCGCATCTTTGCTGTGTGCATCTTTGATTACCGGAACAAATAAACCATCTGGTGTATCCATAGCTAAACCAACGTGCACTTCTTTTAATAGACGTCGACCTAACTGTACAGAATCAAACCAAGCATTCAATGACTTTTCTTGCTGACAAGCCGCAACCATTGCTTGAATAACACGCACCGTGTAATCACCTTTATCAGCCCATGCATGAATATCCACATCATCTACAATCGTAACAGGTACAACTTCACTATGCGATTGCGCCATCGTTATCGCCATCATACGCCGAACACCTTTTAAAGGTTCTAAAGGGCCGGCCTGATTCAATGCTTCGCTTGCTCTTTTTACATCATCGGCAGTGATGGTGCCATTTGCGCCAGTTGCAGAAACAACGGAGAGATCCACATTGAGCTTATTTGCAAGTGCACGCACCGCGGGCAATACTTTGATACCAGAAGCTTTGCCAGATGCTGAAATCGCAGTTTCTTTGATGATCTCATCACTGACTTCGATTTTACCTGCAACCGTTCCTCTATCTTCCTTAGCACTGACTTCAAATTCTATCAAAGGTGCGCCTGTTGCAATAATATCACCTTCTTTACCATGCAGTTTTTTTACCCTGCCAGCAAAAGGAGAAGGAACTTCTACAACTGCCTTCGCTGTTTCCATGGAAACCAAGGCTTGATCTTCTACAATAGTATCACCTTCAGCAACATGCCATTTTACAATCTCAGCATCCGGCAATCCTTCTCCCAAATCAGGCAAATGAAATATCTTCATGCGAACTCCAAAACTTGTTGTACAGCCGTTAAAATCCTTTGTTTACTTGGAAGATATGTTTTTTCAAGTTTATATAAGGGGACAATGGTGTCATAACCAGAGACTCTCACAACAGGCGCCATTAATGAGGTTAAGGCATTCTCTGCAATGAGCGCAGAAATCTCTGATCCAACAGAACAGGTTGAGACAGATTCTTGCACAATCACACAGCGGCCTGTTTTATGCACAGAATTTAAAATTGTATTAATATCTAAAGGCTTAATGGTCGCAACATCAATGACATCCGCTGTAATACCGTTTTTTGCAAGCTCATCAGCAGCCTGTAAGGTTTCGTGCATCATTGCACCCCAAGCAACCAAAGTAACATCATTCCCTTCTCGTAACTGAAAACAAACGTCTAACGGTAATGCTTCGCCGTTATCTTCTACTTCTTCTTTCATTAACCGATAAACTCGCGTTGGCTCTAGAAATATAACGGGATCTGGATCACGAATGGCTGCTAATAATAATCCATAAGCACGACTGGGAGAGGATGGAATGACAACCCGTAATCCTGGTACATGCGCAAACATCGCTTCGATACTTTCTGAGTGGTGCTCAGGGGCATGAATACCCGCACCATAGGGCGTACGAATCACCATTGGACAACTTAATCGTCCTCGCGTGCGATTACGCAAACGGCTTGCATGGCTAATAATTTGATCTAAAGCAGCGTAAATAAAACCTAAAAATTGAATTTCTGCTACAGGCTTTAATCCCATTGCAGACATACCAACAGCCAACCCAGCAATCAAGTTCTCAGCTAAAGGAGAATCTTTAACGCGGTGTTCTCCAAAGCTTTTTGCCAAACCATCTGTGGCACGAAATACGCCTCCATTCACACCAACATCTTCACCATATACCACAACATTGGGATCGTGCTCTAATTCATAAGCTAAGGCTTTGTTAACGGCTTCAATTAATGTAATAGCGGTCATTTTGTTCCCTCTTTTAATGCTTGGTATTGAGCCTCATATGCGCTGGGTAAAGTGGCATATAAGTGTTCAAACATAACTTCGGCAGGTGGTGTTGATGTTTCAAGATATCGCGCTACTGCATCGTTTACTTCTTGCGTAAAAGACTCAATCATTTTACTTTCACGCGCCTCATCCCAAGAACCTTTATCTAGCAGATATTGTTTTAGGCGTTTGACAGGATCAAATTTTTCATGTGCTTTGAGTTCTGCATCAGGTCTGTAGCGGCTCGCATCATCTGCTGTTGTATGATCACACATACGATAGGTAATCGCTTCAATCAAGGTAGGGCCTTCACCATTACGTGCACGCGCTAAAGCTTCTTCAACTTTTTGCGTAACGGCAAAAATATCATTCCCATCAACTTGAAGAGAAGGAACACCACAAGCAATGCCTTTTTGAGCTAATGTTTCTGAAGCAGTTTGCTTCTCTCTCGCAACAGAGATTGCCCATTGGTTGTTGTTGATAACAAATACAACAGGTAACTTCCAAACGCCAGCAACGCCCAAGGCTTCATAAAAATCACCGCGAGATGTACCACCATCTCCGATAGTAGCAACAACCGCCCTTTTTTCTTGGCGGTACTGAAAAGCAAATGCAGCACCTACAGCATGTAAACATTGACTTGCAATGGGTACACAAATAGGGAAATCATGTGGATTGTCTTTAAAAGCGCTCCCTATTTCATCACCGCCCCAATACAATAAAATCTCTTCCATACGAACACCACGCCAAAATTGCGCGCCATATTCACGATAATAGGGACACAACACATCTTCTTTTTTCATCGCAGCACCAATACCCACACAAATGGCTTCTTGGCCTAAAGTAGAAGGATAAGTACCTAATTTACCTGTACGCTGCAAGGTGATGGCTTTTTTATCAAATATTCTTGTTTTGACCATCATCTTATATAATTTTTCAATATGCTGTGGATCCTGTAGATATGCAGGCAACTCTTTTGAACAAATTCCATTTTCATCTAGATAACGAAAATAGGAGATGGCAAAATTTGCTACGACCGTATTCTCTTGATTCACAAGGATCTCCTTTTTGCGACGCAAAATGTTATGCAATCTTTCTTAAGAGGAAAATTCTAACAGCCAAAATATATTAAGGCTAATAGCCAGGCAGTTATTTTAGCAATATTCTTATATAGTAACCGTTTAAAAGTATAATAATCGACGAATGGTCATGGAGTGTTATTTATGCTACTCAAGGAAGAGCACAAACTCATACGAGAAACTGCAAGGCAACTAGCAAATAAACATATTACTCCTTTTGCAGAAGAATGGGCAAAAAAAAAGCAATTTCCCAGAGCGGCACTCGAGCCTTTTGCACAAGCAGGTTTTATGGGTGTTTTAGTTCCAGAACATTTGGGTGGTGCTGAATGTGATTATCTTTCTTATGTTCTCTTTATGGAAGAAATAGCAAAAGCAGATGGCGGTGTTTCTACCATCCTTGGTGTGCATAACAGTGTAGGCACTTTACCTTTATTAAAGTATGGTTCCGAAGCGCAAAAAGAGCAATTTTTAAAACCAATGGCTCAAGGTAAACTCTTAGGCGCTTTTTGTTTGTCTGAACCTCAAGCAGGCAGTGATGCCATTAATATTCAAAGCAAAGCAATAAAGCAAGGCAATCACTATATCCTCAATGGCGTTAAACAATTCATCACTTCTGGAGATATTGCAGATATTGCGATTGTATTTGCAACAACTCATCATCAAAATGATAAAAGAGAGATCAGTGCCTTCATCGTTCCTACTCACACAAAAGGGTATACGGTTGCAAAACTTGAAAGCAAAATGGGTCAACATACCTCAAACATTGCACAAATTGTGCTGGACAATGTCAGTGTGCCCGAAGAATATCTGCTTGGCCAACTGGGCGAAGGCTATAAAATTGCCCTTTCTACGCTGGAATGTGGTCGTTTAGGCATCGGCGCACAAGCCCTCGGTATGGCACAAAAAGCCTTTGAATTCAGCTTGCAGTATGCAAAAGAACGAGAAAGCTTTGGTAAAAAAATATTTCAGCACCAAGCCATACAATTTAAACTTGCAGAGATGGCAACTGAATTAGAAGCGGCACGTCAATTAATACACTATGCAGCCAGCAAACGAGACATGGGTCACAGTGTTATCAAAGAAGCAGCTATGGCAAAACTCTTTGCAACAGAACGTGCTGAACATGTTTGTAGAGAAGCGATACAAATCTTGGGAGGATACGGATATCTCAGTGATTTTCCTGTTGAAAGAATTTATCGTGATGTGCGCGTAACCTCAATTTATGAAGGTTCAAGTGAAATACAAAAAATAGTGATTGGGAAAGCGTTGTAGAAAGAGGGGTAAAGTTAAAATTAGATGAGCACAGCAAATCAAACTCCCTCTTTGCAAAGAGGGAAGACACGCAGTGTCAGGGAGATTTAGCTGCACAATATAAATTTGAGGCCTAAATCCCCCTAGCGTTTCACGCTTTCCCCCTTTACAAAGTGGGAAAAATCATTCGCTACGCTCATTTGCCAGAAAAGCGGAAAGTAATGAGCATTGCGAGATAACGCGGGCAGCAACACTTAAAATTGTAATTGGAAAGAATTGCAGAAAAAGGGGTAAAGTTAAAATTAGATGAGCATAACAAATCAAACTCCCTCTTTGTAAAGAGGGAAGACACGTAGTGTCAGGGAGATTTAGCTGCACAATATAAATTTGAGGCCTAAATCCCCCTAGCGTTTCACGCTTTCCCCCTTTACAAAGTGGGAAAAATCATTCGCTACGCTCATTTGCCAGAAAAGCAGAAAGTCACAAGGACTGCAAAATAACACAGGCAACAACGCCAGAAAGAAAAAGACGAAGACTTTAGGCCATACGCATGGCACCGTCGAGACGTATCACCTCTCCGTTTAACATCGGATTATCAATAATATGTGCAACCAGTTTGGCATATTCTGATGTCTCACCAAACCGCTTTGGATAAACCGTTTGACTGATCAATGCTTCTGTCACAGCATCTGGCATACCTTGTAACATGGGCGTATTAATCAAACCCGGTGCAATGGTCATCACACGTATTCCAAATTGTGCTAATTCACGCGCTAATGGCAAAGTCATTGCCACAACGCCCCCTTTAGAAGCACTATAAGCACTTTGACCTATTTGTCCATCAAAGGCAGCTATTGAAGCCGTATTAATAATAACGCCATTTTCTTCTTTTTCTTTTGCATGCTGGATCATAAGATGCGCAGCTAAACGCATGACATT
This sequence comes from Candidatus Berkiella sp., assembly GCA_050252335.1. Lineage (GTDB taxonomy): Bacteria > Pseudomonadota > Gammaproteobacteria > Berkiellales > Berkiellaceae > Berkiella_A. Next base: position 44,577 of record JBFWLB010000009.1, on the reverse strand, counting down.
AAAGGTGCCAATTAAATTCACTTTAATTACTTGCTCAAACCACTCTAAAGCAACTGGCCCTTTCTTGCCAACCATACGCTGTGCAGGCGCTACACCTGCACAATTGACCACGACTTTAAGTTTTGTTTGAAGCGCTATTGCTAAACCATGCATAGCATCTTCCAAAGATTTTTCATCTGTAATATCACAAACTAAAGCCACACCCTTTATGGCTTCGGCAACGCGATGCGCATTTTCTGCATGCCGATCAAGCACGATAACTGTTGCACCCTGCTGTGCCAATGAATGACACACTCTTTCTCCCATACCACTACCACCACCCGAAACAAGAACGACTTGATCTTTTATGTTCATCTGATTACCTTAACTTTTGACTCTTAAGAATGAGACCTAAAATTCGAATACAAAGAGTATATACTTGTGATTTGTACCAAAGAAGGATAGAGTTTCTGAAAACTTTTGCAATCGAGTTATAAAGTTTACTCTCGTTTAAGGAAAGCATTATGAGACATCATCTTGGAGAGACAGCAAATCTTATTCAACAAACCGTTCAACAATTTGCTGCAAAAGAAATTAAACCGATTGCTCATGAAATTGATACAAGCAATACATTTCCACAACCGCTCTGGCGAAAAATGGGCGACCTTGGACTCTTAGGCATTACTGTAGAAGAACAATACGGCGGCGCACAATTAGGGTATTTAGAGCATGTCATTGCCATGGAAGAAATCAGTCGGGCATCAGCCTCTGTTGGTCTTAGTTACGGAGCACACTCTAATCTATGTATCAACCAAATTCGTCGTAATGGCACAGAGCAACAAAAGAAAAGCTACCTACCTAAACTGATTTCTGGCGAACATGTCGGTGCACTGGCCATGAGTGAAACAGGCAGTGGCTCTGATGTCATGAGTTTAAAATTACAAGCCGTACAAAAAGACAACAAATTCATCCTCAATGGCCATAAAATGTGGATTACCAATGGCCCTGAAGCAAATACACTCGTAGTATATGCCAAAACAACACCAGAAGGCGGCTCTAAAGGCATTACTGCTTTCATCATTGAAAAAGAATTTCCTGGTTTTTCTACCGCACAAAAATTAGATAAATTGGGCATGCGCGGCTCAAACACATGCGAACTGGTTTTTAATAATTGTGAAGTACCTGCTGAGAATATTCTTGGAGAACTCAATCAAGGTGCCAAAGTTTTAATGAGTGGTTTAAATTACGAACGACTGATTTTAGCGGCTGGCCCTATTGGTATTATGCAAGCATGTCTTGATTGTGTCGTGCCTTATATTCACGAACGCAAGCAGTTTGGCAAAGCTATTGGCGAATTCCAAATGATTCAAGCAAAAGTGGCTGACATGTATACTACCTTAAGTGCGGCAAGAGCTTTTGTGTATCAATTAGCGAAATGTGCGGATGAAAGCGGACAACTCTCAAATAAGGATGCTGCCGCTGTTATCTTATTTGCTTCAGAACAAGCAACTCAAGTTGCTTTACAAGCCATTCAATGCTTAGGCGGTAATGGCTACATCAATGAATTTCCCACCGGACGCTTTTTAAGAGACGCTAAATTATACGAAATTGGCGCTGGGACTTCTGAAATTCGTCGCATGATCATTGGTAAGGAAATATTTAATGAGGCAAACTCACATTAAATATTATACCCACAACAGATGATTTTTCGAGTAGGCGACAAGCTTTCGAGCAATAGGAGTGTATGCAAAATACATGACTATTGCGAGATAAGCGATGTCAACACCCTTGAAAATTCAGCTGTGAAGGGTATACAAGATGGCGACAATAATCGAACTAAAAACCCAACATAAAACGACACTAAGGACAATTTTATGATTTCAAAAGACAATCCCATCGTTATCGTAGCCACACAACGCACACCCATTGGACAGTTTCAAGGTTGCTTCAGTGATGTTACAGCACCACAACTAGGTGGACATGCAATTAACGCTACTTTAGCCTCTGTCAAAATGGATCCTCAACATATTGATGAGGTCATTATGGGATGCGTACTACCTGCAGGCTTAGGCCAAGCTCCTGCTCGCCAAGCAGCCAAAGCTGCTGGCATTCCAGATAAGGCTGCTGCTGTGACAATCAATAAAATGTGTGGCTCTGGTATGAAAGCCATTATGTTGGGTATTGACTCTATCAAAGCAGGCACCAATCAATGCGTCATTGCAGGTGGTATGGAAAACATGACACTTGCGCCTTACCTACTTCCTAAAGCACGCGGTGGATTGCGTATGGGGCATGGTGAAGTAAAAGATCATATGTTTTTAGATGGTTTAGAAGATGCCTACAACAAAGGCACACTCATGGGTGTTTTTGCTGAATTATGTGCAGAAAAATATGGATTCACTCGACAAGTGCAAGATGAATTTGCAATACAATCGCTTAAACGCGCTCAATACGCCATCGAACACAAGCTTTTTAAAAATGAGATCACTGCACTTGAAGTACAAACCAAAAAAGGAGCCATGCTGTACGACACCGATGAGTTCCCACTGAATGCAAAATTAGATAAAATTACAACGCTTAGACCTGCTTTCAAAAAAGATGGTACAGTGACAGCAGCCAATGCCAGCGGCATTTCTGATGGCGCATCTGCACATCTAATTATGTCGCTACAAGAAGCGCAAAAACATAAACTTCCTGTATTAGCGCGCATAGAAGGGCATGCGACACACTCCCAAGACCCTAGCTGGTTTACAACTGCACCCGTCGGCGCTATTCAAAAGCTTTTAAATCAGCTTAATTGGTCTGCTCAAGATGTGGATTTATATGAAATCAATGAAGCTTTTGCGGTTGTTACCTTAGCGGCAATGAAAGATCTTAAATTACCGAGTGAAAAAGTAAATATTCATGGTGGCGCCTGTGCATTAGGTCACCCTATTGGCGCATCGGGTGCACGCATTTTAACGACACTTATCTATGCCTTGCGCACAAAAGGCTTAAGCAAAGGCGTTGCATCACTCTGTATTGGTGGTGGAGAGGCCACAGCAATTGCCATAACATTAATGGATTAAGATATGCCCTTTATAGCAACTAAAATAAATACGCAATCTGATGACTTTAAGAAAAACGCTGCCGCCATGCAGACACAGATTGCACAATTACAAACCTTAAGTGAAGTTGTTGCGCAAGGAGGCGGCAAAGCGCAACAAGACAAGCACATCAGCAGTGGCAAACTACTCCCCAGGGTTCGGATCGATAAACTCATCGATCCAGGCTCCGCCTTCTTGGAGCTTTCTCTCTTTGCGGGTTTTAATCTCTATGAAGATTCTGTCCCGGCAGGTGGTATCATTACCGGCATCGGTCGTGTCCACGGCAGAGAATGTATGATTATTGCCAATGATGCGACCGTCAAAGGCGGTACTTATTATCCTATTACGGTCAAAAAGCATTTACGGGCACAAGAAATTGCACAAGAAAATCGTTTACCCTGTATTTATTTAGTGGATTCAGGGGGAGCAAATTTACCTTATCAAGATGAAGTTTTCCCAGACAAAGAACATTTTGGTAGAATCTTTTTTAACCAAGCAATGATGTCAAGCCAAGGCATCCCACAGATTGCCGTTGTCATGGGCTCTTGCACCGCCGGTGGTGCTTATGTGCCCGCCATGGCCGATGAAAGCATCATGGTAAAAAATCAAGCTACTATTTTTTTAGCTGGCCCCCCTTTGGTCAAAGCTGCCACAGGCGAAGTCGTCACGGCAGAAGCACTTGGTGGCGCTGATACCCATTGCAAAATCTCGGGTGTTGCCGATCATTATGCACAAAATGACGCACATGCCTTATTGATTGCGCGTGATTGTATTAAAAATCTCACAACGATAAAACGCATACCCTTTGATATACAAGCTATCAAAGCGCCTCGCTATAAGCCAGAAGAAATATACGGCATCATCCCTACTTCTTTAAAATATCCAATGGATGTCAAAGAAATTATTGCGCGAATAGTCGATGATTCAGAATTTCATGAGTTCAAAGCACTCTATGGCTCAACCTTAGTTTGTGGTTTTGCACATCTTTATGGTCATCCGGTTGGAATTGTTGCCAATAATGGGATCTTATTTTCTGAATCGGCCAAAAAAGGCACGCACTTCATTGAGCTGTGCTGTCAGCGCAAAATCCCATTGATTTTCTTGCAAAATATTACCGGATTCATGGTCGGCAAACGCTATGAAGAAGGCGGCATTGCAAAAGATGGTGCGAAAATGGTAACCGCTGTTGCTTGTGCGAAAGTGCCTAAATTGACCGTCATCATTGGTGGCAGTTTTGGTGCGGGCAATTATGGTATGTGTGGCAGAGCCTATCAGCCACGCTTCTTATGGATGTGGCCCAATGCACGTATCTCTGTCATGGGAGGCGAACAAGCCGCAAGCGTACTGGTGCAAGTAAAACAAGCAAGCCTAAAAAAACAAAATAAAACATGGGATAAAAAAGAAGAAACCCAGTTTTTTGAATCCATCATGCAACAGTATGAGACTCAAGGTAGCCCCTATTATTCAAGCGCTCGCCTTTGGGACGATGCTATTATCGATCCCGCCAAAACCAGAGAAGTGCTTGGACTTGGTTTGTCTGCCTCATTAAATGCCCCTATCGAATCAACCCAATTTGGAGTATTTAGAATATGAGTACTGATTCATTTGTCTTATCCGAAACAGACAAACGAGGCGTTACCACCCTAACCCTCAATCGACCCGATAAGCATAATGCCTTTGATGATGGGATGATAGAGCAGCTCACTTATTTTATAAAAGAAGCAATTTCAAATGAAAAAACGCGTATTATCCTTTTAAAAGCGCAAGGCAAAAATTTTTCTGCTGGCGCTGATTTAAACTGGATGAAAAGCATGGCTCAATATTCTGAAGAAGAAAATATTGAGGATGCAACCGATCTCGGTAAACTCATGCATGTGCTCTATCACTCACCCAAACCAACCATTGCAGTGGTACAAGGCAAAACCTTTGGTGGTGGTGTGGGATTGGTCGCTTGTTGCCACATAGCCATTGCCCAAAAAGATGCTAGTTTTTGTTTTTCGGAAGCGCGGCTGGGTATCATTCCTGCGGTTATTTCGCCCTTCATTCTTAATGCCATAGGCCCTCGCTGGACAAGGCACTATTTCCTAACAGCAAAAACCTTTAATGCAGAAGAAGCACATATGATTGGTTTATGCCAAGAGATTGTAGAAGAAAATGAATTGTCTAACAAAGTAAATGAAACCATTCATCATTTATTAGCCAATGGTCCCGTTGCTTTAGAAACCATCAATAAACTGGTAAATGAACTAACCCCCTTAAACATCAATGATAATTTATTACAATCAACCGCAACCCTCATTGCAAAAATACGTGTCTCCCAAGAAGGGCAAATGGGCTTGAATGCATTTCTTAATAAAATGAAACCAAAATGGGCAGTTCATGATTAATTCAACGATAAATACCATACTAATTGCTAATCGCGGTGAAATTGCTTGCAGAATTATAAAAACCTGCAAGCGCTTAAATATACGAACCGTTGCTGTTTATGCAACTCCCGACACACATGCCCTGCACGTGAAAGAAGCGGATGTTGCTTATTGTATTGGTAGTGAGAAGCTACAAGATAGTTATTTAAATATTGAAAAAATAATTACTATTGCAAAAAAAGAACACGTAGATGCTATTCACCCCGGATACGGTTTTCTTTCTGAGAATGCACTCTTTTCAGAAAAATGCAAAGCAGAAAATATTATTTTTATAGGCCCTTCGGCACAATCCATCCGCGCCATGGCTGTAAAAGATGAAGCCAAGAAAATCATGGAAGCTGCAAAAGTTCCTACAGTACCTGGAAAATTAGATGTACAATCCATTGAGGAAATCATAAGTGCATGCCAAAGCATCGGTTTGCCGGTGATTCTCAAAGCCGCTTGTGGTGGTGGTGGCAAGGGTATGCGCATTGTTTCTGCCCCCCATGAGATCGAAGAAGCAGCACGCCAAGCCAAACAAGAAAGTCAAAATGCTTTTGGCAATGATAGTTTATTTGTCGAAAAATATTTAATGAACGCACGCCATATTGAAGTGCAAATTTTCAGAGACACGCATGGTAATTGTGTGCATTTATTTGAGCGCGATTGCTCAAATCAACGCCGGCACCAAAAAGTAATTGAAGAGACCCCTGCCATTCATCTATCTCAAGCACTCAAAGAGCAAATGTATCAAAGCGCCATACAAGCCGCTCATGCCATCGATTATACAGGCGCAGGTACTATTGAATTTTTAGTCTCTCAAGATAATCATTTCTATTTCATGGAAATGAATACAAGACTCCAAGTGGAACACCCTGTAACAGAAATGACCACAGGATTAGATCTGGTTGAGTGGCAAATTAAAGTCGCACAGGGCGAAGCCCTCCCTTTGCAACAAAAAGATATCCAACAAAGAGGACATGCCATTGAAGCAAGGGTGTATTCAGAAGATCCCTATCAGCATTTTTTACCACAAACGGGAAAGATCAGACATTTATTTTATAAAGCTTCTCAAAATGTGCGCTTAGATTCAGGCATTCAACTAGGTGATAGTATTGGTATTTATTTTGATCCGCTGCTGTGCAAATTGATTGCCTGGGGAGAAAACAGAGATAAAGCAATCCGTGTATTAGCCAATGCCTTAGATTATTTCAAGATAATTGGCATTAAAAATAACATTAGCTTCTTGCAAAATCTGCTACTGAGTCCTGCTTTTGCTGAAGGCCTAGATGTTCAACATTTAGAAAGAAACTTATCACAATATCTTAATCCAGATCCCATACTTTCAAAAGAAGTACTTGCAGCAGCTTGTCTTATCTTCATTTTAAATAGAGTTTCTGACAATAAAAGAACTGACAACGTGCTTTGGGATCAGAAAAATGCCTTTAGGCTTAATCTTAAGGCACAAGAAACATTGTTGCTTCAATATCAGTCTCAAATAATTACGATGCAAATAAATCATGGCACAAAGAATTTAGAACTCTCTTGTTCTTTATTTGAGGATAACGTTGAAGTCTCTGGTACCCTTCATGACGGTCTTTTAGATTATCAATTTGAAAATAGCTGGCATAAAATGCCCTATTTTATAGAAAATGCACAGTTGTACTTAATACATCAGGGACATCTCTATTCTTTTGAAGATCTCGCACATATCGATCATTCTACCAAAACAGAGCAACATGACGGCAATATTATTATATCTCCTATGCCCGGTATGATTACAAAAATTTGGAAAAAAATTGGTGATTCAGTCGATAAAGGTGAAAAACTGCTCGCGCTTGAGGCCATGAAGATGGAACATACAGTGGCAGCACCTAAATCAGGCAAAATCAAGAATATTCATTTTAATACGGGTGACCAAGTCATAGAAGGCTCAGAACTAATCGAGTACGATAATATACAGTGTGAATAATAAAATGATTAAAATAGTTGAAGTAGGCCCTCGCGACGGACTACAAAATGAAAAAAATATATTAAGCACAGAATTAAAGCTCAATTTAATTCACAAGCTTATTGACGCAGGTTTGAAAACCATTGAAGTCACGAGTTTTGTGTCTCCAAAATGGGTACCTCAAATGGCGGATCATACTGAGCTGGTTATGCAATTACCCAAAACGGCTGGAGTTCGTACCCTTGCCTTAGTACCAAATGCAAAAGGTCTTGCCAATGCAACCGCAGCAGGCATTGATTCCATTGCAGTATTTGCAGCGGCCTCAGAAAGCTTTTCACAAAAAAACATCAACTGTAGTATTGCACAAAGTTTAGATAACTTTAAACAAGTGATCGCACAAGCAAAAACGCAAAAACAATGGGTACGTGGCTATATTTCCTGCGTGCTGGGTTGCCCTTACGAAGGCCATATTGCACCCACACAAGTATTGAGCGTTGCAAATGCCCTCTATGCAGCCGGTTGCGATGAGATTTCCATTGGTGACACCATTGGCGTGGGCACAGCCAAGCAAGCCCAGTCTCTCATTCGTGATTTGAAATCAAGCATTCCTATCGATAAGCTTGCAGTTCATTTTCATGATACTTATGGGCAAGCCTTAGCCAATATTTATGCCTGTATGGAAGAAGGCATTACAATCATTGATAGCTCTGTCAGTGGATTAGGGGGATGTCCCTATGCCAAAGGTGCCAGTGGCAATGTCGCAACGGAAGAAGTTGTATATATGTTGCATGGAATGGGCTTAAAAACAGGGATAGATTTAGAAAAATTAATCAATGCAGGGCAATATATCTGTGATGCATTACATATAAAAAATCGGTCAAAAGTAGCAAATGCCTTATTGAATAAAAAATAATGCCTTATAAAGTAGGAGAACGCTTGTGTCAGGTTTTAATAAAGTAGTAAACAGTTACGATGAAGCACTGCAAGGCCTCACTGACAATATGACGCTCATGTCAGGTGGCTTTGGTCTTTGCGGTATTCCTGAAGGACTCATCCAAAAAATATATCAGATGGGCACCAAAGGACTCACTTGCATTTCTAACAATGCCGGTGTGGATGGTTTCGGTCTTGGTATACTCTTAGAAAAACGTCAAATAAAAAAAATGATTGCCTCTTATGTCGGTGAAAATAATTTATTTGAACAGTTATTTATGAGTGGTGAAATGGAAGTTGAACTAACGCCACAAGGTACACTCGCAGAAAAAATCCGAGCAGGTGGCGCTGGCATCCCCGCTTTTTATACCCCTACTGGCTATGGCACACCTGTGGCCGAAGGCAAAGATGTCAAGCTATTTCATGGAAAACATTATATATTGGAAGAATCGCTTACCGCAGATTTCTCTATTATTAGAGCCTATAAAGCAGACACAATGGGTAACCTGATCTATCGTAAAACCGCAATGAATTTTAACCCTATGATGGCAACAGCTGGAAAGATAGTGGTTGCTGAAGTAGAAGAAATTGTTGAAGCAGGTACACTTGATCCCAATTTTATTCATACGCCTGGTGTCTATGTGGATAGAATCATCAAAGGTAGCTTTGAAAAGCGTATCGAGCGAAAAACATTAAAAAAATAAAAATTCAGAAAGGTAGAAATATAATATGCCACTAAACAGAGAACAAATTGCAATGCGCATCGCGCAAGAACTACGAGATGGCTTCTATGTCAATTTAGGCATCGGGATCCCAACACTGGTTGCGAACTACATCCCCCAAGGCATGCAAGTATGCCTACAATCTGAAAATGGTTTGCTGGGCATGGGTGAATATCCCACCGAAGAAACCATTGATCCTGATTTAATCAACGCGGGTAAAGAAACGGTCACCACAGCAATCGGGGCTAGCTTTTTTTCTTCCAGCGATAGTTTTGCGATGATTCGCGGTGGACACATTGATTTAACCGTACTGGGGGCTTTTGAAGTCGATCAAAATGGCAACATTGCTTCTTGGATGATACCCGGGAAACTTATCAAGGGTATGGGTGGAGCGATGGATTTGGTGGCAGGAGCACAAAATATTGTCGTTGCCATGAATCATGCCAATAAACAAGGGGAATCTAAGCTCTTAGCTCATTGTCAGCTACCACTGACGGGCGTTCACTGCATCAAAAAGGTAGTGACTGATTTGGCCGTACTTGAAATCAAAAATGGTGCTTTCCATTTATTAGAACGTGCGCCAGATGTCAGTGTTGATGAAATCAAGCAACTTACTGCTGGGGAATTGATTGTTCCTGCGCATGTGCCAGAAATAACCTTTTCACTGTAACTATACTTTACTGTCAACCCGTCATTGTAAAATAATACAATGACGGCACAAAACAAGTCCATGCCTTAGAGTCAGGTTGTTTTGCCAATAATACCAGGCTAAACTACCTAAAATGCTTTTTTAGGTATAAAAGAATAATGAAAAAATCAAAATATGTCTCCAAAAAACCAGATAACAAAGGCTGGGTCAGCTATACGGATGAAGAACATGCCATCTGGCATGATTTATACGTTCGTCAAATTGATAATATTCAAAATCGTGCCTGCCAAGAATATATGGAGGGCATTGATAAAATTGGGCTCACTAAAGAAAAAATTCCCCAATTACCAGAGGTTAATGAACGGTTATTAGACTTAACAGGTTGGCAAGTCGCTTCTGTCCCTGCACTGATTGATTTTGAAACTTTTTTCAGACTGATGGCAGATAAGAAATTTCCGGCAGCAACATTTATCAGAACACGTGAAGAAATGGACTATTTACAAGAACCCGATATTTTTCATGAAATATTTGGTCACTGCCCTTTATTGAGCTTGCCTGTTTATGCTGATTTTATGCATGAATACGCCAAAATTGGCCTTTCTGTTGACCATGCAACTCGGGTCATGCTGGCTAGACTCTACTGGTTTACCATTGAATTTGGTTTAATCCAAACGCAGCAAGGCTTACGCATTTATGGCGGCGGTATTCTCTCCTCTTATGGTGAAACAAAATATGCCTTAGAAAGCGATACACCACTCCGCAAACCACTGGATGCGCTCGATGCCTTCCGCACCCCTTATCGCATTGATATTTTTCAATCTGTGTATTTTGTGATTCCAAATTTTGACGCTTTGTTTAAAAGCCTACATGCTGATTTATTAGCGTTGATAGAAGAGGCAAGAAAATTAGGCATGCATAAACCGCTGTTTCCGCCGAAAGAACAGCCAGATGAGGCGAAGTGTTAATCTAGGTTTTTAGTGGAACGACTGCATAGAGGACAAGCGGTGCCCTCTACTGAACACATCACTGGAAGCTCTCTCAAAAATAGTAATTTTTCATTCAGCCAAGGCGCAAATTTTTTGAGCAACGCAAAAAGAGCTGCAACGAAGAATCAACGAAAAATAGCATTTTTGAGAGAAAGCTTCTACTTACCCTGCTCTCTTAATTTATCTACTTTAGCAGCACAAATAAAATCATTTTCAGATAATCCACCAATCGCATGCGTGGTATACAATACGGTGCAACTATTATAAGACACTTGTAAATCAGGATGATGATTTTCAAAATGAGCCATATAAGCAACCGCATTCACAAAGGCCATTGTGTGATAATAATTTTTAAAGGCAAATTGCCGAACAATTGCCTTATTATCATTCTCTAATGTCCAACCTGAAATTTTTTTGAGGTATTTATTTGCCTCATCTGTCGTCAATGGTGCCACACCGCCTTCACAAGCCTGACAATGTTTTTCCAATAAACTCATGATACTTTCTCCCTCAAACCAAGTTTCTCAACTGCATTTAAGAAACAATTATTTTCTTCTTCCAAGCCTATACTGACTCTCACATAATGTTGTAACTGATAGTAACGGAGCGGCCTAATAATAATACCCATTTTCAACAGTGCTTCATGTAGTGCAAAACCATCTGTTTTAACGTGTATCATGAGGAAATTAGCCTCACTCGGAATATAAGAGATGCCCATATCCGTTAGACCAGCACATAATTTATCTCTATTTATTTCATTATTTTTAATACAATATTCAAGATGCACTTGATCGTTTAGTGCACTTAATGCAGCTACTTGTGCTAAAGTATTTACATTAAAGGGTTGGCGAATTCTATTTACAAGCGCAACGATCTCTTCATGTGCGATTGCATAACCCACTCTTAAACCTGCTAAACCATAGCCTTTTGAAAAGGTTCGGGTCACGATCAAATTAGGAAATTCCGCAATCCAACCATGTGTTTGAGGATAATCTGCTTTATGAATATACTCATAATATGCCTCATCACAAACAACCAACACATTTGAAGGCAATCGTGTTAAAAAGCTTCTCAGCTCTTCATCGTTCACATAAGTGCCTGTTGGATTATTGGGGTTTGCCAATAATATCATTTTTGTTTTGGGTGATATTGCCTTTAAGATTTCATTAAAGTCCATTTTCCAGCGTGGCATTTGAACCTTCGTTACATGCGCACCAACACTTTTAGCTAAAATTTCATAGCCCATGAATGAATACTGACCAAAAATTACTTCTTGACCAGGCACAATAAAGGCCTGCAATAGCATACGCAAAATTTCTTCAGAGCCATTGCCTATCATCAAATTATCGATAGCCACATCATATTTTTCTGATAATGCTTTTCGAAGTTCGAAGCCATGACTATCTGGATATAATGCAATATGTGGTAACGCTTCTTGAATTGCTTGAATTACTTTGGGGCTTGGTCCAAATGGATTTTCATTACTAGCTAACTTAACAAATTGACTTAAACCATACTCTCGCTGACACTCTGAGACAGGCTTACCAGGCTGATAGGGGTTGATATCAAATATACATGGGTTTGCAAGTTTCATTAAATTACTTTTCATGAGGTTACCTGGTTATTTAAGTTACTATATATCTAAGTCTTCATAAGGATCTAAAGATGGATCGCCGATTGAGCTTATCGGCATAGGAAGCCATTTTAAATCTTGTAATATTTCCAAACAAATCACACCTACACCAAAAACAATAGCAAAAATAAGGGAAGCACGCCCCCCAATCACTCTATAAGGTGCGACTAATTTAAGAGAATAACGATTGCGCCATACCATAATGGCAGGATATAAAACTAATAAAATAGAAGCAAATACCCCTGCATATCGCAAAGCTAATAAAAATCCTGAAGGATAAAAAATAACAAAGCATACAGGTGGTAAGAAGGTCATTACTGCTAAGAGTAATTTACCACGCATGTTCTTCTGGATATGAAAACCATCCGCTAAAAAATCAAATAATCCTAAAGCAACACCGATAAATGAGGTCAGCATGGCACAGAATCCAAAGATACGCGCCAGCAATGTAATCCACGTATTGGATAAGGCAACACTTAAGGCATGTGTTAAGCTCACAACAGGTTGTTCTGTTTGATTCATGGCAATCAAACCATCCGCACCTGAGGAAGGCACAGTCCCCAGAATAATAAATTCCCAAAATAAATAAACGATTAAAGGTAACAAGCTTCCCCAGAAGATTGCATATCTTAATTCTTTTACATTGCCATGCATGTAATTCTTAAGACTGGGAATGAGCAAATGAAAACCAAAAGAAGTAACCAGCAAAGGTGCTGCCGCCCATAAGTATTTAGAATTTCCATTTTGCAGATAACTCCATTCAACTTTAGGCGCAGTAATGCCCACAAGCGCGAAGTACGCAACAAAGAGACCAATCATCATGACGCGATTGACCCCATCCACCCAACGTGTACCTAAGTAAACAACCAACGCAAAAAAACCAACGAAGGTTGGTAAACTTAAAGACTCAGGAATACTCAGCTTAGTATAGACTTTCGCAAGTATTCCACTTGCACCAGCTGTATATGCACCCATCAATGAATATAAGAATAATAGATAACAAATCCAGGCAAGAATGGCTCCCCATTTTCCCAAGGTTGTTTTCGCCATTGTGATCAAATTCGTTTCTTCTGGATAGCTTAAAGAAATCTCAAGCATTAAAAATGCGGTTAAAGTCATCATTAACCAACAAAAGATAAAAGCCCCAATAGAGGCATAAAACCCACCTGCAGCGGTTGATATAGGTAAGCTTAACATCCCAGCACCAATACACGTACCAGAGACTAAAAGCGCACCACCAAAGATTCGATTGAGAGCATCCAATTTCATGCAATAAAACCTATTTAGTTATCTACTACTACAACAATAAACCTAAGCAGGCTACCCGCAAGATGTGCTTAATGCAAGCAAAATTAGGCTATAACAAAAATGCTGCAACGCATGAGGTAAAGTACTTGGCATCTCTATCGCTTTTGCTCTAGGGTATGGTTACAAAAATAACAATTATGTTAGTCAATTGGCACGGAGCTAAATATGAAAACTGAATTAAGAAGCCATACACAAGAAAGACCAAGCAATACAATGCAATTAGACGGCTTTGAGTTTGTAGAATTTGCAAGTGCAAATCCACAACAACTTGAAACCCTATTTCACACACTTGGGTTTACACCTATCGCACAACATAAAACGCAGGATATTATTTTATATCGACAAAATAATATTAACTTTCTACTCAATAAAACAACAAACAGCTATGCAAGTACTTTCCATCAAGCCCATGGCCCTTGTGCATGCTCGATGGCTTTTAGAGTAAAAGACGCTAAATTTGCTTATGAACGCGCAATAAAATTAGGTGCAAAATCTGCCACCCATGCAAGCATAGATGGCTGGTACGCCATTTACGGCATCGGTGATAGCTTGTTGTATTTTATCGATCAGTACAGCGACAACAAAAATATCTACGATCCTGCTTTTAATTATTTCGAAAATATTGAAAAACATCCCAAAGGTGCTGGATTGAATGTTATCGATCATTTAACCCACAATGTACATCAAGGGGAAATGGATACGTGGGCTGAATTCTATGAAAAAATCTTTAATTTTTACGAAATTCGCTACTTTGATATTGAAGGTAAAATGACAGGTCTCACCAGTCGTGCACTTTCCAGTCCCTGCGGAAAAATTAAAATACCTTTAAATCAATCTAAAGATAATGTCTCTCAAATCGAAGAGTATCTCAGAGAATATAAAGGTGAAGGCATTCAACATATTGCACTCACAACCGACAATATCTATCAGTCTGTCGAGCAATTACGTTCAAATCAAGTCAATTTCTTAAGCGTTCCAGCAACCTACTATGAAGCACTAGAACAAAGAATTCCAGGACACAAAGAAGATGTGGCACGTATGAAGAAAAACCATTTATTGATTGATGGTTCTGTACAATCAAAAGAAGGCTTATTATTGCAAATTTTCACAGAAAATGTGATCGGCCCTATTTTCTTTGAAATTATTCAACGCAAAGGCAATGAAGGTTTTGGAGAAGGTAATTTCACAGCCTTATTTGAAGCGATTGAACGCGATCAAATTCGTCGTGGTGTATTAACAGAAAAAGCGTAATTATTGAGGTTGTCATGAAATTAGCAACGTTACAGAACAATACCCGAGACGGCGAATTAGTCGTCGTCTCTAAAGACTTAAAAAAAGCAGTTCGCGTCCCGGATATTGCTCATACACTGCAATATGCTGTAGATAATTGGCATACAACCGAAGCCCATTTACAAGAAATATATCAGGCTTTAAATAAAAATACGCTTGCAAATGCATTTGAATTCAAATCTTCGCAGGCACATTCCCCTTTACCTCGCGCCTATCAGTGGGCGGATGGTAGTGCTTATGTAAACCACGTTGAATTGGTACGAAAAGCACGTGGCGCGGAACTGCCTAAGGAGTTCTGGACCGATCCTTTAATGTATCAAGGTGGATCAGATCATTTTCTGGCACCCCATCAATCTATCCAAATAGCAGATGAAGCATGGGGTATTGATTTTGAAGCAGAAGTTGCTGTTATAACCAATGATACGCCCATGGGTATTTCTGCTCACAAAGCAGAGCAGTCTATCTTATTATTGATGCTCGTTAATGATGTGTCATTACGCAACCTCATTCCACAAGAATTAGCAAAAGGTTTTGGTTTCTTTCACAGCAAACCTTCAAGTGCTTTTAGCCCTGTTGCTGTAACCCCTGATGAATTAGGAGACGCATGGGATGGAAAGAAAGTACATTTACCACTCTTAAGTACGTTGAATGGGCAATTATTTGGCTCCCCCAATGCCGGTGTTGATATGACTTTTGATTTCCCCACCCTCATCGCACATGCCGCCAAGACCAGGCCTTTGGTAGCTGGTAGCATCATTGGTTCAGGCACGGTATCTAATCTGGATCGTTCTAAAGGCTCTTCCTGCATTGCTGAAAAACGCATGCTGGAGATCTTAGAATCGGGTCATGCACAAACCAGTTTCATGCAATTTGGTGACTCTATACGCATTGAAATGCTAGATAAAGATCAATTAAGCATCTTTGGTGCAATTGAACAACGCGTTGAGAAATATAGCCACAACCTTTGATTCTAAGGAAGAGCGTAATGCTAACATTACATGATTATTATCGTTCTACTGCATGCTATCGAGTACGCATTGCGCTTAACCTAAAAGGTCTTGACTATCAAGCAATCCCGGTTGACTTAATTAAGAACGGTGGAGAACAACGTACAGCTGAGTTTAAACAGATAAACCCTCAAGCTTTAGTGCCTGCTCTACACGATAGTGCGCATTCGATAACGCTCTCTCAATCTTTAGCAATATTAGAATATCTTGAAGAGCAATTTCCTACACCTGCTATTCTGCCCAAAACGATTGAATTACGCGCGCAAGCCAGGCGCATTGCCTGTGCCATTGCTTGCGATATTCATCCACTCAACAACTTAAGAGTCTTGCAATACATCACAAATACACTCCAGCAATCAGAAGAAACAAAGCGTGAATGGTACCATCATTGGCTAAAATCCGGTTTTGATGCAATTCAAAATATATTGCAGATTGAAAATCTCAGCGGTGATTTTTGTATCGGGAACCAGGTCTCGATTGCAGATCTTTGTCTCATTCCTCAGCTCTATAATGCCAGAAGATTCGAATTCCCATTACAAACCTATTCCCTTTTAACAGATATTGAAGCAAGATGCTTGGCTCTCTCAGCCTTTGAAAAAGCAATACCTGAAAACAACATGATAACTTAGTTCTCTTTCATGCAATTACGACATCTATTTTTTCAAACACTCATAAAATGCCACCGAACCCTACAAAGTTGGCTTGGCGCATCTAGCGTGGGTGTGCGAATATTAGTGATTAATCAAAGAAATGAAATTTTGCTTGTTGAACACACCTATGTAGATGGTTGGCATTTTCCAGGAGGAGGCGTCAATCGCAATGAATCTATGCATGCAGCAGCAAAGCGAGAATTATTCGAAGAGGCAGGTGTCATTGCAACCCAAAAATTAAATATTTTTAATATTTATTATCATGATATTCACGGCGTCACTGATTACCCTATTCTATTTGTAACCACTGATTTTGAAATTGATCAGAATGCAGTATTATCCCCTGAAATCAAAAAAGCAGAATGGTTCCCTCTCACCGCACTTCCATCAAACATTACTGAAAGCACGCAAAATAGAATCAACGAATATTTTTACCAAACACCTGTAAGCGACCAATGGTAATCAGGGTGTAAACCACAACAGACAACAAAAACGTTGTCTGTTGTGTAAAAATGGAACTAAGGCGATTGATGCTCGCGCTTGTTTTTGGACAGACCTTGTATTGCAACATAAAACATGGGTACAAAGAAAATAGCAATTGTCGTTGCTGCTATCATCCCCCCCATCACACCAATACCAATCGCATTTTGACTTGCAGAGCCTGCACCTTTTGAAAGTGCAAGCGGTGTAACACCCAAAATAAAGGCCATCGAGGTCATCAAAATAGGGCGAAAACGTAGCTTAGCCGCCATCATCGTAGACTCAAATAAGCCATGCCCTTTTTCATATAACTCCTTCGCGAATTCTACAATCAAAATGGCATTTTTAGCGGATAGACCAATGGTGGTTAGTAATGCCACTTGGAAATAGACATCATTACTCAGCCCTTTAAAGCTTGTAGCAACAACCGCTCCTATAATACCAAGTGGTACTGTTAGAATCACAGCAAAAGGAATAGTCCAACTTTCATACAATGCCGCCAAACTTAAAAATACGACAATGATAGACAAAGCATAAAGAGCGGGTGCTTGTGCACCAGTCAATCGTTCTTCATAGGATAAACCCGACCATTCGATCGCAAAACCACCCGGTATGCTTGATACAATTTTTTCCATCTCTTCCATTGCTTGTCCCGTACTAATACCAGGCGCAGTCGCACCCTGAATATTGACAGAAGCAATACCATTAAAGCGCTCAAGCTTAGGAGAACCATAAGTCCATTCTGCTGTTGAAAAAGCATTAAATGGAACCATCTCTTGCTTATTATTACGTACAAACCAATCTTTTAGATCTTCAGGAAGCATACGATAAGGTGCATCTGCTTGCAGATATACCCTTTTAATACGCCCATCATCCAAGAAATCATTTACATAAGCAGAGCCCCAAGCAGTTTGCAAAGTTTGATTAATATCTTCAAGGGAGAGGCCCATTGCACTTGCCTTTTCTGTATCGATATTAATCTTGTATTGCGGAACATCATCTAAGCCATTGGGACGCACGCCCATCAACATGGGATTCTGAGCAGCCATACCCAATATTTGATTACGTGCATCCATCAAAGCTTTATGCCCCATGTTATTTCTATCAACAAGCTGCATATCAAAACCAGAGGCATTTCCTAATTCACGAATCGGTGGTGGGAAAAAAGCAAAAGCAATCGCATCTTTGATTTGCATGAGCGCTCCCATGGTGCGTCCAGCAATCGCAAATACACTCTGTGAGGGCTCTTTACGCTCATCCCAATCTTTTAAGCCCACAAAACCAATAGCAGCATTTTGCGCAACACCCGCAAAACTAAAACCAACTACCGTAAATAAGTGATCTACATTCTCATCTTCTTCTGCAAGAATGTAATCTTCTATTTTTTTAACACTTTCTAAGGTACGCTCAGCAGTGGAACTAACCGGCGTATTCGCCATTAAAAACATAATACCTTGATCTTCATTGGGCAAGAATGATGTGGGCAATCTCATAAAGAGAAAGGCTAATCCACCCACTAAAACAGCATAAATGATAAAGAATCGAAATACGCGATGCGCAATGTATCCAGAACCTTTCTGGTACATATCGCGCCCTCTATTAAAGTTTCGATTAAACCAACCGAAAAATCCTGTTTTTAATTCACTATGTCCTTTTTCAACCGGTTTTAAAAAGGTTGCACATAAGGAAGGCGATAAAACCAAAGCCACAATCACAGAGAGTGTCATCGCTGATACAATGGTAATCGAAAATTGTCGATAAATTGCCCCCGCAGAACCACTAAAAAAGGCCATAGGTACAAAAACAGCCGACAACACAAGCGCAATACCTATCAATGCACCTGTTATTTGATCCATTGATTTCTTGGTGGCTTCCTTAGGCGGTAACCCTTCTTCACTCATGATACGTTCAACGTTCTCAACAACCACAATCGCATCATCCACCAAAAGGCCAATGGCCAAGACCATCGCAAACATGGTTAATACATTGATGGTAAATCCAAAAGCCAGCAACACCGCAAAAGTACCTAATAACACTACCGGCACAGCAATACTTGGAATCAGTGTGGCTCTAAAATTTTGCAAGAATAAATACATCACTAAGAACACGAGCAAAACCGCTTCTAGTAAGGTTTCCACCACACCACGAATTGAAAGCTTTACGAAAGGTGTTGTATCGTAGGGATAAACAACTTTAACGCCTTCCGGTAAAATACTAGAAAGCTCTCTAATCTTCGCTTTTACTGCGGCCGCTGTATCTAAAGCATTTGCGCCCGTTGCAAGACTAATCGCAATACCAGAAGCAGGTAATCGCTTATAGCGCACAATACGTGTATAGCCTTGTGAACCTAATTCTACACGGGCAACATCTTTTAAACGTACTTGAGAACCGTCCGTATTTACCCGCAAAATAATTCGCTCAAAATCTTCCACTGTTTTTAAACGTGATTGAGCCGTTACTGTTGCATTCAACTGTTGTCCTTGCACAGCAGGCAATCCACCCAATTGACCAGCAGAAATATCTGTATTCTGAGTAGAAATCGCATTTCTAACATCTAAAGTAGATAGTTTATAGCTCAACAACTTATTAGGATCGAGCCAAATCCGCATAGCATGTTGTTCACCAAATACGGTGACATTACCAACACCATTTACACGTGCAACAGCATCTTGTACTTTTGATGCAAGAATATCACCTAATTCTTTCTCACTAATGGAGCCATCTTCAGAGTAAAAACCTGCAACCAGTAAGAAACTATCATTTGATTTGGTAACAGTAACACCCTGTACTTGCACTTCTGGAGGCAACTGGGGTATTGCTGCTTGTACTTTGTTTTGAGTTTGTACCTGTGCAATATCGGGATCTGCTTCTGGCTCAAAAGTCAGCGTAATCGTTGCCGTACTATCAGAACTGTTTGAGCTAAAATAGCGTAGATTATCAATACCTGTTAGTTTTTGCTCAATTACTTGTGTAACACTGTTCTCAACAGTTTTTGCATCTGCGCCAGGATAAACAGCATTAATCGCAACAGAAGGTGGGGCAATATCAGGGTATTGCTCTATAGGCAGCTTAGAAATGGCAATAGCACCAGCAAGCATAATAATAATTGCAATGACCCATGCAAAAACAGGTCGATCAATAAAAAATCTAGACATTAATGCGCTCCTTGTTGAGAAAGCACATTCATGGCATTTTTTGTTTTCTCTTCAGCATAAACAGGGGTGACAACAGCGCCTGGTGCAATTTTCTGAAATCCTTCCAAAACGATGGTTTCACCCGCTTTAAGGCCGTCTCTTACTAACCACTTATCACCGATTGCCTTCTCTATAGCGACTAATCTAGTATTCACTGTGTTTTCTTTGTCAACAACCCATACTCGCATCTGTCCGTCCGGCCCTCGAATCGCAGCTTGTTGAGGAATCAAAATAGATTCAACCGCATCTGTTTCTATCTTCGCTCGCACAAATAGCCCAGATAACAATAATCCTTCAGGATTAGGAAACAACGCCCTCAGTTGCACAGAACCTGTTGATTGATCAACTGTCACATCAGTAAATTGCAAAACACCTTTTTGTGCATACGGTGCAGAATCTTTTTCTAAATATAGCTCCACAAATGTTTCTTTTTTAGACTCAATACTTTTACGCATTTGAATTAACTCATCACTTGCTTGTGTTAAATCAACATACATAGGATTGAGTTGGGTAATGGTTGCCAATGATTGCGATTGGTTTGCTGTCACGAGTGCGCCCTTTGTGACACCCGACTTACCAATGCGACCTGAAATGGGGGCATATACTTTGGTATAATCTAAGTCAATCTTAGCTTTCACAATGGCGGCCTTAGCAATTGCAATATCAGCATAGGCTTGCGCCAGTGAAGCCATGCTATCGTCAAAATCTTGTTTGCTAATAGCATTCTTTTTTAACAATTCTTTGACGCGATTGTTTTTAGCTTGCACGGATTGAAGATTGGCATCTGCTTTTGCAAGATCTGCTTTTGTGCTGTCATAAACAGCTTGATAAGGTGCGGGATCAATTTGATAGAGTTGCTGCCCTTCTTTTACATTACTTCCCTCTTCAAACAATCGATCCTTGATGAGTCCTGTAACTTGAGGTCTAATTTCTGCAATCTGATAAGGTACTGTTCTACCGGGTAGCTCTGTATATAAACTAACAGATTCATTTTTAACATCCATGACACCGACCGGAATCGCGTGCCCAGGCCCTCCCGCCATTTGTGGCGTGTTTGAAGACGGCCAAAAAAGATATCCAAGTAGCAAAGAAAACAGTATTACACCAGTGGCGATTATTTTCTTCTTCATATTATTTCCTCTACTCCTTAGAGAATGCTTATAACACTTAAGGTGTGATTTATTCTTTAAATATAAGCCTTATAATCTACCGATACAGAGATATGTATGTCAACAAAGAAAAAGTGTTGTTGTTAGCAATATTATCAACTAATATCAAGGAAAGCTGCGTTTTAAAGTGAGTGATACTCACTTTAAAACGGCAATGATTAAGGTAAGGTAAAGCATTTTTGCATAAGCCAAAATACACCACCTGCTAAAAAGAAAGTGGTCGGCAAGGTTACAACCCAAGCAGCCATAATATTCATTACTACTTTAGGCCGTAGAGCAGAAAAACGCTGAGCAGAGCCTACCCCCATAATCGAAGTTGTAATGGTATGCGTAGTACTAACGGGAATACCCAAATGCGCCGTTAGAAATAAAATCGTGCCCCCTGTTGCTTCAGCCGCAAAACCTTGTAAAGGTTTCAACTTCACCATTTTCGAGCCCACTGTACGAATGATCTTCCATCCCCCTGCTACAGTGCCTAGACCCATTGCAAGCGCACACACAATAATGATCCAAGTAGAAACATGAAAAGGGGTTTGATAATAAGTTGCAACCGCCAATGCAATGATACCCATGGTCTTTTGTGCATCATTAGCACCATGTGTAATAGCCATATAACCTGCCGAAATAATCTGCAACTTACTAAACCAACGGTTCACAATCGGCAAAGAGACTTTATGTAATAGCCAATATAAGGCAACCATCACAAAATACCCTAAAACCAGACCAATAATCGGTGAACTAAAGGTAGGAATAATCACTTTCTCAATGATTTTATCCCAATGTAAGCTGCTAGAGCCTGCGGCAAAGGCTGTAGCCCCCATCAAAGATCCCATTAATGCATGCGAAGAACTCGAAGGAAGGCCTTTAAACCACGTTAATAAATTCCATACAATCGCACTGACTAACGCAGATAATAACACTTGTGAAGTAACGGCTTGCGTTTCTACTAATCCCGTCCCAATTGTGGTTGCAACTTGCGTTCCCATTAAGGCCCCAACCACATTTAAACTCGCACCATAAATCACAGCAATACGAGGCGACAACACTTTGGTAGAAACCACGGTAGCAATTGCATTTGCAGCATCATGAAAACCATTGATGTAATCAAAAATTATTGCAAGCACAACAATACTGATAAAAAGCAGAAAGGCTAATTCCATAGAATATCCATTGATTCGTTTTAACGATATTTCATGATTTAGGAGTGTTTTAAAACGACTTCTAAAATAACATTGGCGAGATCTCGATGTCTGTCAACGACACCTTCCATCAAACCATACACCTCTTTACGGATCAGGATCTTTTTGAAATCTTGTTCATGCTCATACAATTCAATGGTGAGTTGATTAAATAGTTTATCTGTATCAGACTCAATATTGTGAATCAGAGCACATTTATCATGTACCGCTTTACTGTCTTTCAAAATTTTTAGATCTGTAACCAAATCATGCACCACATCAGAGGCTGAAACCATATTGGTTGCTAATTTGAAAAGATCGTTATGAAAAGGACGTAACTGAAACGCAACCAATCGCTCCTGCGTTTTTTCGCAAATCTTTAAAGTCTTGTACAAACCTCTAGAAATGCGATGAATGTCTTCATGATCGAAGGGGGTTACCAAAGTACGACAAAGCATTTCTGTAATCTCATAGGTCACATCTTTCGCTGTGTGCTTTGCGATTTCAATTTCACGAGCCAATCTGAACGCTGTGTCTCTGTTTTCTTCAATAGCGAGATCTTTAAGGAGATGGACAGATTTATTTGAAAGTCCACTAACATCTTTTAAAAGCGTAAAAAACTTATTATCTTGCGGTAGCAAGTTAAGTCCAAATACCATAAAGGTTTTCCTCAAATAGCCCAGGGGCAAAAAAATAGTTGTCGAAGTATGGCCTTAAGCTCTCTGTTATTCAAGAAAAACTACGCGGAATCCACAAAATTAAGTTAGTTAAAAAATGAATTTATGTCACCCACACTGCAAAAAGCAAGTTAACTTATTTTTGTTGTTTTAAAAGAAAAATACTTATAATATGAATCTCTTATTTTAAATATCTGAAAATTCCTTTTCTTTTTTTCATTCTACAGTACTTTCGTCACCCAAGTATTCTTACTAGCAACAATCGGGTATTGGGTACACATTCATTTAATGTTTCAAACTTTTCTTCTGTTCTCGGTATTTTACCTCTACCATAATCCCACACGATGGGTTTAGGCACTGGTAAGCTACAGAGTCCCTCAGTTGTACATGTATATACAACTGAGGGAAATTACGCCCTCTATTATTTAGAGATTACTTTCTTCCTTGTTTTAGATGCTTGTGAAAGACCCTCACTTGCAACAGGGCTGTCATTGACAGAGGAGGAACTTTCTACGCGATTATCTTTAGGTATTAAACCAAAAACGACCACAGGTTTCTTTTTAACGCATAAATCATCAAATGAAGATTTCAAATCACTATTTGATTTTTCTTTGGTTAAAAACTCGAGGCGGTGCTTTAATTCCTTATCTGCATTGATCCAAGATTGATTTGTCACCGCAGTAGGCTGTTGCACCAAAGTCATTGCCTTGTTAACATTTTTTTCTGCCGCCTTTCTTCTTTGAATGTTATGTATAACAGTTTCTGAAGCGTCAGCAACATCTTCTGGTATAACACTTTTGAACTTTTCAAGTAAAGTTACTTTTTCTTGTTCTAGCATATTTGACTGCAATGCATATACTTTATTTGCATATACTAGCAACGCTTGAACATTTGCATATCCTTCGGAATGAGGGAAATCACCACGTAATACTTCAAGAGCAGTCACAAAGTCAGCATCTAAAAGAAGTGCAAGCATTTCACTTAATTCTGTAGCTTTAGAGCTTGCGCCCATTACGCGTTCAAAAAGTGCCAATGCATTTTTTCTTCTATCGATTGTAAAGAGAATGCCTTGAATTGCACTGTCAATTGCAGAAGCATTTAGCGATTTAAAGGTTAAAAGCAGCGAATTTTTTTCAGCATCAATCATATTATCAAGATACGCTTGAATACCATCCACTTTAGGGGCGATACTTAAGTACTCACTGTATTTCCCTCCCATAGAATCAGAGAGCAATTGCAAAGCATTTAACCAAGAATCATCTTGTAAAAATTTAAATATTTGCGGCAAGCTTTTTTGCTGTGCTAATTGTTTTATGCTCTTTGCAATGAAAATTTCTGCCTGCTCACGCGCTTTAACTTTTTCCAAAATAGTAGCAAATGCTTTTGATGCAGCTTTAGAACCCACAGGACGCAATGCTTTCAATAAACTTTCTTGTTCTGATGGAAGCAAAGCAGGTGTCATTTCTTTTATTTTTTCACATATTTCAACAAAAGTGACAAGTCGATTGTATTTACCAGGATATGCGTCTGCTAAAAGACGAGCATCATCTGAAAAACCACCTAGAACAATATCAAGTAAGGCATCTAATGTTGTAACCTTCTGTATCGAAGCTTTATGTCGGAGTGCACTTGCTTTGGCTTTTTCGCGCTCATCTGAAACAGATCTTACTTTTGCAAAGGTGCCTGTAATTTTATCTGCATCTAATGTCTGCAAGGAGTTAAGCAACATCTCCTTTTCTTCAGGCAGAAAATCACCTTTGTGTGCTAAAACAGCTTGTGCGCTTTGTAAGGCGAAATGAGAATCCTGGTAACCATTGGGAAAAACACTGGCAACCGTGGCAAGATTTTCCTGCACAGATTCTTCGCCAAAAATCACTAAAGCCTCTTCGAAATTTTTAGCTTGCCTTATGTCTTGTAAATTTTCTTTCACTGACTTTTCAAGTGCTTTCAATTCACGCATAGATAACGCGGTTTTATTAAAGGCTTCTTTTGAAAAATAAACCGCTTCTGCTTTAGAAAGTAGCTCATGATGTTTACTATATTTTTGTGGGTATAATTCAGTGAGTAATTTCAAAGCATCAACAAAATCTTGATTTTTAGCAAGGGCATCAGATTGATCCTCTTGGATAGAATCCTCAAGCTTTTGAATCTGTTTAGCAACAATCTCTGCCGCTTCCTGACGATTTTGTATTCTCTCATAAACGCTTTTGATAGCATCTTGAATGTCTGACAAAACAAGTGTTTTAAATGCCTTTAATATATGTAACTTTTCAGGTAAAAGCATATCATCTTGCAACTTAGCTACTTGTTGTGCATATTCTACTAAACTCGCCATAGGGCCATATTTTTCAGGATAAGACTGCACTAATAGTTCTACATCATCAATTAACTGACGCGCTGTTAATAAGGCCACTACATTCTCAAAGGCTTTCTCATCCATTTTTTCGAATATTTGGCTTAATTTTTGATCAATCTTTGCCGAAGGAATAGAGACTTTGCTGAGTGGTTGGCTAAAAAACAAATTGAATGGAAAAAATCCTGCCATCCATTCAAAAGTTGTTTTGGTTCTTTTGATCTCTTTTAATTCATCAACGTGTTGTTTTGCTTTGGCAACAAGTTTTTTTAATCTATCTTGTTCAGCTTGATCAATAATATATCTTGGCATAATTCATCTCCGCTCGTGATTGCATATTATTAAATTTATACATGATATCCACAATTGATTTTATGAATGTTGAATGAGGTATAAAGTTAAGAACAACCGGAGTTTACTGGGAAGTAAATAAGATTGTGAGAACCTAATCCAACATTGCTGAAAATTCAAGCATGAAGACTATCATCGGTTTATGCGCTCACTGTTCCTTGTTGACGCAAAAGTAAAATTAATATCAGTCCTTTTGAATGAAACAGCATTCTAAGTTCTATCTTAAGCACCTACAAGATCTATTTTTATGGCACAGATTTGTGAATAACGCAAAAAAATGCTTCGCCGCACCAATAATAAGAATAAACATAATATCCCTATATTAAAGCGTAGATTTATACATATAAGCACATCTAATGAAAGGAACAGAATCTATTTTCTGATAGTTATCTCACAAATCCTATAGTTGGAAAGACAGCTATAATTTAAAATCTTACTCAACCAAACAATGCATGATTGTGTTTCTTGCGCAATTATGGCTACACTAAATCCTATTTCATACGCCAGTACTTAATTGTTACCATTAAAAATGAGAAACCCATGATCACCGTATCAGATATTGAAGTTGCGCACACCAGAATTAAATCTTTTATACGTAAAACACATTCGGAAAAGAGCATTTTGCTTTCTCAACACTTAGGTTCATCTGTATATCTAAAACATGAGCAGCTTCAAAAATCAGGCTCTTTCAAATTACGAGGGGCATTAAATAAAATTCTTTCTTTGGATAAATCTATTGGAGATCGTGGTATTGTCTGCGCCTCCAACGGCAATCACGGTTTAGCTGTTGCACTAGCAGCAAAATATGCACACTATAAAGCGACTGTTTTCTTGTCAAAAACGGCCAATACTTTTAATAAGCATGCGATACAAAGTTTGGGCACAAAAATTGTCACTGTTGATGGGAATTGTCTTACAGCAGAAACGACAGCCAGGGCATTCGCACAACAAGAAAATTTAAGCTACATTTCCCCTTATAATGATCCATTGGTCATTGCAGGCCAAGGTACGCTGGGTATTGAACTCAGCCAAGATATTAAATCAATTGATAATTGTTTTATCTCTGTTGGTGGCGGTGGGCTTATTTCTGGAATAGGTCTTTATTTGAAAGCACAAAATCCTGATATAAATATCATAGCTTGCAGCCCCAAAAATGCACCGACTATGCATCATAGCCTCGCACAAGGTAAAATAATTGAAGTAAAAGAATCTGACACACTTTCAGATGCAACTGCGGGTAATGTAGAACATGGCTCCATTACTTTTGAAATTTGCAAGAAAATAATTGATGATTTTATTCTGGTTGAAGAATCTGAAATCAAAGCAGCCATGCAACTCATTGCCGCAAAAAAACGTCTCATCATTGAAGGGGCTGCTGCTGTCGCGGTTGCAGGACTCATACAACAATCTAAAAAATATAAAGACCAAAATAATATCGTTGTTTTATGCGGTAGAAATATTGTTTTAGAAAAATTTTGTCAAACTGTGCAGGGGTAATCAAATAATAGATGCAGCATTTGGATCTTCCTACTTTGAAAATCTGGATGGAAAATCAGAATGAGGGAAAGAGTATCATAACGCTCCTCTCAATTTTAGGCAGTAGTGTCCGGGGAAAACCACTTTTGTCATCCCGGGATCTATTCGTATTACTAAGCATTTAGAAATGCTGGATAATAAAAAACAAAGTGGCTCAATATAATACCCGTCAGTAAAAAAATGAACGAAGAGCAAGCTTCTTTTTTATTGATGAGCATTGCGAATCAGAATCCCACTTTTTGAAGGGGGATGCACACTGGCAAGTGCGCAAGGGGGATTTATCCTGGGATGCTAAAGCCAAACAGCTAAATCCCTCTGCTCGTTCAGCTACGCTAAACGAGCGTCTCCCTTTACAAAGTGAGAAAATGTTCGCGTTTCAAACAACCAAAAATGTAATAAACAAGATAAAAATCCCAATTATTTCTGCTGTTTTTAATGAGAAAATTTATCTTCGTTTGCATCAAGCTGAACTTTAGAAAAAACACTTACCCTCTTAATATGGGCGCCCTGCACTTCTTCAATTCGTGCATCAAATTCTGCAAAATGAATTGTTTCGCCTGTTTCCGGTACTTTACCAATACGCTCAATAATGAGACCCGCTAAAGTGCTAATATCTTTTTCTTCTTCCGTAACAGTGATGTCACAACCTAAGGCCTTTTCCAAGGCATATAATGTACATTTGCCTTTTGCAATGATATGTCCCTCTTGGTTTTGCATCCAATCATCTTGAGTTCGGTGAAACTCATCTTTGATATGACCAATCATAATTTGTAATAAATTATCAAGCGTCACAAAGCCTATTAATGCATGCTTTCCTTTGTATACCAATGCAAAATGTGTCATACCATTGCGAAATTTATCTAATAAATCTAAAGCAGGCAAATAATGGGGTATTCGAATGGCAGGTCTGATAAATTTTCTTAAATCTATAATTTTATCTTGACGTAAAAATGCATCAAATAAATCTTTTACATGAATAATGCCAATGATTTCTTGCTTCTCTGGATCATAAACGGGATATCGACTATAGCGATATTCAATAATTTTTTGAAAAATAGCTTCTATGGGTTGTGTAATATCGATCATTACCATTTCTTCTGCAGGGCGAATGATTTCAGTCACATCCAAATCTGCCAGATCCATAGTTTGTTCAATAATGCCAGCCTCTTCTTCTGTCAATTCACCATGGATATGACTCGCATTTAGAATTGTTTTTATTTCTCTGGATGAATAAACATTTTCATGATGATGTTCTGCATCTAATCCGAATACCTTTAATAAGAAATTTGAACATAAATTAAGCAACCAAATCGCAGGATACATTAACCAATAAAATCCGTAGAGGGGGGCTGCTGTCCATAAAGATACAACTTCAGACTGACGAATAGCCAATGATTTTGGCATCAGCTCCCCAACAACAATATGTAAAAATGAAATGATAAAAAATGCAAAGAAAAAGGAAGTTATCTCAAGCAACTCTGGAGATTCAATACCAAGAAAGACAAATGCAGATTTTAAAAGATGTGCAAAAGCGGGTTTACCCAACCAACCTAAACCTAAGGATGCCAAGGTAATACCTAACTGACAGGCGGATAAATAAGCATCTAAATGTGTATGTACTTGCTCCAAGATGCGACCACGCAGCCCATAATGATTTTTAATTGCCTGTACTCGTGTATGGCGCAATTTAACCATACTAAACTCAGCAGCCACAAAAAAGGCATTCAGAAATACCAATAAAATTGCAGCAAACAAAAGCATAAAATCATACATGCACTATCAATCCTCTTATATGAATATAATTTCTTAGTAGTCGTCCTAATTGCGCTCTACTCGACGTAATCTCTTCTTACGTTCAATACGTTTTTTTCGTTGATACCATCGATAATAGGCACTCATCTTCCAAATAACATGAATTAAAATATATCCTAAAACCGATAAAGTAATAGCAACAATAGGCAAACCAACCAAAAATGCGGTACTCATACTCTGTAACCAATGCAGAAAATGAGATCCTATTTCTGTCCAATGTTTCCCTTGCCAATCAAAATCTTTCATCACAAAGGTTGTAACGGGATCGTTTAAAACCCATTTACCTACTCTATAGATGAAATAATTAATAGGAAAGAAAGTAATAGGATTGGTAACCCAAGTTAGGGCAACAGCGATAGGTAAATTCGATCTGGTAAAAACAGAAAGCACAGCAGCTAAAAGCATTTGTAGGGGTAGTGGAATAAAGGCAACAAACAATCCAATTGCCACACCACGCGCCACTGAATGACGATTGAGATGCCATAAACTACTATCATGTAGCCGGTTTTTTATCCAACTTAAACCCTCATGATTTTTAATCGTTTTGGAGGGTACATATTTCTTAAACCAATTGCGCAATAGCCTTTCTCCATAACAAGCAAATATTAGCCATCAAACCAGCTACTTCTTTTTGCCCTTTATAATAGACAGAATAATCCCTGTCAGCAATATACCTACTGTAACCAGAAACGATACGATGGGCGGAAATTTTACGAGTTCAAACACTTCTGTGATAAAGATTTTTGAACCTATAAACATCAATATAATTGCTAAGGTAAACTGCAAATACACAAAATAACTCAGCATTGCTGCCAATGCAAAATACAAAGACCGCAACCCTAAGATTGCAAAAATATTACTGGTATATATTAAATAAGGATCTGTGGTAATCGAAAAAATAGCGGGAATAGAATCAACCGCAAAAATAACATCTGCAATTTCAATCATAATCAATGCTACAAATAAAGGCGTAATATAAAGCTCTAATTTGCCTGTTTTAGGGTTCTGTTCTCTAACAAAAAAACTATGCCCATGTATCTTTGATGTAACCCAAGAAGTTTTACTTAAATACCGTAATATTGGATTTTTTGATATATCTGTTTCCCCACCTTGCTTGACGAGCATTTTAAGCCCAGTAAATATCAGAAACAGTGCAAACAAATAAAGTACCCATTGAAACTGGCTTACAATGACAGTACCTAGGGCAATCATCGTACCTCTTAAAATAATTACGCCTAAGATCCCATAAAACAAGACCCGATGCTGATACTGTCGCGGAATAGAAAAATAAGTGAAAATCATCGACATCACAAAGATGTTATCCATCGATAAAGTTTGTTCAACAACAAACCCTGTCCAATAAGTAAAGGCGGCAGCTTGTCCTAAGTACCACCATATCCATCCGCCAAAGGCCAAGCCAATTGAAAAATAACATGCATACATACGCAGGCTTTTTTTAATATCGATTTCTTTATCTTTGCGATTAAAAACACCTAAATCGAGTGCAAGCAGCACCAAAACAATCGACAAAAAGATAACCCACATCCAAAGTGGTTTTGATAAGAATTCTTGTGAGCCATAAGATAAAAGTGATTGCATGAAACTTCCTCTTTGTAGCCAAAGAAGGATATTGTCTATTCTCTTCTATCCTGGCTGTAGATTGTAGCTTATTAGTATGTCACGACAACAAATATTTAGAAAACTACCTATATAGATAAACACTACTTCCCTAAATATACAGAATTCTCAAAAATCTACCATTGTAGTGTTGGCCAAATATGATAAAAGTGATGCACAGGTCCATGCCCTTTGCCAACAGAATTTAGCTGTGCGGCTTGTAATGCATGAAATAAATAATGCTTTGCTATCTGGCAACTGCTTGGCAAATCTTTACCTAAGGCCAAACAAGAGGCTATCGCCGCAGACAGTGTGCAACCTGTGCCATGTGTATTATTGGATATGAGACGTTGACTCTTTAGCCAAAGATACTTTCCTGTATTATCAAGATAGAAATCATTTGCATGCTCATCCTGAGTGTCTCCACCTTTGAGCAAAACAGCGCTTGCACCTAAAGACAGCAAAACATTGGCAACCACAGGCATCTCCCCCATGCACCCAGTGAGTTCATGGGCCTCTGGTAAATTCGGCGTCACAATTGTGGATAATGGTATAATATATTGTTTCAAAGCATCGATGGCATCCACTTGCAATAATGCATCTCCACTCTTAGCCAGCATTACCGGATCTAAAACAATTGGAATATCTTTCGCATATTTTCCCAAAAAATGCGCAATCAATTGAATAATTTCCACTGAAAAGAGCATACCAATTTTAATACTACAAGGTACAATATCTTCAAAAATAGCATGCATCTGCTCTTCAATGCATTGCAATGGCAGAGTATAACAACGCCTGACACCGATTGTATTTTGTACAGGCAATGCCGTTAAAACGCTCATACCATAGCATCCAAAAGCAGAAAAGGTTTTTAAATCTGCTTGAATACCTGCGCCACCTGAACCATCAAAACCAGCTATCGACAAACATTTATGCCGCATCTTATTTTCCATCACATCTAAGATCAATACTTTTACGCAATTGTTGCGTTACCTCTCGCGCATCACTTGCATCATGAATAGCACTGATCACTGCAATGCCATTTGCACCATTTTTCAAAACATCAGCAACGTTCTTCGTTGTAATCCCGCCGATAGCAACAATAGGATGACAAGATAATTTTGCAGCTTGCTTCAGTCCTTGCAAGCCCCAATGTTTTATCACATTATTTTTTGTTTTTGTTTTGAAAATAGCCCCCATCCCAACATAATTAATAGGGAAATGATTGGCAGCTTCAAGTCTTTCAATAGAATTGATGGAAGTGCCTATTATCTTATCTGCCCCCAACATTTCTCTTGCATGCAAAACAGAACCATCTGATTGCCCTAAATGAAGTCCACAAGCATTGCTTGCAAGCGCTACATCCAAGCGATCATTGATAATCAAGGGAATAGAGAAAGGATCTAAAATCTCTTTGAGCCTCAAAGCAAACTCAACTAAAAATCGATAGCTCGCATTTTTTTCTCGTAATTGAACGGAAGTAATACCAAAAATAACACAGCATTTTATAAAATAAAGATATTGATCAAGGGGGTAATTTTGTCGATGAGTGACGAGCATCAGCTTGTAAAAATTTTTATGCATTTCTTTATTCATTTTCTTTCCTCATCCATTACAGAAAGAAAATGAATGTAGAAGCAACTACACTTAAATCAAGTAGAATTAATGAATTCAAGCGCCATGCTTCAACATCACACTCCCTCCGCAGGCATTAACCAGAGCAGGTTTTAAGGGTATTTCTCAGCCTTTTATCATTTGATAAAAAGCACCCCCGGTGAAAAAAACAACTATAAAGAAAATATTGAAAATGTCAAACAGAAAAACATAAATACGTTTTGATGAATATTGCTGATTAAGCCAATTCATGCCATCATTAAGATTATTTTTATGGGCAATGATGTAAGCAAAAACGACGCTCATAGAATAAATTAGTCTTGTAACTTTTTAAAAATTTCACAAAGAAAAATGAGTAAACAATTCACAGAAAATGCTATCTTTGCCATGGGATGTTTCTGGTGTGGCGAATCTGAATTTAAAAATCACGCTACTCAAACATTATTACCAGGTATTTCATCACTCACTGTTGGTTACGCAGGTGGGACAATACCTGAGCCAAATTATGAAAATCATGCGGGTTATAGGGAAGCTGTTAAATTAATTTTTGACCCCAAAACTATTTCTTATAAAGAACTATTAGATATATTTTGGCACAATATTGATCCTTTTGATGACGCAGGCCAATTCTGTGACAGGGGCTTTGCTTACACTGCTGCTATTTTTTTCGAAAATGAAGCACAAAAAAGGCTAGCAGAAATCACAAAAGCAGAGATTCATAAATATTTCAAACAAAGCGTCAAAACAGAAATAATTCCTTATACAACTTTTTATGATGGTGAAGGCTATCATCAAAACTTCAAAATAAAGAACCCCGCTCGTTATACAAATTACCGTCAAGGTTGCGGTAGAGATCTGCGACTCAAAGTATTATGGGGAGAGAAGACGGGTTAAAATACACAAAAAGCGCGTTTCATCTTATTTTAACCATTCATTCACCGACTTGTAGTCTTATCTTTATTTTGCAATCTTAGGGGACTTTCACCTATATTGCGCGTTATGATGTGCCTTAAAAAGCACATATTGTTGTTTATTAACTAACAAAGGTTTTTTATGGAAGAGAGCAGCCCTTCAAAAGAAAATGTTTTAATTATAGAACTCAATGAATTCAATGCTGATTTGCTAACAGCTGCCGTTAAAGCACATCCCTTACCGAATATAAGCAAGTTACTTAATAAACATCGTGCCCATTATAAAACCAATGACCGCTACAACAGCGGCTACCTAGAACCATGGGTACAGTGGGTCTCTATTCATACCGGCACACAAAGCCAAAAACATAAAATCAAACACCTTGGTGATCTGCCTGATTTACAATGTGCCCAAAGCTGGGAAATCTTGAGCGATCATAATATTACAACCGGAATTTGGGGTGTCATGAATGGAGCGCGGCGTAATAAAGAAAATGTGCAATTTTTCTTACCAGATCCTTGGACCTTTAGCGAAAACGCTTATCCAAAAGATTTAAATAATTTGCTGGATTTACCTCGCTATGTCTCTAAAAACTATAGAAGTTTAAAAATAAGTACACTCTTTTCCCAAGCCCTCAAGCTTTTTCATTTTATATTTACATCAGGCCAAGCAGCCAAGATATTCGCATCTTGTCTTGGCTTGTTTGGCTCACTCTTAAAGCGCGGCAAAAAGCCTTATATTTTTATTTCATTTTTTGACTATGTTTCAACCTTATTATTCATTAAATATAAACAACGCTTTAATCCTAGATGCTCTATTTTATTTTTAAATTCATTAGCTCACATTCAACATCACCATTGGAAAGAAGGCGCCGATGGCATCACTCCTGAAATACTACATGGATTGCAGACTATTGATAAAATATTAGCACTTATCACTCAGCACTTCCCCAATGATGAAATCATTGTGCACAATGGTCTCTCACAAATGAATACCAACCATGAGAAACCTTGGGTACTGTATCGTCAGAAAGATCCGTTCGCTTTCTTAAAAGCCATGCAATTAAAGCCTGTAACAGTAGAACAACATATGACACATGATGGACATGCCTTTTTTGCAAGCAAAGAAGACTGTCAAAATGCATATAGCTTTTTAGCCTCTTTGAAGATAGAAAATAAAAATCTGTTCCATGTGGAAAAAAATCTCCAAGATGAAACAAAATTATTCTATCAACTCAATTTCACAGATGATTTATCTGACCAAAAAGTTACTTTTAAAAATCAAGAACATGAATACATGTTTTTCAAATATTTTGACAAAATAGTCACCCGTACAGGAAGACATATTCCAATTGGGACTGTATTTTCTGATAAAATAAAATTCCCAGATCACATGTTTAATCATGAATTTAACAAGTATGTGCATCATTTTCTATCACCAGAAAAATTCTCCTTAAAAGTTGAAATACCCCAATCTGAAACTTCATTAAATATTGTAAGTGAAGAATTATGTATCCCATCATCATAATACCGGCTTATCAACCCGAACAAAAATTGATTGTGCTCGTTGAAGCATTGTTAAAAAATGCATCTTTAGAGATCCTCATTGTCAATGATGGCTCTGATAAGAAATGTGCCCCTATTTTTACACATTTAAAAAGACTACCGCAGGTAACTGTTTTAGAGCATGCGGTTAACCTGGGAAAAGGACAAGCACTCAAAACGGCCTTTAATTATTTCCTAACCCATTTTGATGCTACATATCGCGGTGTATTAACGGCAGATGCAGATGGGCAACATCTGCCTGAAGATATCATGAATCTTGCAACTGCCTTTAGCAAAGATCCCCAATCGCTTTACTTGGGGGCAAGAGCCTTTGATAAAGATGTCCCATGGAAAAGCAGAATCGGAAATAATCTGACAAAATTAATCTTTAGATTGCTGATTCAACAATCACTCCAAGACACACAAACAGGTTTAAGAGCCATTCCAAGAGATTTCTTAAAAAATTTATTAAAGACACCCAGCAATGGATATGAGTTTGAGCTAGATATGTTGATTAAAGCGACCAAACAAAATCTCACTATCAAAGAACTTACAATTAAAACCGTATACAATGATCAGAATAGAGGTTCACACTTTAATCCTGTGATTGATTCCTTAAAAATCTATTTTGTTTTCTTACGTTTTCTTGTCTTTGCTGCAATCAGTGGGTTGATTGATTTTTTAGCATTCTCATTAGCCTTCTTTCTATGCGGCAATATACTTGTCAGTGAGTCACTTGCCAGAGTATTTTCTGGAACCTGTAATTTTCTCTTCAATAAAGAATTGGTCTTTAAATCCAAAGCAAATCTTAGATTTGAAGCACTGAAATATGCCCTGCTTTGTGTTGTCAACCTCGTATTTTCATACGCATTTATTCAAAGTCTTGTTTATTTTGGTGCCAATGTATACGCTAGCAAATTAATAGCGCTGTTTGGATTATTTATTGCAAATTTCGCAATACAAAAACTACTGGTTTTCAATCAAACAGAGGATTCACTGAAAGGAATAAGCTAGTAAACTGTAACTTTAGTTTTCAATAGAATTCCCAATGAGCGCAGCGAATCAGTTTTCTCACTTTTGTAAAGGGAGAAAGCGCGCTGCGCAAGAGGGATTTAAGTGTTTTGACTTTCATTTGTGGCATAAATCCCCCTGGTGCTACGCACCGTCCCCCTTTACAAAGTGGGATCTTATTCGCTTCGCTCATATCAAAAACTAACGAAAAATGGAATTTTTTAGACCGCTTCTAATGTCGTGCCCCTTCTATGATACGATTAAATATATGCGGCGTTTCGTCAATCAACTGATACACCTGAGCAGGTCTATGATTTGCTCTTCTTACCTTTTCTGTCTCCACCAAAATATGCGCATCCAGCATTCTACGACGAAAGGATTTCTTTTCAATTTTACAATCCAGCACCGCTTCATATGCCTTTTGTAAATCAGTGAGGGTAAATTCTTCTGGTAGTAAAAATGCCGGCAAAGAAGTATACAAGGCTTTGCTCTTAAGTCGCTGGTGACTCTCTTGCACAATCAAAGCATGATCGAAAGCAAAATCATCTACTTGTAAGTTTTCAATGGCTATCCATTTTACATTTGTGCTATCAATCACTTGATCAGCGGCCACAAAACCATAATACACGACTGCCAGAGACCATCCTCTTGGATCACGCGCTATACCACCAATGGTTTTAACTTGCTCTATATAGGACAAGCTTTTAAATTGTAATGCCTTAACCGTACGCATAATGGCTTCTTCAATGGTGTTGTCTTCTGTAAATAAAATATCACCTTGTGGCAAACAATATTTCCCCATATAAGGCGCCGCCACACAATTTTGAACATAAACATGTAATTTTTCAGCAATGAGCGAAAAGAGCACAATTTCTAAGGAGACGTCTAGGTTAGAGTTGTTCATAGAGCCACTACTCAACATATAAATTATTTTGAAGAATATAATGAATGATTGACTCTTCTAAAAATGGCATCAATGCCTTTTTCAGTTCATTGGGTTTATGTTTTAAGGTTTTTATTAAGGTTCGCGCCTGCTCACTGTGCACTTTTATATTTTCTTTGACAACAAAAGGTGGCCAGCGTTTATCAATTTCTGCATGCTTATAAAATTTCTTCCAAACGCTGTTTTGTGCATTATCAGGCCCCATAATAAATCGTAATGCGACTGGCTCACCAATAATTTCAAAATAGCGCTGTAATTTCTGTAAGACATCAAAAGTATAAATATATTGCCGCTGACTGCTTGCTAATAACATAGCTTCAACATTCATTAACATTGTTTTAGCACGATAGACTTCAGGTAAAGCATCAATGCATCTTTTGAGCATAGCAACCCGATGTATGCTGGAAACCAGTTTTTTATTAAAGGGATGCTTTAAGCTCGGAACCAGAATAACGAGATCAAAGATCTCTAAAGACTGTAGAATCACATTTTTGTGACCTAAGGTAGGAGGATTAAAGCTCGCACCTAACACACCAACACGCTTCATAGCGTAGCCCTCTTATTATTATTAATTAAATCAATTGATTAAAAAAAAATGAGATGCAAAACACTTGACAAAATACCTATATTATTAGATTATTATGTTAGTGTCAGTGTGCCACTAAGTCAAGAGCAATACCATGCTTGAATTAGAATCTAAAATCCATATTGCCAGTTTAGATGTGGATGCCCAAAACAGCTTTACGCCCATTTGCCCCAATGAGCTACCTATTCTTTTGGGACATGAAATTGTCGATGAGCTGAATCAGCAAAGCATTTTTGCACAATTAAGAGTTGGAACGAAAGATGCGCATCCTGCAAACCCTGTTTGGTTAGCAAATCAAGACCAACCCACACTCTCTGCTATCTCAGGATATCAAAATGTGGATGTTCGATGGCCCCAACATTGCGTGCCTGGTAGCTTAGGATTTAAACTCATTGAAGGTTTGCCTCATCCTCAAGACTATGATTATTTTATTTGGAAAGGCGTAGAGCCAGATATGCATCCTTATGGTGCCTGCTACCATGATATTCATGAACGTATGAGTACAGGACTCATAGAATTTTTACGGGCACATCAAATTACTACAATTATTGTCGGTGGCTTAGCCACAGATTATTGTGTCAAAACAACTGTTTTACAACTCTTGCATGCAGGATTTAAAACCATTTTAAATTTAGGTGCTTGCAGAGGCTTAGCGCCTAATACAACACAAGAAGCCATTAGCCTTATGGAACAAGAAGGCGCAATACTCATCTCCTCTTCTACACAATTATGCAGCGCGAGAAAATAATGTCTAGCTCTATTATTACTTCTTTGCTAGATACAGATTTATATAAATTTACAATGATGCAATGTATTTTTCATCAACTTGAATCCGTTACTGCGCGCTATGAATTTACCTGTCGTAAGAATATTGATCTAACAGCACTCGTTGCCGATATTCAAAGGCAACTGGAACTATTTTGTGAATTACAACTGACGAGCCAAGAGGTCAATTACCTCAATAGCCTTCCCTTTTTCACTAAAGATTTCATACACTATTTAAAAAATCTCAAGCTTGACCCCAAACAAATCAGTATTCAGAAAACAGACCGTTTAAATATATACATTGAAGGTTCATGGCTAGATACAATTTTATTTGAAGTCCCACTATTGGCGATCATTAGCGAATGCTATTACAAAACACACTATCCCAATTATTCTTTAAGTGAAGGCAAAGCACGACTACAGACGAAGATAAAAGACATAAAGCAACATACAACAGACCATGATTTTTCTTTTTCTGATTTTGGAACAAGACGTCGCTTTAGCAAAGAATGGCAAAGAGAAGTATTGCTGACCTTACAAGAGGCATTGCCTCATTATCTTGCTGGCACCAGCAATCTTGCTTTTGCACATTCTCTGGGATTAAACCCCATCGGTACGATGGCGCATGAATATCTACAAGCTTTTCAAGTACTCGCTCCGGATATTAAACACTCCCAAGCATTTGCGCTCTCGATTTGGCAGAAAGAATACCATGGCGCACTGGGTATAGCGCTCACGGACGCGCTGGGCGTCGAGCAGTTCTTAACTGAATTCAATTGTGATCTAAGTCAACAATTTAGTGGCCTTCGCCATGATTCAGGTGATCCTCTACTATGGACAGATAAAATCTTAAAACACTATCAAAAAATGCATATTGATGCACAAGAAAAATGTCTTGTTTTTAGTGACAGTCTAACCATCGCTAAAGCAATTCATATTTATCATTATATAAAAAAGCGAGCAAAGCCGATGTTTGGTATTGGCACTCATTTAATGAATGATGTGGGACTCGCTGCTTTGGATATTGTGATCAAAATGACAGAAGTGAATGGCACGGCTGTTATCAAATATCCAGACACACCTGGAAAAATAGTTTCTACAAATGAACAACGCCTTAACTACTTAAAAAAAGAACTTAAGCTCAAGAGCCTCGTATGAAAATAGCTGTTTGCCAATTAAATTTTAAAATCGGTGATTTTGAAAATAATTATCAAAAAATAATAGATGCTGTACATAAAAATGTGCAAAATGCTGACATCATTGTATTTTCAGAATTAGCGCTATCCGGGTATTATCCTAAAGATCTGATTGAGCGACCTGGTTTTGTTGAAACCCAAAATTATTTTGTCAATAAACTCATCATGGCAAGTGAGCATATAGATATTGCCATTATCATTGGCTTAATACACTCCGCGCCACACACCAATCGACAGAAAAATAAAACTTTTTATAACAGTTTGGCTTTTATTCACCAAGGTGCGATACGCTATCAATATCACAAAATGTTACTGCCTGTTTATAACATATTTGATGAAGCAAGACATTTTTCTCCTGGAGAAGAAGCAGGGTATTTCCATTTCAAGGGATTCAACTTAGGCTTTTTGATCTGCGAAGATGGCTGGCAAACAGAGACTGACATAGCTTGTAAACGAGATCCCATTGCGCTCTTACAAGAAAAGGCGCTAGATCTTGTCATTTCTATCAATGCTTCTCCCAGCAATATTGGCAAACAGCAAGAACGAATCACACAGTTTGCTTCTGTTGCTCAAATATTAAAAGCGCCACTCATTTTTTGCAACCAAGTGGGCGGCAATGATGATCTGGTGTTTGATGGCGCAAGTTTTTGCTTACAAGCAGATGGTCAAGTCTTGGATTCTCTCGCTGCATTTGCAGAGGATTGTGGTATTGTTTCTCTTGAAAATAAATGTCTCATGCATGCTAGACATGGTCTCTTAAAACAACCACTTTCAGACGTGGCATTATTTTATGAACAAACGCAGCTGGGTTTGAAGGATTATGTCACAAAATGTGGTTTCAATAGTGTGGTGATTGGGCTATCAGGCGGTATTGATTCTGCACTAACCTGCGCTCTTGCAACCTTAGCATTAGGCGCTGACAAAGTAATTGCTTTAGCCATGCCAAGCCGCTATTCAAGTGAGCACAGTATTTCAGATGCCATTGCCTTGTGCGAAAGACTCAATATTAAATTACACATTGTCTCGATTGAAGAAGAGTTTAAGCTCGCCTGCACACAATTTTCCAAGAACTTTAATGTTTTGCTAAATCCTTTGACAGAACAAAATATTCAAGCCCGCATCCGTGGTCGAATACTTATGCAGTATTCAAATCAATACGGCTCTTTGGTCTTATCCACAGGAAACAAAAGTGAACTCAGTGTTGGTTATACAACACTCTATGGTGATATGGTGGGTGGTTTAAATATCATTGGAGATTTATATAAAACAGAAGTATATGCTTTATCACATTATATTAATGAAATACACGATCATTTAATACCACACTCGATTATTGAGAAAGAGCCTAGCGCAGAATTAGCGCCCAATCAAAAAGACAGCGATAATTTGCTACCTTATGAAATATTGGATCCTATTTTACGCTTATATTTAGAGGGCGATTTATTGTCCCCTAAGCAAAAAGCAGCGTATCATTCACAAATTGCGCCACTTTCTAAAGAAAGCATTCAAGCGGTACATCGTCAGGTTGATTTAGCAGAGTTCAAACGCAAACAAGCCCCCCCCATTATACGCATACAACGCCGCGCTTTTGGTATGGGCAGACAATTCCCCATTGCAGCAAATTTTAGTCCTCCAAACAACTAATCTTGTATAAGATGTGCCCTTTGACTATAATGCAGGCTTAATCTATTCCCTCTCTTTTTGTTGTAGCTACAAAGATGTTGAACTTTACTGATACCTCTCATGATACCTCTGACGATGAATTTCTCAGATCTGAGAATGAACAAACGACCAAACAAGTTCAAGAAAAAACGACTAAGAAACGCAGAAAAAGGCGAAAGAAGAGCAAAGCAGCCAGAAAAGCTGAGGCGGCATATCATCCACGTCAAAATAGACGCAGAGTAAATAAAGACTTTGAGCCATCGGCGCGAGGCACTATTCAGCTCATGGGCGCGAGCACACCTGATGCAAAAAAAGCCGCTGTAAGAGGCACTCAAGTGACGTTTACACCGGATACTAAAACACAAATATTAAAATCGCCTGATTATCAAGCTTCTACCCCAGACTGTATTACAAGTCGGTTTTTAGTAACCCCACAAGGTAAAACAAAGCTCATTGCCTCACGTATTATTCAAATCCAAAACCAAGAAGTTTCCATCTATTTGCCCAAAGAGAAAGTAAAGACAGAGCGATTAGCGGTTCCTCTCTTTCCAGACGTTGCGCTAGAAGAACTCGATATTCCTCAAGGCTCCCTAGAAGCAACCATAGATACGCCCATTACCTTAAATGATATTCGCCAAGCAGCAAAAGAAAAGGCAAAGGCGAAACGTGATGGCGATCCTGTGCGCTCGCCCACACAAGATGAAATTATGCAAATCTCAGCGCGAAAAGCATTAAAAGCAGCGGGCATCGTTGTTGAACCTCGTTCTGTGCATTGGACACATTTTGTCTCTCACTCCATGAAAGGTAATAAAGCTCAATTTCTTAACAACTTAGGCTTAGCAACGAAATTTTGTAACGCTGAAATGGAATTGCTCAATCCTGTCATTAAAAAAATTCTACGCAGCAAAGGGCATCCTGATACCCTCTATTTGAGCTTCTATCCAAAGTGGGTAAATGGCTACGAAAAAATAAGACTTTTAGAGAGCTTGTCGGTTGAAATCAAAGATGGTGCAGGTACGAATTATAAGCGCCGCGTAAAATTTAGCTTTGATGCATTAACGCTCAATGCAATTTGCTTATCAGAAATTAAAATTGTTGAAAAAATATTATTGGATACTTTTCAAACCACAACACCACTTGCAGCACAAACCGTGCTACTTTCTCCACAAGGCTTACTATCACCCTCAAGGGCACCTAAACAACGCCTCTATCGACCTGACGACAGAGCGCTCTTCTCCTCACCCACTCGCTTTAACACACCACTGCACTCTACCAGCAATGCACTTAATAAAGTACTACAAGCAAAAGCAAATACAACACCTCAAAAAGAAAATACTGATGATTTCAGCTTATCATCTTCTTTACCCCAATTATTCACTCCACTCTTCACGGCAGAAAAAGAAAGACCTAAGCCTCTGCCATTATCTCCGCTTCGCCTTTCACAGAAAAAAACAATTCCCAAATTTAGCCTTACACCCACAAAATAAGTTAGCCAACAATTTAGCAAATTCATTGTGCACTGCCCTGAGCCTATGAATTTGCCTCAGATCTTGGTATATATAAAACCCACGCACATTCAAGCAGAGCAATATAATGGAATATAAAAGCAACATCCTGGAATGTATTGGTTCCACCCCACTCGTAAAATTAAACAAAGTCGTTGATAGTAAGAGCGCAACGATTCTCGTAAAGTGCGAATTTCTAAATCCAAGCGGTTCGATTAAAGATAGAATTGCTCATTACATTATTGAGCAAGCGGAAAAAGCTGGCAAACTTAAACCAGGTGGCATCATTGTTGAAAATACCTCTGGTAATACCGGTCTTGCGCTGGCAATGGTTGCTGCCGTGAAAGGTTATCGATGCATTTTTACTATGCCAGACAAAATGAGTCTGGAAAAAATCAACATGATCAAATCATTTGGTGCAGAAGTCGTAGTAACCCCCACAGATGTTGCTGGTGACTCGCCCGATCATTACGTCAACACAGCGAAAAGAATTGCACAAGAATTACCCAATGCATTCTACGTTAACCAATATCACTGCAAAGAAAACATTGATGCACATTACCATTCAACCGGAAAAGAATTATGGCAACAAACCAATGGAAAATTTGATGCCTTTGTTGCTGGCACCGGAACAGGTGGTACTATTTCTGGCGTTGGTCGCTATCTCAAAGAAAAAAATAAAGATATTAAAATCATAGGCGTCGATCCCATTGGCTCAATACATTACGATTACTTCTACACAAAAAAATTAGTTGAACCTCAGATCTATAAAGTAGAAGGTATTGGCGAAGATATCTTATGTGAGGCCTTAGATTTTTCTGTTGTTGATGAAATGATCCAAACCAATGATAAAGAAGCCTTTGTAACGGCACGACGTTTGATTCGTGAAGAAGGTTTGTTCTGCGGTGGCTCTTCAGGCGCCATTGTATTTGGCGCACTACAAGTTGCCAAAAGACTGGGGCCTGGCAAAACCGTCATTACGGTATTAACAGATTCTGGTAGCCGTTATATCTCTAAATTCTTAAATGACGCATGGATGAAAGATCATGGCTTTTCAAATACAGGCAATGAACTCGGCTCCGTCTATGATCTCATGCAAACACAAAACCAAGCTTTACTCACTGCAAGAGTCAATGAAACGGTCAAAGACTTAATTGCTAAGCTCAAAAATAATGGTATTTCACAAATGCCCATTGTTGACGAAAATAACAAACCCATGGCCATTGTGCATGAAATTGACATTCTTCATAAATTACAAGCTGGCGATATTCGTTACGAGTCTCTCGCACACGAAGTAGCACAACCTTTAAAAGGTGTTGTTTCTCCCAATAGCTCTCTCATGAATCTCAATAAAATTTTTGATCAAGAGCAAGTTGCCATTGTGATCGATAAAGAAAAACTCGTGGGCATTATTTCAAAAATAGATATGATTGAATATATGATGAGAAAAATGAATGGATAAAAAATATAAATTTAACACAAGAGCAATCCATGCAGGGTTTTCAGGAGATGCAACTGGAGCCGTGATGCCACCGATTTATCTGAGCACCACCTATAAACAACGCGAACCTGCTAAACCAATCGGTGACTTTGAATATAGTCGCTCAAGTAATCCTAATCGTAGCTATCTAGAAACAGCGCTTGCTTCTTTAGAGGGGGGCACACACGGTTTATGCTTCTCATCGGGATGCGCTGCCTTAGCAACGCTTTTACAAAGCTTGGCACA
Organism: Candidatus Berkiella sp.; assembly: GCA_050252335.1. Taxonomy (GTDB): domain Bacteria; phylum Pseudomonadota; class Gammaproteobacteria; order Berkiellales; family Berkiellaceae; genus Berkiella_A. Next base: position 147 of record JBFWLB010000009.1, on the reverse strand, counting down.
CAATTCACATGTGGTGATTGGGGATGATGTATATGGGGGTACAGTACGATTATTTGCAAAAGTATTTGCAGAAAAAGGGATCACTTTTAGCCAAGTCGACTGTTCAGATGCAACCACCTTTAAGAATGCATTAACACCAAACACACA
>JBFWLB010000008.1:0-63891 GCA_050252335.1 Candidatus Berkiella sp. | reverse complement strand
GGGATTTTGACTTCCAAAGAATATCAAAATATTTCTGCGCACAGTTTTAGATCGCTGGCACACCATATTAGTGATGTTATTTATGAAAGATTAACCGGCGTCAGAGGGGCGTTTTCAACCAAAATAGCCTATATTATGGTAACGCCGATGGGGAACAAAAAGCAGTATCGCTTAGAAGTCTCTGATATGGATGGTTACCAACCAAGAGTGATGTTAGAGTCTTTTGAACCTATTATGTCACCCAGCTGGTCGCCTGATGCAAAATCAATTGCCTTTGTTTCTTTTGAGAGAAAGAGAGCGGAAATTTATTTGTTAGATGTTGCGACGGGGCGACGTCAATTACTAACCAAATTTCCTGGCATTAATGGTGCACCCGCTTGGTCGCCAGATGCTTCGATACTGGCTTTGGTTTTATCCATTGATGGCAGCCCTAAAATTTATGTATTGGACATTGCCTCTAAAAATTTTCAGCAAATTACAACAGGCTATTCCATTGATACAGAACCGACGTGGACACCGGATGGTCGGTCGCTATACTTTACCTCAAATCGTGGTGGTAAGCCGCAGATTTACAAAGCCGAGGTAGCTAGCAAACAAGTATCACGCGTAACCTTTGTGGGTGGTTATAATGCCAGACCTAAGCTTACCGCAGATGGAAAATATTTAGTTATGATACACCGCTCTACACCTGGTGTTTTTCATATTGCATCTCAGCATTTAGTAACGGGAGAGGTTAAAGTATTAACAGATTCTCGTTTAGATGAATCCCCCAGTTTGTCTCCGAACGGCGCTATGGTATTGTATGGAACCAAAGAAGGGGATCGCCGTGTGTTGGGCTTAGTTACCATTGACGGTCGTGGACACTTGCGCCTTCCCGCTCGCGAAGGTAGTGTTCAAGAGCCAGCGTGGTCACCGTTTTTATCATAATAGTTAGTTATCGAGGAGATAATGATGAGTATCAAAGGGGCAAAGATTTGTTTAGTGGGTATAGCTTTATCCATGATGGTGGTTGGTTGCTCAAACAAAGGTGCAAGCAATCGTCATGGTCACGGTGGTGATAGCTCAACATATGCGGCGAATGCTTATGGTGCTGGTGAAGCAGATGCTTTTGATGGCAGAAACTTAACCGACTCAGAAAGAGAATTGTTAGCAAAAAGAAAATTCTTTTTCGACTTCGATCGTGATGATATCAAATCATACGATCAAGCATCTTTAAATGCGCATGCAAATTATTTAAAAAATAATCACAATAAAGTCATTCGTATTGAAGGCCATACCGATGAACAAGGTAGCCGTGAGTATAACGTAGGTTTAGGTGAAAGACGTGGTAATGCAGTTGGCCGTTTCTTAATGTCTAATGGCGTTTCTCCTAGCCAAATCAATGTTGTAAGTTATGGCGCAGAAAAACCGGAAGCAATGGGCTCTGGTGAAGATGCTTATCGCCAAAACCGTCGTGCTATTATTGTTTACGAACAATAGGATTGAGTAATGGAAAAGAAAAGAAAGGCTTTATCGTGCGTGCTTTGGGCTGGGTTATTATTGTCACCTGCTTGGGCTGCTTTTGCAGACTTGCCAAGAGTTGAGTCTCTTTCTACTCCGCCTTCTGCGTCTTCTTCTAATGCGACGACAGGTTGGCAAGATAGAAGCAGTGGAACCTCTTCTTTTCAATCCGATGCTTATCGAGAAGAGGGGTTTTCCAATCCTTCTTCTCAAAATCCTATGCTGAATCTTATGCAGCGTGTGGATGCATTGCAGATAGAAGTACAAGAACTCAGAGGTAAGTTAGAAGAGCAAGGCTATCAGCTGGAGATCTTGCGACAAGCTCAGCAGCAAGGTCATGTAACTGCGCCTAAAGCAAGTGGTACAACCTATACGCAACCCATATCAGAAAATTCGGCACCGAAACCTGCTTTGGTTTCAGGAAAATTAGATACGCAGTTTTTTAGTGCGCCCGTTGCATCACAAATAGACAATCTATCGAGCGATGATAATGGACAGCTCACAAATGCAACGCTGACAGAAGATGAATTCAATACTCCGTCAAATAATAGCTTCGAGCAGGCCAGTGAAGAGAGTGCTTATAATCGTGCTTATCAATTCATTCAAAATAAAGATTATGACAGCGCTTTGGTAGCATTTCAGGCAATGCTCAAAGCTTTCCCTAATGGACAATACAAACCTGATGCACATTATTGGATGGGTGAAATTTACATGGTGCAAGGTGAGTTGGATTTAGCCTCTGCACAATTTAATATTGTCTATCAGGATTATCCGCAACATGCCAAAGCATCGGATGCACTCTTAAAATTAGGTTATGTTCAATATTCCAAAGGGCAATGGCAGCATTCAGGCAATCTCTTAGCCAAAGTTCAGACACAGTTTCCTGGTACCGCTTCTGCACGTTTAGCCAATACACGTCTGCAAAGAATGCAACAAGAAGGTCGCTTATAGCTTTTAAGCGGCACCTTTGTCTCTGCGTAGCATATTCATAACCATCTGTTTTTTATATATTTTATCAATATAGAGTCTGAACAACGCTGCTTGTAGTTGCTATTTTATTCTTTGATGGATTGTGATAAAGTCTACTTTCTTAAATTTTCAGAGTTTTATGCCCTTATGCAATCAGGTCCTACAACAGCTAAATCTTCCGCTCAAGTAACATCCCCCCACGCTGGTACAGCTGCTCAGCAACAACCAGTAGTACAGCAATCAGCTTTTCAAATGATAAAAAATGAGTTGTCTGTCCGAGATATCTTTGGGATCTTGGGTGTAGTTTTGAAAAGCGCGCTCGCAGCATTGGTGCAGGCGGTGGGTATTGCTTGTCTGTTAACGATGGGATGGGCGATCAATGATACTGTGCTGGGTCGTGTGATTGTGCCTGGTTTTTTTAATGCATTTATGGGGATCTTTGCGAATCTTTTGCCTGCTGCATTAGCACCGCATGCAACGTTGATTTGTGTCGGCTCTATGGTTGCTATCTTCGCTTTTCCCATTGTCTGTGAGGTGCTTGAGAAGTTATTTCCAGACGAAAAAGCAAAGCCTAAGCGCAACACTGTTGAGGGGCATTCTCTCGTAGATACAATTTATTTTGTGGGGGCATGGATCATTCCTACACTATGGTTTGCACTACGTGTTTCGCAAGGCATGACGATTTACGATAATTTATTAGGCACTGTTAGCTTATCTGCTTTGGTGGGAGGGAGCGTAGGTCTCCTAAAAAATGGCCAAGAATATATGAATCGTATGATGATGCGGATCAGTAAGCGTATGATGCTGCCTGCGACTGAATCGAGTAAGAGTGTTGAGCCTACAACAAGCCCAATGTCTGGTGTGAAAAATAATCATGCTGCATTATCGGTTGCCTCCACATCGCAGAAGAATATGTTGCCACACTATGATACAACGCGCTCTACGGCTCAAAAAGAATTGAAGTCAGCAAATGGTAGTGAGTCAACAAGCAAAAAAGAGGGTATAAGTTCTGAAATACTTTCAGAAAAGCCTCAAGTGCGTCGTTCTCCAAGGCTTGTCAAAGTTTAATAAGTGCCGCCCTGTGGGCATTCAATAAGAATTTACAATTAAGTGCAAATTCTGGCTTGTATTTTTCTGAACTTAGGGTATTATGGCACCCTAAATTCGTTTTCGGGGCCGTTAGCTCAGCTGGTAGAGCAGCGGACTTTTAATCCGTTGGTCGATGGTTCGAATCCATCACGGCCCACCATTTTTGCCCCGTTACAAGTTTCTAAGTCATTTAGAAACGAGCCAAGTCGTGATTTATCAATATCGATTTTTGCCTTTTTTTACTTAAGCCTTTTTCCTATTCAAAATAAAAGATATGTGCATTCCATTTAAAACATGGGCTTCGCATTATTCTCTCCTTTTTTGTTCTTAGTTAATCTTCCAATATAAAAATAAATTGAAAAAATCAGCTACATTAATAATTTTCCTTTCAAAGAAAACAATAGCCGCTGTGATTGCATAGTGTCTTTAGCTTCAAAAAATAACGCAAATTCTTATCATTTAGGACTTGATTTACGCTTAAATTCAAGCGCAAAAAAAAATGTGCATAGAGTGTACAATCTCGTTTGTTGTGATAATCTACGTTTGATTGTTCAAGAATTGTTAGTTTATCTTACTTACTATTGTGTGACCTCATTATTTCTTAGTGTCCGCACGGAATGCTTTAAGCAAGAAGCAAATAGACTTAAGTAAGTACGAAGTTGAAAAGCTTGCAGAGATTACTATACTAACTTCGAACTGGTACTTGTGTTTGGGTTTTAAGGTTGGGTAGAAACTGCAAATAAAAATTTCACCCTTTGGTTTTTAGTTCTAGGAAAGGAAGATCGTAATATGAAGACAGCAATCAAAGTAACTCTCGGCACAATGTTAGTAGCAGGTTTTGCTGCTACCGCACAAGCAGGTTCATGGAATCGCGTAGCCGTAACCGGTACAGCAACCTACACAGAAGCAACCAGCAATGCTGCGACAATGGGCGATGCAATGGGGCCTAACGATTTTCGTCGTGCTTTTGTGGTTGAGCCTGATCATGAATTAGATTTTGGTATTGGCTTAAGCTATCGCTTAGGTGGTAATAACCCAGCCTCTGACACACGTCTTTACCTTGATTATGATCATTTCTCTGATGATGAAGTCAGAAGTGCATCTGGCCTAAGAAATATTGGCAATATTGGTGGGAATGGTGTTGGCAGCCAAGCTATTTTAGATCAAAAATCTGAACAATTCAGAGCCGGTATTACTCAAACCCTACATTTTGGTCAAAGATTGGATGTAACCTTAAATGGCTTCTTAGAATATTTGAAATTAGATAGATCATTCAGTGAAGCAACAGGCGCAGATGTAAGAACAACTGAAGATGAAATGAAAGGCTTTGGTCCTGGTTTTGGTGCCGCTGCACGTGGTACACCATTTAGCTATTGCCCAGAATTTGGTATCTTCGGTGGTGCGAATACTTCTTTGCTCTATGCTCAGAATGAATATACTCAGGCTCAAACAGGTGCTGTGCCTTACTTCCATAATCCTGAAGACAGTCATTCAGTGGTTGCTAAATTAGATGCTGAGTTTGGTGTTGATTACCGTCGCGTTATCAATAGTGATATGGCACGTGTATTGTTCCACGCTGCTTTAGGTGTTCGCTATGTCAATGCTATCAATGCATTCAAATCTGGCAATACCTCTTGGAATCCTGCTGATGGCGCAGCTGCAGCTGCTCGTTGGACAGGTGCTTCTCATGACTTTGGTAGAGTTGGACCTTTCTTACGTGTCACCATTGGTGGTGCAGACGCCTAAGCCTTTTGCCGGAACAATCAAAGGGTACAATAAGGGAGCTTCGGCTCCCTTTTTTTTACCTCCAAAAATCCAGGACATCCAAAATAAGTTGATGTACCCAAAAAATTGGCGGTAATATTGTCATCAATAAAAAGGATATTTATTTAAGTTATGACTTTAGCCCGTTCAGAACAAATAGATTTAAGTGCGACACCGTATTATCACGTCATGAACCGATGTGTACGCCGCAGCTTTTTATGTGGTTTTGACGAACTCACTCAAACGGATTATTCGCATAGAAAAGCATGGATTGTAGACAGATTAAAATACTTGGCTGATATCTTTGCCATTAAAATTTGTGCTTATGCCATCATGAGTAATCATTATCATGTTGTTCTGTATGTAGAAGAAAAACAAGCCCAAGCTTGGTCAGAAGAAGAAATCATCCATCGCTGGGCATCTATTTTCCCCAAAGATGCTAAAGAAAATAAGCATATAAAGGAAAAAATTCAGCTCTGGCGAGAGCGCTTAACAAGTATCAGTTGGTTTATGCGTTGTTTAAATGAAAAAATTGCCCGTGATGTGAATGAAGAAGATGATACAGCAGGGCGATTCTGGGAAGGACGCTTTAAATCCCAAGCCTTATTAGATGAAGGCGCATTGTTAAGTGCAATGGTCTATGTTGATTTGAATCCAGTGCGAGCAGGCATTGTTAAAACACCTGAAGAATCAGAATTTACCTCTATTTATGAGCGTATTCAGCATATTTCAAAACAGTTGAAAATCAATAAATCAAAATCTATTAAACAACAAAAGCGTGAAAAATCAGAGATATATAATAATCTTGCGCAACCCAAATCTTTGGTGCCTTTTGCCAATATCTCAAAAAACCACACGCATGCCATCGATTTTAAACTGGTTGATTATGTAGAGCTTGTAGACTATACGGGGCGAATCATTCGTGATGATAAAGAAGCGGGTTCTATTCCTGAGCATCTTGCTCCTATCTTAACTAGATTACAATTTGAGCCTAGAAGTTGGCTTTCATTAGTGAAAAATTTAGGAAAAAATTTCTCTCATGCAGTGGGTAGTGAAATATTATTACTTAACTTTGCCAAAGCAGGAAAGAAAGGTTTAAAGGGTATTTCTCAAGCAAAGAAAAGTTACATAAAAGAACTCATTGCCTAGTTTCACGATTTCTATCCATTATCTGCCTCATTACCAATCATAATTGAATATTGAACACATTTCTGTATTCTCTTTTCTTTTTATATCTAAACATTACAAATATAACTTGAGACGTGTATCTCTTTAGATGAAGGTATAGAGAGAAAAATTATTGGATGTCCTTTATATAAATATGGCACAGTTTATTCTTGGCTGTCCTATAATTTTCAATAATTTTCCCCTCTACGAATTCGTAGAAGGGAATTAATACGAGTAGTTTAAAAAAATAACTAAATAAGCCCACTTAAGATCTGATTACGATAGCTTTCCATTCTGCGCATCATAAAGGCCACATTGTGCGTGCTTGCAAGCAGCATTGCGGTAGGCTCTTTGGCTTTGAACAAATGATATAAATAAGCTCGTGTATAGTTTTGACACAGATGGCAATGGCAGTCCTTATCAACTGGAAAATGTTCAAAACGGTGTATTTGTCTATCAATCTTGATAGGTCCATCAAAACTAAACAGTACACCATGACGTGCTGAACGTGTGGGATAAGCACTATCAAAGGTATCAATTCCGAGTGGCACACATTGATCAATAGAGGGTAAATCACCAATACCTAATAAATGACGTGGTTTTTCAGGGGACAATTTGGGAGTTGTTGTTTGTACGGTAGCGTAAAGCTCGGCAATATTTTTGCCTAAACTGCCTCCAATCGCATGCCCATCAAAATCTTCCTTATCTAAGATCTCACAGCTTTTATGTCTTAATTCTGGGCTGATACCCCCATGAATAACAGAGTACATAGCTTGGTTATTTGGATTTTTCTTGTGTTCAGCTAAAGAGCGAAGCTCCCAGCGATGTGTGCGCTTAAAAGAATCTAACAATGCTTCATCACTGATGTGATAAGGCGTTAATTCATCAAGCGGGATAATAATATCTGCACCAAATACTTTTTGTGCTTGTACAGAGGATTCAGGTGTTAAGCAAATTTTCTCGCCGTTAAAGTAGGAGCGAAATACCACACCTTCTTCGGTAATTTTTAAGACCGATCCCGTGTATTTCTTGGTGCCTTTGCTTTTCAATTCATTGGCAATACCACCATAAGCAAGACTAAAGACTTGAAAGCCGCCCGAATCCGTAATGATGGGGCGTTTGCGTTGAATAAAGTTGTGTAATCCGCCCGCTTGTTGAATCACCTCTGTGCCAGGCTGCACCAATAGATGATAAGTATTGCAAAACATAAGCTGCAAACCGAGCTCATCTAGCCAGTGATTCGGCAATGCCTTCAGTGTACCGTTGGTGCCGACGGCTACGAAATTGGGTGTATCAATGATACCGTGAGGCGTATGAATGCGACCTACCCGTGCTTGAGAATGTTTGGATTGATACAAAATTTCAAATTGAAAAGTGCTATTAATTTGGGGCTGTGATTCGATCATAACGTATTAATTTCTTACTTATTTGAGCCATAAAAGGTAAACATACAATCGTTAATAATTTAATACTGAGACTAACGATAAAAATTTGCCACAATGCTTCTGCAATGCCATACAAACCGAGCACAGTGAATAAAGCGGTGTCTAAGGTTTGGCTGAGCAAAATAGAGCTGGCGCTGGCAAACAAGAGTGGCAGCTTCGGGAAAAAACCTCTAATTAATGGATAGAGTCGTATATCGAATTGTTGCACTATAAACAAGGTAAAAAGCGAAGCAAGGATAATGCGTGGCGCATGTTGGAAAATATGTTGATAAGCTTGTTGCGTGGTATCGAAAGTACTGGGTTCATAATAGAGGTGTATTTGGCTCATTAGGGTAAAGAAAAAGAGGCAAGCAAAGGAGATCCATGCTGCTGATTTGGCAGCAGCTTTGCCATAATATTCCTGTAGTAAATTGAGCCCAAATAGCCCGCCTACCGCAAAAATATCGCTTGCCGTTGCATTCAAGCCGAAGAGTGTAATTTGTTTTAAGACAAAGAGATTAGCAAATAAGCTAATAAAAGCTATCCAGGTAATGAGTGCACTTTTGCCGAGCCTCAAGAATCCCCACGCGCAAGCTGTGATTAAGAATAAACTGAGCAAAAATAATAAGTTATTTATCATTCTGTTTAGTATGCATTATTAAGGTAGCAATCATACATCAGACTGATCTAATAGCCAAATGCTGCTTATCAGAATATTAATTCTTTATCGGTGGGCTGAATGTTGTTTGGCTGTTATTGAATGGCGTAGTAGGGGCGGGTCTCTGTGCCCGCCCGCATTAAGAACACCTAAAACGGCGGCTTTATCTCAGTCGCTTGATAGCTCTTAATGCTTTCTAAAATGACTTGTTCAGCAGCTTCTCTGCCAGCCCAGCCTTCTAGTTTTACCCATTTGTCTGTTTCTAAATCTTTGTAGTGAGTAAAGAAATGTGCAATTTGCTTTAAGAGCAATGCAGGTAAATCTTCAGGCTTATGCACATGCTCGTATAATTTTGTTAGTTTGCTGGTTGGTACAGCAAGAATTTTTTGATCATGTCCTGCTTCGTCTTCCATCACTAGCATGCCGATGGGGCGGCAGCGGATTACACTTCCTCTGTTAACAGGAATGGGGGTAATCACCAATACATCAACAGGATCGCCGTCACTTGAAAGTGTTTTGGGGATATAGCCATAGTCACAAGGATAATGCATGCAAGTTGAGAGAAATCTATCAACAAACAAGGCGCCTGTTTTCTTGTCTACTTCATATTTGATGGGTTCGCTATGTGCAGGAATCTCAATAATGACATTAATATCATGTGGAATATTCTGCCCAGCTGTTACGAGAGATAAGCCCATGTAAAAACCTTTAAAATTGCAATGTAAGTAATAAATAAAAATGAAATCTGAAGTCTATCACCAAAGCACATGCATTCTACTGCGGATAAAACTCATGTGCGAAGACCATTATACGCCTTTATGGCAGTCTGTGTATTCTTGTTTGATGGGTGTTCTTTATTTGTTTTTCGACTAAATAATTTCTTAAATGCTTTCCTTTGACCCATCTTAAGGTGTTTTAGCGTGATTGGGATAGCAGCTTGGACAATATTCATTGAGGCGATAATGCTCCGATTGTTGTTGTTCTGCTGTAATGGGCATACGACATTTATAGCATTGTATCGTTGAGGTTTCTGCGAGCGTATTATCAACAGCAATACGTTTATCAAAGACAAAACACTCCCCTTCGAAGTGTGCTTTATCACATTTTTCAAAGTAACTTAAAATACCACCATCTAGCTGATAGACATCGTTAAAACCTAAGGATTGTAGGTAAGGCGCTGCTTTTTCACAACGAATACCACCTGTGCAGTAGGTAACAATGGGTTTATTTTTCCATTCACTGGGTAGGTTTTGGCATGCCGCAGGGAATTTACGAAAATGATCAATATTCAAATCAACGGCGTTTTTAAATTTACCCAGATGTACTTCATAATCATTACGTGTATCTAAGATAACAATATCTTTATCTTCGTCTATCCATTGTTTCAGTGTTTCAGGAGAAATATAAGGTGCAGGATGCATTTCGGGATCGATATCTTTTTCGCCCATTGATATGATTTCTGGTTTGATTTTTACCAACATACGCTTAAAAGGAATATTGTCAGAGTAGCTTATTTTGAAATTTAGTTTAGGTAAGTTAAAGCGCTCTAAGCTTGCTTGAAAGCGATCGATGACTTCTTGAGGGCCTGCTACAAAAGCATTGATGCCTTCATGGCTGAGTAAAATGCTGCCTTTGAGACCAATTTCTCTACAGTAATGCTTCAGATCTTCTCTTAGAGTTTCCAAATTAGTTAACTTCTTAAATTGATATCCAGAAAGGTTCAAATATTCCATAATATTGTAGTTATTTACTCAGCATATTAGATAATGTAGTAGAAATTTACCATACTTATAATAGTATTGTCATGAGATTGAGCAATATATTCAAAAACACGGTTGCTAATAGGGTGGATTTACACAATAGCTTGTGTGAATATTCTCTTTCAGCAAGGTTTAGCTATCAAGGAAGAAAGAGAATGCGACAAGATCTCATATTTAAAGCCAAGATATTATTATTGAGTACTTTATTATCAACCGCGTTACTCGCGCAACAAGATGAGAAAGTACAAGATGAAAAAATAATCCAAATACATGCGCTCAATCAAAATGAGTCGACCCAAGGTATTGGTGAGGCAATTGGTTCAGTGACGCTTAAAGATACCTCAGAAGGAATGGCTCTCACGATACGCCTAAAAGACATACCAGCAGGTGAGCATGGTTTTCATATCCATGAAAATCCTTCCTGTGCTTTCCAGATACAAGAAGGAAAAGTAGTATCCGGTGCTTTGGCGGGTGGACATTATGATCCTCATCACACAAAAATACATGCAGGCCCTGGCCAAAAAGGCCATTTAGGTGATTTGCAAAAGCTCATTGCTAATCAAGACAATATTGTTGAACAGGAAATGATCGCTCCAGATCTTAAAATCGCTGATATTATGAATCGTGCCTTCATTATTCATGAAAAGGGCGATAATTATTCTGATGAACCTTTACCCTTAGGTGGTGGCGGTGCGCGCATTGCGTGTGGCGTTATTAACTAATACAAAAAATAAAGGATAGATGTAATGGATTTACAACTAATGACGCAATACAAACAGTGTTTGGACAGAGCAAGGCTATGGAGCTTAAAATCCATCACAGTTGAAGGCAACTTAGAAGGTAATATAGATGATTTATTAGCTTATTACGCTTTGCCTTATTTATATGCCAATTTGGGTTTAAAAGAAGAATCTTATCGGATGATTAACTATTTGTTGCATTCTTTTTCTACCCAAGATGGAGGATTGCGGCGCAAGTTGTCTGATCCAACACATCAGACCCTGACGGAGCAGTTACCCAAAATCATGAGTTGGATAGCGATTGCTGCACATGCTATAGGTCGTTTTGATGTTTCTTATACGTATTCAAAATATTTGAGGCGCTATTATGATCCCGATCAAGGTGCTTTCACAACGATTGCGCCTTGCGGTAGCATTGATGCCGTATTAGATTTATTTAGTTCAACGATGCTGGGTTGGTTTGCTTTGTGCACAGGTGATATGAAAAAGGCACAAAGAGCAGGCAATTTTTTACAACGATGTATTTCTTTGCAAAGCACGAAAGACCAAACTTTTTATCTACGTTTAGAGCAAGATGGTCGTATGATTACGAGCTTCCCTTCTGAGCAAGCAAGCTTTTATATGGTGACTGCGCAAAATACCGATCATAATGTGCATTATCTCTCTACGCCGGTTATCTTTTTAGCTAAGCTGTATCAGGCCACGCATGAGCAATCTTACTTAAGAACCGCACAGTCTTATTTTGAAACAGCCTATCAGTATCATCCAGCCATAGAGCCGAATATGGCGTGGGGCGCTGCTATTTTAGCGAATATAACAAAAGAAGCGCGTTACATTAATAAAGCAAAAAAAGGTGCAGAACAGATTGTATCCACGCAAGATGAAGCAGGTCATTGGCCGAGTCAAGATAGATCTGCACACCATTATAATACAGCGATTAGGGCAATTGCCTTATCAGAAGTGTTGATGGAGTTGAGCACAACTTAAGCGTTAGTTTGCATGCATAATACTTAGGATTCTCTTTTCCAGATTGATTGTCAGTGTTTTGTCTTTTAAGAATTGTGTACCAATCAATCCAAAGGGACGCGGCTTTTTACAATAGCTCTCGGCATAGCGTACAACGGGATTGATTTGGTTTAGCTGCCCAAAACGAATCATGCCATTGAGTGTTGATAGAAATCCTGTATCAATATTATTAAAAAAATCAATTGAATTATTTACTTTAATATTTGGCAATTTTTCTTGATTGCAGTCAGGTATTTCGATAGATCCATTAAATCCAGTATCAATTAGGAATGGATAGGTGTTTTCAATATTGTGATGAGATACTTTGCCGGTGACAACGGGGAAAAAATAACCGCTGTTCATCAGCATACTGTTTTTGTTGGGGATATAATGTTCTTGAAAGGATAATGTTTTTTGGGGAAAATTAATGGTGATTGTAACACCATGAAATAAATTGATCCCCAACATGCCAACCACGCCTAGTTTTGTGAAAAGTTTATGTGCATTGTGTTGTTTATCAATAGTGATAAAAGGCGCATTTTTGAAAGCCGTTTTACCAATTTCTAAACTGGGCGCAAGGCTTAAATAGCTCGTTAATAGTTCGCTGCCATGAGAAGCTTGAATGTTATGTTGTGTTTTGGTTAATAAAGGCAGTTTTAAGTCATCAACCACCTCTTTTGAAATAATGCTAATCTCAGAGCCAGTATCAAGCCAAAATAAATAAGGGCCTTTGCCATTTAGCATTGTGCTGACAAACAGCAAACCATATTTAGACTGTAATTGCACGGTTTCTGTTGCATTATTTAATGATATTTGATGTGGAATAGGGTGTTTATAAGGATAAACAATTTTAAGCTGATAGCTTTCTTCCTTCTCTGCAAAGCTGAAGGGAATGATCAAGAAATATAAAATAACTGATAATAATAGGGGCATTAAATATATTATTTTTTGAGAATAATATAAAGAATTATAGAAGAATTAAATTTTAGTTTTTTTGTGACTGTTTCTAAACTCAGGTTGGCATATTCTCAAGAGTGGATTGCTTCGTCGCTCGCAAACTGAGAAATCCTCAGCAATTACGGAATTTTCTTTGTTCTGTCTTTGCGAGAAGCGCAGCGACGAAGCAATCCATGTGTGAGTGCTACAAGCCTGAGTGGTTTGCAGCAACTGAAAGACAAGTCTTATTTCTTACGAATAATAAAAATACCATCGCGCACAGTAAGCATAACGGTTTCTACGCGAGGGTCATCTTTGGCTTTTTGATTCAACGCATGAATGGCGCGTGCTTGTTTCTCAACGGGTGCAACCACTTCACCGCCCCATAATGCATTGTCAACGACAATGAGACCACCGGAACGTAGTTTAGGAAGGATTAAGTCATAATACAAAGGATAATTCTGTTTATCCGCATCAATGAATGCAAAATCAAATTGAATATTTAAGTTGCGGAGACTGTCTTCTGCTTTACCGAGTAATAGCTCAATTTTGTGTCCTGCAGGGGATAAATTAAAGAATTTTTGAGCAATTTTTGCATATTCTGGGTTAAATTCTAAAGTATATAATTTACCATCTGTGGGTAAACTGGTAGCAATATTAAGTGCAGAATAGCCTGTAAAGGTACCAACTTCTAAGCAATTTTTTGCTTTAGATAAAGAAACAAGTAATTGCAGTAATCGACCTTCAACAGGGCCGCTTAACATATTAATCATGTTAGTCTGTGTGCGCGTTTCTATACGAAGATTTTTAAGTAAAGTAGACTCATCGCTTGTGACATGTTCAACATAAGTATTAATAGCATCGTTAAAAAATTCTTCTGCAAGCATTTTTGATTTCCTTGGCATTGGCTTCCTACTAAAACTACATCATATTACTAAATTGGCGCTCCCTAGGGGACTCGAACCCCTGTTTACGCCGTGAGAGGGCGGTGTCCTAGGCCACTAGACGAAGGGAGCCAAATACTCTTCGCGATCAAGCTTTAGGCGTTGTTGTCTTCGGGATTTCGCAATCCTCATGTACCTATCGTACACTCCGGTTGCTCAACCCTCGACGCCTAGCCTAAAACTTCCTCGCTCGAGTATAAAAATCACGATCAAGCTTTAGGCGTTGTTGTCTTCTATCGCCTGAAATTTCAACTTTTTTGGTATATTTTAGGTGTTTCGTTTACCTTAAACCCGTGGCAATGATATCATATCCCATTATTTTAATGACAGAAATTTCATTTCCACCTAGCTTTTACATGATAATGCATGATAACCGGACTAATTAAGAAAGCCAAATCGCTTATTTGTAGGCGGCCATCCAAGCCGACTGCTTCTTCAATGCCATCTCGCACCAAAGCGCCGATGGTTTTAACACGCCAAGATCATAGTATCTCCCGCAAGGATATTAGTGAAAATACACTAAAAGTACTTTACCGTTTGAAAAAACATGGCTACCAAGCTTATTTGGTGGGCGGGGGTGTGCGAGATTTATTGCTCAATAAGCATCCCAAAGATTTTGATGTAGCAACCAATGCTTTGCCAGAAGAGATCCGTAAAATATTTTCAAATTGTCGTTTGATTGGACGTCGTTTCCGTTTAGCGCATGTGCATTTTGGTCGAGATATTATCGAGGTAGCTACTTTTAGAAAGCAGGTTGATCATGCTCATGACGAGGTTGCACATTCTGCCGCAGGCATGGTCTTAAGAGACAATGTATACGGTTCTATAGAAGAAGATGCCTGGCGTAGAGATTTCACTATCAATGCCTTGTATTACAATATTGCAGATTTTTCTGTTGTAGACTTTACCGGCGGTATTCAAGATCTAAAAGATAGAAAGCTGCGTATGATTGGGGATACGGCGACACGTTTTCGTGAAGATCCCGTAAGAATGTTAAGAGCGATTCGTTTTGCCAGTAAGTTAGACTTGAGTTTCAGTGATGAATTAGTCGCGCCAATGTTGGCTTCAAGATCTTTGATCACGCATGTACCACCCGCGAGACTCTTTGAAGAGGTTATAAAGCTCTTCCACTCGGGGGCAGCCTATCCGGCTTTTGAAAAATTATTAGAATATGGTTTATTTGAGGCATTATTTCCGCAGACCTTTGCTTGTTTACAAGATAATAGCTATCCAACAAAAGCGCTCTTAATAGACGTATTTACCAATACAGACAAGCGTATTCGTGAAGATAAAGGTGTGACACCTGTTTTTATTATTGCTGCATTATTATGGCACCCTATTTTAAAATTAGCGCAAAAATATATGGATGATGGCATGAGTTTGTATTCCGCAAGACTCAAAGCAATGGAAATATGTTTATCAGAGCAGATTAAGCGTATTAGTATGCCAAAGCGCATTTCATTTGGTGCAAGAGAGATATGGATGTTGCAATCTAGAATGCAAAATAGGGCAGGCAAAAGGGCTGAACGCATGATGCTTGAACCACGTTTTAGAGCGGCATATGATTTTCTGTTAGTGCGTTCAACGGCAGGGGAACCTATCAAAGAATTGGCAAATTGGTGGCAAGTTTATATGGAAGCAGAACCTTCTGAACGTCGCAATTTGGTTAGAAAAGCATCAGGAAAACCCAAAAAGAAAAAACGGAAAAAAGAAGATACAGAAAAGAAATGATTCCTGAAGTAGTATATATTGGTTTAGGTAGCAATCTAGAAGATCCTGTACATCAGGTCAAATCTGCGATAGATGAAATAAGTCAGATCAAAGAGATTACATTACAGTGCCAGTCGTCGCTCTATCAAACAAAGCCATTAGGACCCAAACAACCTGATTTTGTAAATGCTGTTATCAGTGTTTCAACAAGTTTGAAACCTATAACATTGCTGGACCTATTATTAGACATTGAAGCACGTCGTGGCAGGAAACGAGAAATCAAATGGGGGCCTCGCATTTTAGATTGCGATATTTTGTTGTATGGCAATCAATCAATTCAAATGCCTACTTTAACAGTGCCTCATCCTGAAATGAGAAAGCGAAGCTTCGTACTCATCCCTTTTTTCGAAATTGCGCCAAATTTTATCTTTAACGATGGGAAAAGCTTAAAGACACTTGTCAGACAGTTTGACTCAGATGAATATGTGAAATTATAGAGGTTGTTATGCCAGTTGTTGATTCCTTGATGCAAAGTGCTTTAAGAAGTGTTAGCTCCAAACAAAGTGAGCGAGAAATGATATGGATGCGGTTGCAACAGATGTTTGAAAGCGTGCAAGCAACGCATCTCTCGGAATTATTTGCAGCGGAGCCACAGCGTGCTGAAACATTTTCATTGCAGGTAAATAGTTTATTTTTAGATTATTCAAAAAATTTCATTAGTAAAGATATCCTTGCTGAATTAATTGCGCTTGCTGAAAGCTATGATATTCAGAATGCAATTCATCAAATGATGTCGGGTGTGCATGTCAATGTTTCTGAGAATCGACCCGCTTTACATACAGCACTTCGCTTGCCTGAAACAGAAAGCTTAATGGTAAATGCGAAAAATCTCGTTACAGAGATAACAGAAACCCGAAACAAAATGTTTGATTTTGTTGAGAAATTGCAATCAGGTGCATGGTTAGGTGCGACAGAGCAAGCCATTACAGATGTCGTGAATATCGGGATTGGTGGATCAGATTTAGGGCCACAAATGCTGACTCAAGCTTTAAAGCCGTATTGGAATACGAATCTCAAAGTACATTTTATTGCAAATATTGATCCTGTTCAGTTCGAAGCGGTAACGGAAAATCTAAATCCTGAAACTACACTGTTTTTGTTGTCTTCAAAATCTTTTACAACCTCAGAAACTTTAGCCAATGCACAGCTTGCAAAGCAGTGGTTGGAAAATAAACTGCATACTAAGCAGTTAGCACAGCATTTTGTTGCAATCACCGCAAATCCTGCACGAGCGATCGCATGGGGCATTGCAAAAGAGTTCGTATTACCATTTTGGGAATGGGTGGGTGGAAGGTTCTCAATTTGGTCTAGTATTGGCTTTCCAGTTGCTTTATTGATTGGCGTAGAAGGATTTAAGCAATTCTTGCAAGGCGGGCATGATATGGATAAGCATTTTAGCAGTGCGCCATTAGCAGAAAACATGCCTGTTTTATTGGCTTTATTGGGTATTTGGTATCGTAATTTTTGGCAAGCACCCACACATGCCTTATGTTCCTATAGTTATTCTTTGAGAAGATTTGCTGATTATATTCAACAATTAGACATGGAAAGTAATGGTAAATCACAACAACCCAATGGTGATATGGTTGCTAAAGATACCGCGCCTATTATTTGGGGTGGGGAAGGCACCAATGCGCAGCATGCTTTTTATCAATTATTACATCAAGGCAGACATTTTATTCCCGTTGATTTTATTGTTGCACAGAACACCAAAGCCAAAGATAAAGTACAACATCAGCAATTAGTGATCAATTGTTTGGCACAAGCCAAAGCATTGATGGAAGGAAATAGAGCTTTGCAAGGCGCCGATACGAGCATTAATCAAATGCAAGGTAATAAACCAAGCAATATTTTAATGCTTGATGCCTTAGATCCTTATGCCTTAGGTCAATTAATTGCTTTGTATGAACATAAAGTATTTGCGCAAGGGATTATTTGGCAAATCAATTCTTTTGATCAACCTGGGGTGGAGCTGGGTAAGAAATTGGCAGATGATTTAACAAACATAGTCAATGGCAAAGAAGCTAAAGAGCCTATTGATAGTTCTACAATGTTGTTATTAAAAAGAATCAACACAGCATCAATTAATTAAATATCAATGCTGTGTGCTAAAAAGCAATACAAAGTGATTTGTGTTGCTTTTTAGTCTCCAATGAGACCTGTTGCAGTAGGAATAACATAATGGGTAGCTAAACTAGCAAGTAAACCACCTATTGCTGCCCCGGCTGCACCACCTGCAGTTTGGCTAAGTAGTTTACCAACGTCAAATCCACGCACAGTGTAGCTGAATAATTCTGCTCCCTGAGCCAATCCATAAGTAAAACCACTAAAAATTCCATAGAAAGTTGCAGCATCAGAAAAGCTTGATTGCAGCAATGGTTTATCTAAATTACCACCAGAAATTGATTGAAGTTCCATTTGACTTAATGTACGCATAATTCCATACCTCGCGCTGCGTTTTTAAAAAAATGTGTATACATCTACAATGTATGAATGCAATGTACCTATGTTTTTTCATTACGTCAAAATTTTGCTACTTATCCACAGATAGTTAGAGAAATAAAAACAAAAAAATACGGAAAATATGCTAAAAAATGAGGGAAATGATGACAGTTCAATCAATAACAGAAGTAAATAAACAAACTTTAGATCTTGTAACCTATGAAAAATGGTATGCCGATTCTCTGAAGGATCCAGATTTATTTTGGAGTGAGCAAGCTAAGCGTTTTATCACTTGGTTTAAACCTTGGAAAAAAGTTTCTGAGATTGATTTATTTGAGGCAAAGATTAATTGGTTTTTAGGGGCGAAGCTAAATGTTTCTTATAATTGCTTAGATAGACATTTGCCGCAACGCCAAAATCAAATTGCTTACTATTGGGTGGGAGATGGTGCACAGCGCCAACAAGCCATTACTTATGGTGAACTTTATGATCAAGTATGCCGATTTGCAAACACACTGAAAAAATTAGGTGTTCAGAAAGGCGATGTCGTTTGTGTATATATGCCCATGATAGTGAGCACAATTGTCGCAATGCTCGCATGTGCAAGAATCGGTGCGATTCATTCCGTTGTTTTTGCAGGATTTTCTGCGCATGCGCTGGGTCAAAGAATTGTAGATGCAAATTGCAAATATATTGTGACCGCAGATGATGCTTTGCGTGGCAATAAAATGTTTCCACTCAAAGAATGTGTCGATGAAGCATTGGCGCTTTATGCGCACAAGGCTAAAGTGTTAGTGCTGAAGAACAGCGGACGAAAAATAAAAATGCATTCTAAACGAGATTATTGGTATCACGAGTGTTCATTGCATGAATCCTCTATCTGTGAGCCAGAATGGATGGATGCAGAAGATCCTTTGTTTATTTTGTATACATCCGGCTCCACTGGCAGACCTAAGGGGGTGATGCATACGCAGGGAGGCTATTTGCTTTATGCTGCAATGACGCATCGTTATATATTTGATTATCGATGTAATGATGTGTATTGGTGTACGGCAGATATTGGTTGGATAACAGGGCACAGCTATACCGTATATGGACCATTGGCTAATGGTGCAAGCAGTGTTATGTATGAAGGTGTCTTAACGGGACCTGATCCTAGTTTGGTATGGAAATTAGTAGATCGCTATCAAGTTAATATTTTTTATACAGCACCTACGGCTATTCGTGCCTTGATGGCGCAAGGTGAGCAACCATTAACAACTTCTAAAAGAGATAGCTTACGCATTCTTGGCACAGTGGGGGAACCTATCAATCCAGAAGCTTGGCATTGGTATCATCATTCTATCGGTAATGCAAAGTGTTGGATTGTTGATACATGGTGGCAAACGGAAACAGGGGGCGTTTTAATGGCACCTTTTCCTTATATCAGTCATCAAAAGCCGGGTGCTGCTTGTTTGCCTTTTTTTGGTATTAAACCCAGTCTCATTTCTCAAGAGGGGAAAAATTGTGCTGTGCATGAAAAAGGCGCATTACTGATCGAGAGTAGCTGGCCAGGACAAATGAGAACGATATATCAAGATCATACTCGATTTCAGAATACTTACTTTAAACAATTTCCAGGTAAATATTGTACGGGAGATGGTGCTTATTGCGATGCTGAGGGTGATTACTGGATAACAGGTCGAATGGATGATGTCATTAATGTATCTGGGCATCGTTTAGGTACAGCTGAAATTGAAAGTGCATTAGTACAACATCCAAAAGTCAGTGAGGCTGCTGTCGTTGGTGTGCCACATGAAATTAAAGGCGAAGCTTTGTATGCTTTTGTCACGTTGAATGACAAGGAGCAGTGGTCTTTAGCGCTTGAAAAAACATTACAAGACTTGGTAGCTCATGTGATTGGAAAATTTGCTCGACCCGAAGCCATTCAGTGGGCACCTCGATTACCGAAAACACGCTCTGGTAAAATTATGAGAAGAATACTTAGAAAAATAGCTAATAATGAACTGGATCAGTTAGGTGATGTTTCTACACTGGCCGAAGTAGATGTGATAGAAGACTTAATAAAACATAAGTCAAAAAAATAGTTTAGTTTGGCAGTTGATCTTGTATTATGTTAAAACTTCAGTTTACGACCAATCAGCAAAAGGGATTAGCACAATGAAGGCAAAAGTAGCGCTTGTTACCGGCGGAACCGGTGGAATAGGTACAGAAATATGTAAAGCATTGTATAAACAAGGTGCGCGTGTCGTAGCTGGTTATAATGGTGGTGGTAATGGCGCTGCTGCGTTAGCGTGGCAAGCAAAAATGCGAGAATTAGATTTTAACATAGAAGTATTTTATGGTGATGTTTCAAACTTTGAGTCAGCAGCTGGATTGATTGAAGCAGTTGAAAAAAATGTAGGCCCTATAGATATTCTCGTCAATAATGCAGGAATCACACGAGATACAACTTTAAAAAAAATGGATCCAATCAATTGGGACATGGTATTGCGCACAAATTTAGATTCTATTTTTAATGTCACACGTCAAGTGATTCAAGGCATGATGGATAGAGGATTTGGTAGAATTATTAGCATTTCATCTATCAATGGTCAAAAGGGACAGTTTGGACAAACAAATTATGCGGCTGCAAAAGCAGGTATATATGGATTTACCAAGTCACTTGCTTTAGAAGTCGCTAATAAAGGTGTAACCGTGAATGCTGTTTCTCCTGGCTATGTGGCGACTGAGATGGTTAAACAAATGCCGGAAAAAGTGATTGAACAAATTGTTGCGCAGATTCCTGTAGGTAGATTGGCCAATCCCGATGAAATTGCACGTCTTGTTGCATTTCTTGCAGATGATGCATCAGGATTTATTACAGGTTCAAATTTTGCCATTAATGGTGGCCAACACATGTATTAATCCATGGGTTCTCGCTATTAGGAATTTCATAACAAAGTGGCTATTTGCCACTTAATCCCAATAGATAAAAGAGAATGTTTGTTTTTTGTTCAAAATGGCTCAAGAAGGGACGTTCCGTGATACGGAATGAGTAGTTACCATAAAAATTAGGATAATGATCAATGATTGACACCCCAAATGAAACAAGCTTGGATACAGAAAAAGATTTTCGCATCATCAAAAAGTACCCAAATAGAAGACTGTATGATACTGCGATTAGTAGCTATATTACACTTGAAGATGTAAAACGATTAGTGATTGAACAAGTTGCAATTCGTGTTATTGAAGCAAGAACGCAAGCAGATATTACGCATAACACCTTATTGCAAATTATTTTAGAGCAAGAGGAAAATGGCCCTCCTTTATTTACCACTGAATTATTGCAGCAAATGATTCGATTTTATGGTGATTCCATGCATAACATGTTTGGTGGCATGTTTGAGCAAGGTATGAAATATTTTTCACAGCAACAACAGGCGTGGCAAAAAAACATTTTTGCGCAATCCTCAGCGCCTGCGAGTAACGCCGATCCTGTACAGGTGCTTTCAGAATTTACTAAGAACAATGTAAATCAATGGCAGCAATTTCAAAAAATGTGGTTGCAAAATTTCCAAGGCTGGGCAACTTCTTCTTTTAACAATCAAAAGGAATCAGCGGATTTTAGCCATGCGGCCAGAGAGCCAGAAATGAGTGAAAAATAAACAGTGCATAATTTGCTTGACTGACTCTATCTATGAGGTCTATTCTTGGACTTACAAGCTGCTGCAATGCAAAATGAACAAAGGGGAGAATCCAATGACAGCGAATATGTTTGAACAGTGGGCTAAAATGAGTAAATCAACAACGGAACCTATGCTTGAGTTTGGTGCGCTATGTACTCGTTTCTGGAGTGATCTTGCCAAACAAAATTTGCAAGCGGGGAGTGATTTTGTTCAGTCTCAATCTGAACAGCTAGGCTATTTAGCGCAAGCTAAAAGCCCTGAAGAGTTTATGACACAGCAAACGAAATGGGCTAATAAGCAAGCACCTAAAGCTTTTGAATATGCTGAGCAAACACTTGCGACAGCACAAGAAGGTATGAAAGAGTGTGCTAAGTTTTATCAGAAATATGCTAGTCAATTTAACAAGCCAGACCTAAAGACAACACAAAAATAGTAAGGTGTTGAGCTTTGCTGATTGTCTCAGGGCAGACACAGTGTGTTTGTCCTGAAAATTTTTATATCTGCTATCCAGCCTTATAGCCGAATAAGGTTTTCATAAAAATATTCAGTACTTTAAAAAAGTCTGATTGAGCCAAATGTGGATCAATACTGCCCGTGATTAATAAGTAGAGTTGTACCCAGCTAAAGAGCGTTGCAATCAATAGAATAATGAATCCTAATCCCATTCCTAATACGCTAAAGCTCCATAAGGTGCTAATTAAGAGGGTGTATAGCATAGAGGTGAATTCAGGGTTTGCCACACATAAATGAATAGCGGTGATGCTCAAGATTACCCAAGTGGTGACTAAGAGTGCATACGCGCTATAAAACTTCATGCAAGTAGAGCCTTGAAATAAGATTTGAGTACGATTGTGGACTCAGTGTAACGTTTTGAAAAGAGCAAAGTCAAGTTTGTTAACTAGTTTTCTGGCTGTGTGTATTATTATTCATGCCATGTTGTAAATGATTCAACCGCTTCTCGCTCGGTCCTGTATTGATTAACAGCTTCAGACCAATCTGCAAATCCAATGGAGAGCCCACAGACAATATGAAACTGTTTTGAAAGCCCTAATAGCTCTCGAATAATATCGGGATACTCTGCAAGTGCGGCTTGAGGACAGGTTTCCAGTCCTAGGCCACGCGCAGCGAGCATGATATTTTGAATAAACATACCGATGTCCATCCATGAGCCCGTACAAAGCTTTGCATCCATATACACAATCATGGCGCAGGGCGCATCAAAAAAAGCATAGTTTTTATACCATTGTGCTTTTCGTTTTTCTATATCGTCTTTAGAAATATTTAAGGCGCCATACAATGCCATACCACATTGCTGGCGTCTTTTTTTATAGGGATCAAACCAATTGCTTGGGTAGTATGGATAGTCAGGATTTTCTGCAATGCTTGTTTCTCGTGCAAGAATGAAACGTTCCGTGATTTGCTTGCGTACACGATCGCCCAATACTGCAACATGCCAGGGTTGAGTATTCACACCCGAAGGTGCCCACCTAGCGATATCTAGAATTTGCGCGATCGTTTCTTGGGGTACAGGTTTATCAAGAAAAGCCCGGACAGAGCGTCTTTCCTTGATTGCAGAAATAACATCCATAAAATAAAAATTTATCTTTCAGTTGTTTGTGAGCTGAACTATCGACCTTGCTTTTCTCTGACTTCAGCCAGTGTTTTGCAGTCAATGCATAACGTTGCTGTCGGTCTTGCTTCTAATCGACGTATACCGATTTCAATGCCACACTCTTCACAAAAACCATAATCGCCACTATCTATCAATTTAATAGAAGAATCGATCTTATTGATGAGTTTATATTCGCGATCACGAGCACGTAAGCGTAATGCAAATGTTTCTTCAAGCGTTGCTTGATCGCTGACATCTGCTGGGGTTTCAGCTGCCTGTGACTTTAATTCATGAATGGTATCATCGCCGCCCTGCAATAAGGCATTTTTCCAAATATTTAATAATTTTCGGAAATGCTCTAGTTGTGCCTTACACATGTATTCTTCGCCCACTTCTGCTTCATAAGGTTTTACCCCATAAGAGAGCAGCGTCTGTGATGTGCTGGGTTCAGACGGATTGGATGATTTTGTATTTTTTTTCTTTTCTGTACCATCGCGTTTAACTTCTGTAGACATGGCACTCTCCTTCCTGAAGTAACAGGTCGCCTTGGAACGACGAACATCTATATCAGTTTTATCTATGAATGGCAAATTTCAGATTAAGTTCCCAATCATAAGATTTATTATGAGACTGATAAAACTATGTTTTTTTCATTATAAGGAGCGAATATACACGTAATAAATTATAATGGCTATAGCTAATTACCCTTAAGCAATACCGTATTTATACACACTACTTATAAATTTAAGTTTCAATAATAACTGAAACTAGTCTACATTTATAATTAGGTGATAAACTTATATAAAATACACAAGAAAACAAATATGAAGTTTCCAAACCCATTACAAGAAGCCATCCTACTAAAGCGTTATAAACGCTTTTTGGCAGATGTTGTGTTAGCGAATCAAGAGAAACACACCATTTATTGTCCCAATGCCGGTAATTTAATTGGCTGTAATGTTTTGGGTAGTCGAGTATGGTTCTCTCGTTGCTCAAATCCAAATAAGACTTACCATGATACTTGGGAGCTTGTAGAGATAGAGGGAGGTAAGTTGGTCTGCGTAAATCATCAACGTGCTAAACAAATTATCTTAGATGGTATTGCTACAAATGTGATTGCCCCCTTAAGTGGCTATCAGCATGTGTTGTCTGATGTAAAGTTTAACAATCAGAAATTTGATTTCTTGTTATCAGAATATCCACATTTTAATGATAAAGAGAAACTGTCAGAGCCCCCTAAACATGATAATTGTTTTGTGGTTGTGCAAAGTGTCACCATGGGAGATGAAATTCATCGTGGTTTCTACCCTGATACAGATGATAAACGTATTGCCAAACAATTATCTGCCTTAATTGCGGCCAAAGAGCTAGGATATCGTGCTGTTTGGGTATATTGCGTAATGAATACGGGTATTAATAAAATATTTCCAGCTGATCATATCAATCCTGATTTTGGTTGCTTGTTAAGACAAGCCGTTATTCGTGGCGTAGAGGTGATGGCCTATCGAGTCCATATTACTTTAGAAGAGATGGTAGTCACCGAGCCTGTGGAAGTGTGTATTCCTGCGAGGATGTTGTATACGCCTCGTTCTGAAAAAAGTGATTAATGCTCTTTGCAGTTTGACCTTATACTTCGTTGCTTTCGCAGATTCGCAATCCTCATGTACTGTGTATACATTCCGGTTGCTCGCAGCTCAGCGCCTCGTCTAAAATCAAACATGCTTCGAGCATGGTTCTTTGCAGTTTGATCTTATACTTCTTTGTTTTCTTTAGAATTTGAATGTAGCAGGCACCTTCTCCTAATGTTAGGAGAAGGTGGCCGAAGGCCGGATGAGGTTAGATATACTTTATGTATTCTTGTTTCGCTAGTTGTTGCATCTCAATCTCTGATAGCGTCCATGATCTCAGTATTTGTGACAAAAGTTGTTATGCTTGTCTCTTGTGTCGTCAGGGCATCAAAATTGTTCAATTGGGCGCGCACAATCTCAATGGTTGCATCGGATACTTGTTTTAGCTTTTGTCTTTCTTCTAATCGCGAGGCAAGTTCATTCAAGTCTGCATCAAAAGCAAATATTTTAAAGGGCACATTTAGTTCTTGTGCAAGAGAAGCAAACAAAGTTCGCTGCCAAAGCTTAATACAGGTAGCATCAATGATGACAGACTGTCCTTGTTGAAGATAAAATTTTGCATATTCTCTTAGTTTTTCAAAAACAGTCTGCGATGTTTCTTCGCTATACGCAATGACTTTTTGCGTATCTGGCGTTGGCTCATATAGAGGTAAATTGAGTAATTGTTTGCGGATAACATCTGAGCGTAAGCGAAAAGCACCTTGCTGTGTCATCAGCTTTTCGCTATAGCTAGATTTCCCAGAACCAGAAACGCCAACCGTAATGCTCAAAGAGGGTTGATTTTCTGCTAAGAGCTTTTCTGCGAGATGAATGAAGGCACCTAGTTCCTGATACAGTTGTTGATATTTAGCGGAAGACGGATCAATTTGTGCCATCTGGAAGCCAGTGATTTTTGCGCGAACCATCGCTCTGTAACAAGCATAAAAAGAGAGTAAGGCCAAACCTTCATAATCGCCACTGATTTCAAGATAATGATTAATGAAAATATAGGCAAGGGCGGGTAAATTTTTATGCATTAAATCCATAAAAAGAAAACCCACATCATTCATTGTATCGGTCCAACGAAAATCTTCATTAAATTCGATGCAGTCAAAGATAATCGGTGTATCCTTAATAAGGACAATATTGCCTAAATGAACATCACCATGGGTTGCCCGGATCCATCCATTCTTTTTTCTGTTCTCTAAAATATTTTGCAGAGACTTATTTTTTTCTTCTGTAATAAACAATAATTTTTTGAGTGTTGCATGCCATGGTTGGGTAATGGGCATATTAAAAAGAGCTTGAAAATTATCTCGCATAGGTGCAATGACCGCAGGGAGTGTGCCATATGCGCTTTCTGGTGTCGCCTTTTCTGCGCTAAGATGAAAAGATGCAAGCTGCTCTGCAACGCCTTTTGTTATTTTTGCGGTTAAACGATTCTCAGATGCCATGAATGATAGCATATGCTCTTGACTAAACTGATGCATCTTAATCGCATATTCAATCGGGGCAGAAGTGCCATTTAATTCAGGATTTGTGCTTGTCCCTGTAATGGCAACAACGCCGATATAAAGATCGGGCGCGAGCCGCTTATTCAGTGTGGTTTCAAGTTCGCAGTAGTATTTGCGTTTTTCCAAAGTACTAAAATCCTGAAAACCTAAATTTAAAGGTTTTTTGATTTTGTAGGCATAGCTGCCAGTTAAAATGATCCAAGACAAATGGGTTTGGATCACTTCAAACTGATGAATTTCATGCGGATAAATACGAGGGTTTTGTAACGCCTGAATGAGTGCGGCATCCATCTTTTTTCTCCTAACCTAAATGTGTTTTTAAGCTCTGAAAAGCAGCATCAAAAGCAGATAAGGCTTCATCAAGCACGGTTTGATCATGGGCGCTAGATAAAAATGCACACTCATAAGCAGAAGGACCTAAATAAACACCTTTTTCTAAGAGCACGTGGTATACATGTTGAAATTGTGTGACATTGGTTGTCATGGCTTGTTCAAAAGAGTTCACTTTAGCTTCTTTGCTAAAGAATAGGCTAAATATCCCAGTTACGGCATTAATGACGAGTGGAATATCATACTCTTTTGCTTGGGTGCTTAAGGCATTTACAAAGAATTCGGTTTTTTCTTGTAAATGCTTGTAAAAATCCGGTTGTTGTAATTGTGTGAGTGTTGCAATACCAGCACTCATTGCCACAGGATTGCCAGACAGTGTGCCGGCTTGATACACCGGGCCAATCGGCGCCAGATGATCCATGATCGCAGCCTTGCCACCCACTGCTCCCACAGGCATGCCACCACCAATAATTTTTCCGAGTGTTGTAAGATCAGGCGTAATATTATAGTGTCCTTGTGCGCCCGTTAAGCCTACTCTAAAACCTGTAATAACTTCATCAAAGATCAGAACGGCGCCATAAGCATCACACAGTTTGCGTAAGGCCATTAAAAATTCTGTATCCGCAGGGATGCAGCCTACATTACCTGCAATTGGTTCAATGATAACGGCAGCAATATTTTCGCCGTTTTGTGAAAACACTTCATATAATTTTTCTTTATCATTGAAGGGGAGATTCAGCGTATGTTTTGTGAGAGAGCTGGGTATGCCTGGAGAGCTGGGTTGTCCAAGGGTTAGTGCGCCTGAACCTGCTTTAACCAATAGACTATCATTATGGCCATGATAGCAACCTTCAAATTTGATGATTTTATCTCGCCCTGTGTAGCCTCTTGCAAGGCGTATTGCAGTCATTGTTGCTTCGGTGCCTGAACTGACCATGCGTACTTTTTCTATAGAGGGAATTAAAGCGCAGATGAGATTTGCTAATTCAACCTCCTGCGGGCAAGGGGCACCAAATGACATACAGTCTTGCAGTGTAGAGCGTACGCTTTCAAGCACAGCAGGATGTTGATGTCCTAAGATCATCGGTCCCCAAGATCCTATAAAATCGATATAGGATTTACCGTCCACGTCATATAGGTGGGCACCATTGGCTTTTGAGAAAAAGATAGGGGTGCTGTTAACGCCTTTAAATGAGCGAACGGGCGAATTAACGCCACCTGGAATAACAGTTTTTGCTTTTTCAAATAAAGTTTGTGAGTAGCTCATTTTGTATCTACCTGCTGCCTATATAATAAGTAGTGAAAGCGTCAAGATAAAATGTATCTGACTAACATTGTTGGCCCTGTAAATTTTGAGTAGTGTAACATAGCTGGCTCTTCGCTTAAGCGACTAGATGTGAGAAAATTTCAGGCTTTAAAAAATACCATGCGATAAAACTAAGAAATTGAATATGAGAAAATTTATGTGTTTGTTATGTGGCTTTATCTATGATGAAGCTTTGGGTTGGCCTGATGAAGGTATTGAGCCTGGTACGAAATGGGAAGATATTCCATTGACTTGGTGTTGCCCAGATTGCGGCGCGATGAAAGAAGATTTTGAAATGGTTGAGCTCTAAGACAAGAGGCCAAGCTCTCTTTTTAAGAGAAGCTTGGCTTTAAAACGGCGAGCAAAACCGCAGCAAATAAAATAATGGATGGGAACTCATTGAGTATTCTATAGAAGCGAGCGCTGTGTGTCTTTTTGCCAGCTTGAAAGCGTCGTAGTTGTTTAAATAAATAAGTGTGATAAATAACCAAAGTAAGTACAAGGGTTATTTTAAGATGCAGCCATGGTTGTGTTGCAAAGTATGTATGCCCAAGTAGCGCCAGTAACCAAACACCAAAACCAATGGTTAATAATGCGCCTGGCGTCATAATGATCCAAAAGAGTTTCTTCTCCATTTTGCAAAATCGTTGGTAATGCACGGTTTCGTCTTGCATGACTTCACAGTGATAAACAAATAATCTAGGTAAATAGAAGAGGCCAGCAAACCAAGTCACCATGAAAATAATATGTAAAGCTTTAACCCAAAGCATTTTTTCTCTTATTTTTTATCTTTTAGGAAAAACACTATTCTACACGATGTATTGAGGATAAAAATTGCTGCTGAAGATGAGATAGTAGTAAAATATAAGAAATTAACATAACCTACTAATATAACTGCGGTATTAAGCACAAAGTTTGCCTAATGCTTTACAATCAATCACTAAGCATATCATTCAAATGATGAGGTTTTATGAATAACAATACCCATCCGGGACTTTCAATCAGTGCAGCTGCGCTCAAACGCGTCGCGGAATTGATTCAAGACGAAGAAAATCCCGCGCTACAGCTGCGTATTTATATTTCGGGTGGCGGTTGTGCTGGTTTTCAATATGGCTTTACCTTTGATTCATCTCAGCAACCCGATGATGTTATCACTGAAATCGCACTGGATGAGAATCAAACGAATAGCATTAAAATAGCCGTTGATCCTGTTAGCATGACATATTTAGAAGGGGCAGAGATCGATTTTATAGAGAATTTGCAAGGATCACGTTTTAAAGTGAATAATCCGAATGCAGAAACGACGTGTAGTTGTGGTTCTTCTTTTTCGTTGGCTCTTTAGAAGCAGTCTCAAAAATACTATATTTTTTGATTCTTCGTTTTAGATCCTGAACTAAATAACAACCTGATTTGGCTGAGGGGGAAAATAAGTTCCCCCACAGCTTGGTTCTTTGACGCCAGTTGTGTTTGGAAAACTAATCGGTAGCTTGCGCAAAGTGCGAACTGCCAAATAAGCAAATAATTCAGCTTCCATCGCAGCACTACTCCAGCCCACTTCATCGGCCGTATGGATTGTAACTTTCTCATCCAGATAGCTTTTTAAGCGAGTTGTCATTTCCTCTAATATGACAGGGTTTTGCCATCCACCGCCTGCGAGTACCCAATGTTTGGGAGGAGTGATCTTAAGAGTTAACACACTTTTGATAATAGAATCAGCTGTAAAAGCTTCTAAAGTTCTGGCAGCATCTTCTAAGCTTAAGGTTTGTACTTCAGGAATAAGTCTTAAATCGCCATAATCGAGAGATTTGGGGGGCGGAAGGGAAAAATAGTTTTGATCGTTTTTAAAAATACTTTTCGCGTATAAGGCTTGGAGCACTTTTGGATGCACAACGCCCTTTTTTCCATAATGCCCGTCTTTATCCATGAATGCTTTACCGGCAGTCCGTTGTCGAATAAGGCTATCAACCAATCCATTCCCTGGTCCTGTGTCAAAGCCAATGAGATCTGAGCTTTGCTTGCCATTGATAAGCGTAACATTTGCTATACCACCGCAATTAACAATGGCTAATGGAATTTTTTTATCACGAATAGCAAGGGCTTGATGATAAATGGGGGCAAAAGGTGCGCCTTGCCCACCCATTGCAATATCTTGGCTACGAAAATCATTGATAACAGGTATCGTGAGTTGATTGGCAAGTGATTGACCATTACCAAGGATAATAGAAATTTTTTCATGAGGTTGATGAAACATGGCTTGTCCATGGTAGCCAATCACACTGATTTGAGTAGCAGAGAGTCCCGTTTTTTCTAAAAGCGCTTTTGCTGCCAAAGCATGTTGATGAGTAGAATGCTTTACCACATCTTCAATTTGCATGGGGGTGGTTTTACGATAAACGATCTTTAAATAATCATAGAGCTGTGAGATGGTATTTGTGAGCTTTGCTTCGGTGAGGCATAAAGTATTTTGTAAATATTGTGACAAGCTTTCATGATAACTAGCATTCGCTTTTTTAAGATTTCCTTTCGCTTGTTTAATGGCATATTCAGTTGCCTTTAGTAGTAGTGCAAAAGAAGCATCGTAGGATAGGGAAAAATGAGCTATCGATTGTACAGTCATGGGGGTGCCATCTGTTTCAATCAGAGCGGCATCAATGCCATCCATAGACGTGCCACTCATTAAGCCGATGCTATACATGATTATCCTTTCTTGGTAACGTCACTGGTTGCAAACTGTACGCGTTCATAGGTGTTCATTAAAGCAAGATAAGATTGCGTTTGTTTTATATATTCTCGTTTTCTATTGTCTGGAACACCATTGGCATTGGGCAATGTGACTGTGAGTGGATTCTTATGCACATTGTTTATACGAAATTCGTAATGTAAATGAGGACCAGAGGCAAGTCCTGTGCTACCCACATAACCAATGAGTTGTCCTTGTTTAACAGGTTTGCCTACTTTGAGATCTTTTGCAAAGCGAGATAAATGACCATACAAGGTGCTGTATTGGGAGCCATGTTGCAAAATAATGGTATTTCCATAACCACCTTTTTTGCCCACAAAGATAATTTTGCCATTTCCAGCTGCTTTAACGGGGGTGCCATGAGGTGCTGCATAATCAACGCCTTTGTGCGCTCTGATTTTATGTAAAATGGGGTGTTTGCGATTTAAATTAAAATGAGAACTAATTCTTGTATATTCTACAGGGGTTCTGATGAATGCTTTTTTTAGGCTGTTTCCGTCTGCGCCATAGTAGCCACTGTTTCCATCGGCATCTTTGTAATAAAAAGCGTGGTATTTTTTACCTTGAGACGTAAATTCTGCTGCTAGGATAGGGCCTACGCCAATTTTTTCACCATCAACATATTGCTCCTCAAAGAGAACCCGGAAGGCATCTCCTGGCCTGATATCAAGCGCAAAATCGATATCATAAGCAAAGATCTTGGCAAGCTCCATAATAAGTTTGTCTGTTAGCTTTGCTTTTTTGCCCGCCATATAGAGAGAGTCAGTGATTTTGCTGCTGCCGTAAGAAGTTTTTCGTTCAACTGGCTTGTTAATAATCTCACTGGTAAAAGTATTGTTACTGTCTCTTTGAATGAGCAAGCTTTTAAAGCCATCTATTTTCAAGCAGAGATTCTTTAGCTTATTTTCAAGATCGAACTCAAAATTTAACTCTTGGCCAGGTTGAATCTTTTTGAGTTGCTGTGCATGTTTGACGGTATTTAAGACTTTATGAAGCTCAACCGCAGACACATTCGCTTTCTGAAAATAGTGCGCTAAATTATCGCCTGGCTGGATGGTAAAACTTTGGCTGCTAAGCTTTGCAACCGAAGAAATGAGTTCTGGATCGAGTGTGTTTGGTTTGGTTGTCGAACTTATTTCTTCTGTGGGTTCTGTCGTATCTTGCTCATAGTCGAGTATTTCGTCAGAACTATTAATAGATGGGAAATCAGGTATAGCTACAGAAAAAGAGAGAGATTCTTCATCAAATACTGAGTTATCAATAGAGGTAGTTGACCACCATTGAGCAGAACGCCATACAACAGCAAAAAGTAATAGACCTATAGCAAGAGGCCATTTCCAGTGGAATACTTTTCCTTTGCGCGTTTTTGAAGATGTAGAAACGCTGTTTTTAAAATCGGTTTTAATATGTCTAATAACTTGCATTGACAATATATCTACCTTAAGTTAATCCCCTATTGGGATAAATACAGTTTTTGTGTTTGGTGGCATACAAATATTTTTGATATGGTTAGTATTTTATCTTAATTTAGTTTTAAGCAGAATTAAATTTATGTTGAGCGATAAGGGCATAGAATGAAGAGCGACACAGCCGCGTTAGATGAAATATTGCGTGGTACAGAAGAAGTACTTGTCAAAAATGAACTGATTGAAAAATTAAAATTAAATCGGCCCTTGCGTGTTAAAGCTGGCTTTGATCCCACTGCGCCTGATTTACATCTTGGGCACACCGTGCTCATTAATAAGCTAAAACAATTTCAAATGTTAGGTCACGAGGTTATTTTTTTGATAGGGGATTTTACTGGCAGAATTGGGGATCCAACAGGTAAAAATATTACGCGCCAACCTTTGACAGAAGCTGAGGTGCAAGAAAATGCCAAAACCTATGCATTACAAATTTTTAAAATCTTGGACAAAGATAAAACAAAGATAATGTTTAACTCTGCTTGGCTTGGGGCTTTGGGGGCTAAAGATCTCATTCAGCTAGCTGCTCAATATAATGTGGCGCGTATGTTGGAGCGAGAAGACTTTTCAACACGTTATAAAAACGGTCAGGCCATTGCTATTCATGAATTTCTCTATCCTTTGTTACAAGGTTATGACTCTGTTGAGCTAAAAGCAGATATAGAATTGGGTGGAACAGATCAGAAGTTCAATCTATTAGTAGGACGAGAATTACAAAAAAATAATGGTCAGTTACCTCAGGTAGTTATAACAATGCCATTATTAGAAGGTTTAGATGGTGTTAAGAAGATGTCTAAGTCCTTAGGTAACTATATAGGTATTGCAGAACAGCCTAATGATATGTTTGGTAAAATCATGTCGCTGTCAGATAATTTGATGTGGAGATACTACGAGTTGATCAGCTTAAAATCACTTGCTGAAATTGAAGCATTAAAAGAGCAAGTACAGGCTGGATTAAATCCCAAAGAAGTAAAAGTATTATTGGCTAAAGAAATCATTGAGCGATTTCATAGTGCTGATGCAGCGGCAGAAGCTGAAACAGCATTCAATAATCTGTTTAAAGAAAAACAAATCCCAACTGATATTCCTGAATTTGTTTTTAAAGACAAACCAACAGATTATCCGCTTGCAAACATTATGAAGGATGCAGATCTTGCTTCGAGTACATCTGAAGCACTACGTATGATTAAGCAAGGTGCTGTACGTATTAATGGCGATAAGATAGATATAGCAAGTTACCTATTACCTATAGATGAGTTCTTTGTTTTGCAAGTGGGTAAAAGAAAGTTTGCTAAGATACGAATTGCAAAAATAATTTAAAAAAGTGCTGGCTTTATGTCCGCGATGTGATTAATATGCACCTCACATTTCGGCAACGAGGTGTAGCAGATGAAAGTGAAAACAGATTGAAAAATAAAATTAAAAATCTTGTTGACACTAACGAAGAAAAGCGTAAAATCTGCGTCCTCTCGATAGAGAGATGAAGCAGATGAAAGTGAAAACAGATTGAAAAATAAAATTAAAAATCTTGTTGACACTAACGAAGAAAAGCGTAAAATCTGCATCCTCTCTTGATAAAGAGATGAGGCAGATGAAAGTGAAAACAGATTGGAAAATAAATTAAAAATCTTGTTGACACTAGCGAAGAAAAGCGTAAAATCTGCATCCTCTCGGTAGAGAGATAGAGCAGATGAAGGTGAAAACAGATTAGAAAATAAAATTAAAAATCTTGTTGACACTGACGAAGAAAAGCGTAAAATCTGCATCCTCTTCAACGAAACGGTCAAGTTAAAAAGCTTGAAAAGATGTTGAAAAGGTTTGGAAAAAAGAGGTTGACAAAATATCTGAAGAAGATAAAATGACCGCCTCTAAGAAGCGAAAGCGTGTATGTTCTTTAACAAATTATCAATCATGTTATAAATGTGGGCACTTGTTGCAACATTTGAGTAAATAAATTTTGCGAACCGGTCTTAATTGATTGGTGAAGCAAGCCAAGATTAGGTCAAGGGCTTAATTGCTCTAGCCAAAAACTTTAATTGAAGAGTTTGATCATGGCTCAGATTGAACGCTAGCGGTATGCTTAACACATGCAAGTCGAACGGTAGCAGGTCTAGCTTGCTAGATGCTGACGAGTGGCGGACGGGTGAGTAATGCGTAGGAATCTGCCTTATAGTGGGGGATAACTTGGGGAAACTTGAGCTAATACCGCATATGCCTTACGGGGTAAAGCAGGGGACTTTCGGGCCTTGTGCTATAAGATGAGCCTACGTCGGATTAGCTAGTTGGTAGGGTAAAGGCCTACCAAGGCTACGATCCGTAGCTGGTCTGAGAGGATGGCCAGCCACACTGGGACTGAGACACGGCCCAGACTCCTACGGGAGGCAGCAGTGGGGAATATTGGACAATGGGCGAAAGCCTGATCCAGCAATACCGCGTGTGTGAAGAAGGCCTGCGGGTTGTAAAGCACTTTCAGTGGGGAGGAATGTCTTGATGTTAATACCATTGAGAATTGACGTTACCCACAGAAGAAGCACCGGCTAACTCTGTGCCAGCAGCCGCGGTAATACAGAGGGTGCGAGCGTTAATCGGAATTACTGGGCGTAAAGAGTGCGTAGGTGGTTGGATAAGTCAGATGTGAAAGCCCTGGGCTTAACCTGGGAATTGCGTTTGATACTGTTTAGCTAGAGGATGGGAGAGGGAAGTGGAATTTCCGGTGTAGCGGTGAAATGCGTAGATATCGGAAGGAACACCAGTGGCGAAGGCGGCTTCCTGGACCATAACTGACACTGAGGCACGAAAGCGTGGGGAGCGAACAGGATTAGATACCCTGGTAGTCCACGCCGTAAACTATGAGAACTAGATGTTAGGTGGCTTAGACCATCTGGTATCGCAGCTAACGCGATAAGTTCTCCGCCTGGGGAGTACGGCCGCAAGGTTAAAACTCAAATGAATTGACGGGGGCCCGCACAAGCGGTGGAGCATGTGGTTTAATTCGATGCAACGCGAAGAACCTTACCTACCTTTGAATCCACGGAATCTCGCAGAGATGTGAGAGTGCCTTCGGGAACCGTGAGACAGGTGCTGCATGGCTGTCGTCAGCTCGTGTCGTGAGATGTTGGGTTAAGTCCCGTAACGAGCGCAACCCTTGTCCTTAGTTACCAGCGAGTTATGTCGGGGACTTTAAGGAGACTGCCGGTGATAAACCGGAGGAAGGTGGGGATGACGTCAAGTCCTCATGGCCCTTACAGGTAGGGCTACACACGTGCTACAATGGCCAGTACAAAGGGTTGCCAACCCGCGAGGGGGAGCTAATCTCAAAAAGCTGGTCGTAGTCCGGATTGGAGTCTGCAACTCGACTCCATGAAGCTGGAATCGCTAGTAATCGTGGATCAGAATGCCACGGTGAATACGTTCTCGGGCCTTGTACACACCGCCCGTCACACCATGGGAGTGGGTTGTACCAGAAGCAGGTAGACTAACCGCAAGGAGGTCGCTTACCACGGTATGATTCATGACTGGGGTGAAGTCGTAACAAGGTAGCCGTAGGGGAACCTGCGGCTGGATCACCTCCTTATCGATGAATACTCAAGCAATGAGTGCTCACATTTATAACATGGTTAATAATAGTAAAGAGAGCAAAGCACAAGCGATGCAGACCGCTAAGGTTAGCGCAAGTGCAACCAATATTGGGTCTGTAGCTCAGCTGGTTAGAGCGCACCCCTGATAAGGGTGAGGTCGGTGGTTCGAGTCCACCCAGACCCACCAGATAGAGGTCGATTTTCTGGTCTGTTTATGATGGCGAGAAATTCAAGGGGTCATAGCTCAGCTGGGAGAGCGCCTGCCTTGCACGCAGGAGGTCGTCGGTTCGATCCCGACTGGCTCCACCAAATTAAGCTCAAACAATAATGATATTTTAAAGATATTGGTATTGTTTGCGCTTAAAAATGCAAAATTTGTTCTTTAAAAATTCGGAAATCACGCAATGGGCACTGACATTTCACAATTTTAATTGTGAGTGAAATTGCATAAATGCTTATGTTTATCAACAATATAATTCCAGACTGTTTGGGGTTATATGATCAAGCGAATAAGCGCATACGGTGGATGCCTTGGCAGTAAGAGGCGATGAAGGACGTAGTAGCCTGCGATAAGCTTCGGGGAGCTGGCAAACAAGCTTTGATCCGGAGATGTCCGAATGGGGAAACCCAACTAGGCTTGCCTAGTTATTGCTTTCTGAATTCATAGGAAAGTAAAGCAAACGCGGGGAACTGAAACATCTAAGTACCCGTAGGAAAAGAAATCAACCGAGATTCCGTTAGTAGCGGCGAGCGAAAGCGGAACAGCCCAGTCACATCAAGCTCAGATAAATTAGTTGAACATTTTGGAAAATTTGGCGATACAGGGTGATAGCCCCGTAAACAAAAATCTATTTGAGTGGGTGACGAAGAGTAGGCCGGGACACGTGGTATCCTGGTTGAAGATAGGGGGACCATCCTCTAAGGCTAAATACTCCTTACTGACCGATAGTGAACAAGTACCGTGAGGGAAAGGCGAAAAGAACCCCGGAGAGGGGAGTGAAATAGAACCTGAAACCGTATGCGTACAAGCAGTAGGAGCACGATTTAGTCGTGTGACTGCGTACCTTTTGTATAATGGGTCAGCGACTTATTTTCAGTAGCAAGCTTAACTTTTTTTAGGTAGGCGTAGGGAAACCGAGTCTGAATAGGGCGATTTAGTTGCTGGGAATAGACCCGAAACCGGGCGATCTATCCATGACCAGGATGAAGGTGAGGTAACACTTACTGGAGGTCCGAACCCACTAATGTTGAAAAATTACGGGGATGAGTTGTGGATCGGAGTGAAAGGCTAATCAAGCTCGGAAATAGCTGGTTCTCCTCGAAAGCTATTTAGGTAGCGCCTCGTGTAATTGACTCTTGGGGGTAGAGCACTGTTTCGGCTAGGGGGTTCGTAGAGCTTACCAACCCGATGCAAACTCCGAATACCAAGAAGTTTTATCACGGGAGACACACGGCGGGTGCTAACGTCCGTCGTGAAGAGGGAAACAACCCAGACCGTCAGCTAAGGTCCCAAAATTGTGGTTAAGTGGGAAACGATGTGAGAAGGCATAGACAGCCAGGAGGTTGGCTTAGAAGCAGCCATCCTTTAAAGAAAGCGTAATAGCTCACTGGTCGAGTCGGCTTGCGCGGAAGATTTAACGGGGCTCAAACCACATACCGAAGCTACGGGTGTGCACTATGTGCACGCGGTAGAGGAGCGTTCTGTAAGCCTGCGAAGGTGTGCTGTAAGGCATGCTGGAGGTATCAGAAGTGCGAATGCTGACATAAGTAACGATAAAGCGGGTGAAAAACCTGCTCGCCGAAAGTCCAAGGTTTCCTGCTCGACGTTAATCGGAGCAGGGTGAGTCGGCCCCTAAGGCGAGGTCGAAAGGCGTAGTTAATGGGAAACAGGTTAATATTCCTGTACTTGGTAGTGTTGCGATGGAGGGACGGAGAAGGTTATATCAGCCGATGATTGGTTGTATCGGTTTAAGTCCGTAGGGAGTTGGCTTAGGTAAATCCGGGCTGATAATTCTGAGAGATGATGACGAGATTCCTTAGGGAATTGAAGTGATTGATACCATGCTTCCAAGAAAAGCTTCTAAGCATAAACACTATTAAACCGTACCGTAAACCGACACAGGTAGACAAGTTGAGAAGACATAGGCGCTTGAGAGAACTCGGGTGAAGGAACTAGGCAAAATGACACCGTAACTTCGGGAGAAGGTGTGCCATCTTCGGTGACGTCCCTCGCGGACTGAGCTAGAGGTGGTCGAAGATACTAGGTGGCTGCGACTGTTTATCAAAAACACAGCACTCTGCAAACTTGAAAGAGGAAGTATAGGGTGTGACGCCTGCCCGGTGCCGGAAGGTTAATTGAGAGTGTTAGCTTCGGCGAAGCACTTGATCGAAGCCCCGGTAAACGGCGGCCGTAACTATAACGGTCCTAAGGTAGCGAAATTCCTTGTCGGGTAAGTTCCGACCTGCACGAATGGCGTAACGATGGCCACGCTGTCTCCACCCGAGACTCAGTGAAATTGAAATCGCTGTGAAGATGCAGTGTACCCGCGGCAAGACGGAAAGACCCCGTGCACCTTTACTACAACTTTGCACTGGACTTTGAGTATTTATGTGTAGGATAGGTGGGAGGCTTTGAAGCGTTATCGCTAGATAGCGTGGAGCCAACCTTGAAATACCACCCTTAAGTGCTTGAGGTTCTAACACAGTCCTCTGAATCGAGGACGTGGACAGTGTATGGTGGGTAGTTTGACTGGGGCGGTCTCCTCCTAAAGAGTAACGGAGGAGCGCGAAGGTACCCTAGGCATGGTCGGAAATCATGCTGATAGTGTAAAAGCATAAGGGTGCTTGACTGCGAGACTGACAAGTCGAGCAGGTACGAAAGTAGGTTTTAGTGATCCGGTGGTTCTGAATGGAAGGGCCATCGCTCAACGGATAAAAGGTACGCCGGGGATAACAGGCTGATACCCCCCAAGAGTTCACATCGACGGGGGTGTTTGGCACCTCGATGTCGGCTCATCACATCCTGGGGCTGTAGTCGGTCCCAAGGGTATGGCTGTTCGCCATTTAAAGTGGTACGCGAGCTGGGTTCAGAACGTCGTGAGACAGTTCGGTCCCTATCTGCCGTGGGCGTTTGAGAATTGAGAGGATCTGCTCTTAGTACGAGAGGACCGGAGTGGACGTACCTCTGGTGTTCCGGTTGTCACGCCAGTGGCATTGCCGGGTAGCTATGTACGGAAGGGATAACCGCTGAAAGCATCTAAGCGGGAAGCCCACCTCAAGATGAGTTCTCACGAGATGTAAATCTCCTAAAGGTTTGTCATAGACCATGACGTTGATAGGCAGGGTGTGTAAGCGTTGTAAGGCGTTGAGCTAACCTGTACTAATTGACCGTGCGGCTTGATCATATAACGCCCAAATAGTTTGATAATTTATAAAGCAATTGCGTGATTTCTCGAATTTAATATTTCTCATTGGGTATAAAATGCTGTATAATATGCACCAAGTACCTAATAAGTACAAAAGAACATGAGAAGTAAAAGAAATTCCTAATAAGGAAGCAAGTTTGCCTGGTGGCAATAGCGAGTGGGAACCACCCGATTCCATTTCGAACTCGGAAGTGAAACGACTCAGCGCCAATGATAGTGTGGGGTTTCCCCATGTGAAAGTAGGACACCGCCAGGCTTTATATTCGAAAACCCTAAAGAGAAATCTTTAGGGTTTTTTTTTGTTTGTTTTTTATTGTTTTAAAAAATGGATACGAGCATTTATGATTCCAGAACTTGGACATTTTTCTCTTATTTTAGCATTCTGCTGTGCTTGCAGTTTGGCTTTACTACCTATTGGCTTAAAAGCAATTCCAATCGATCGCTTCAATGCTATTGCAATAAAGCTTACATGGCTGCAACTTTGCTTAGTGCTCTTTAGTTTAGCGAGCTTATTTTGGGCTTTTTATAGCAATGATTTTAGTGTGCAGTATGTGCAAGCAAATGCACATCATAATTTACCCTTTTATTATAGATTAACGGCTTTGTGGGGGGCGCATGAAGGATCTATGTTGTTATGGGTTGGGATTTTTTGTATTTGGAGTTATTGGGTAAGTAAAAAACGTGCGGATTTACCTGTTCCGGTTCACTCTATTTTGCTTTGCATTTTAGGCATGCTGTCTGTTGGCTTTATTTTATTTTTACTACTTACCTCGAACCCTTTTATACGTATTTTGCCGATTTCACCTATAGAAGGTGGTGATTTAAATCCTTTATTACAAGATCCAGGTTTAATTGTACATCCGCCTTTACTCTATATGGGATATGTAGGTTTGTGTGTGCCATTTGCCTCACAATTGTGTGTTTTATTCTTCCCACAATATGGCCAAATATTAGCGCGTTGGACGCGTACTTGGGCTTTGAGTGCTTGGGCTTTTCTGACAGTGGGAATTGTACTAGGGAGTTACTGGGCCTATTACGAATTAGGTTGGGGAGGCTATTGGTTTTGGGATCCGGTTGAAAATGCTTCTTTTATGCCTTGGCTTGTGACCGCTGCCTTAGTGCATTCTTTGATCATTACAGATAAACGTGGCATTTTCCAAGCTTGGACTGTTTTATTAGCAATTTATGCGTTTGCGCTTAGTTTAATTGGCACATTTTTAGTTAGAAGTGGTGTTTTAACCTCCGTTCATGCTTTTGCGGTAAGTCCAGAAAGAGGCTTGTATATTTTGATTTTCTTAAGTGTAGTGATTGCGACTGCATTAGCAATATTTTGTGCAAGAGTACACATTATTAAGAATCAAGGTTATTTTAAGGCTGTTTCAAAAGAACTTATTCTGCTCCTAAACAATTTGTTTCTGGTCGCAATTGCTAGCACAATTCTTTTAGGTACGCTGTATCCATTATTCATCGATGCATTGTTTGCACAAAAAATATCGGTGGGTGCGCCTTATTTTAATGCTGTTTTCATACCCATGATCTTGCCTTTAATTTTAATCATGGGATTAGCGCCTAATATTCATTTCTATCAAGATAAATTATGGCCACATATTAAAGCACACGCACTCTTATTTGCGCTGTTGCTCATTTTATGTATGTTCTTGTGGTTGTACTCTCACTCTTTACTTTTTTGTATTGGCATGGTGATTGGGGGATGGCTTATTTTAGCAACCTTAAAAGTGGGATTTGAGAAGTATCAAAAGTCGATGTTGTCGCGTTCAAATACAATTGGCATGTTAACTGCACATTTGGGCGTGGGGATTTTTATTTTAGGGGTTAGTCTCAGTAGCCATTTAAGCATTGAAAGAGATGTCGATATTTCCGTAGAAGAAATGGTTGAGATTGCACCATATCGTTTTCGTTTTGTTGAACTCAAAAAAGTAACAGGTCCCAATTACGAGGGGGTACGTGCAAAATTTTGGGTTGAAAAAGGGGGCCATAAGATTAAAACCTTACATCCTGAAAAAAGATATTACATACCCAGAAATATGCCAATGACAGAAACGGCAATTGCACATAGCCCATTTAGAGATTTGTATATTGCTTTGTCAGAACCTACTGCCAATGGTGCATGGGCGGTTCGTATCTATGTAAAACCCTATATCATTTGGATTTGGATAGGTGGCATCATGATTGCGATGGGAGCAGCGTTGTCTTTATTAGCGCTGAATAAGTCAACGGATCGTAAAGGATGAAAGAGATAGAAACTATGATGTCTGAGCCGAAAAAAAAGCGTTTTTTACATGGAAACTTGTGGTTTATTTGGTTGTTGTTTATTGTTTTGGTTGTTTTTTTAGCCAAGGGCTTGCGTCTTAATCCTAATTTGTTGCCATCGCAGATGATTGATAAGCCTTTTCCTGTCTTCAATTTGAAGAGTGTGCATGATAAAAAAATGATTCAAAACAGTGATATGCTGGGTAAGCCTTGTCTTGTGCATGTTTGGGCAACCTGGTGTGGTGTTTGTCTTGAGGAACATCAAGAATTGATTAACATCCAAAATAAATGGCACCCAACCATCTACAGTGTGAGTTATAAAGATCAGCCAGAGCGCGTTTTAAAATGGCTCTCTGACAATGGCGATCCTTATAAATTACATATCAATGACAATATGGGAAGATTGGCTTTAGATTTGGGCGTATATGGAACACCGGAAACTTATGTGCTTGATAAGAATGGGGTGATCAAGTTTCGTCATGTTGGTGGTTTAAATATGAATCTCTTTGAAAAAGAGATTTTGCCAATCATCCAGCAATTAGAAGCACAAATGGTCGTGCAAAATTAGTAGGTAGATTAAGAAATGTTTTTGCAAATACGAAATATAATGCTTGTTATCATCAGTTTTTTTTTGCTAAGCCAAGCTGTCGCAGTGCAAGATACTTATGTTTTTGAAAATGTTTCACAACAGCGTATCTTTGAGAGATTGAGCAAGAAACTAAGATGTGTGACTTGTCCAAACCAAAGTCTGTCTGATTCTCATGCGCCTGTTGCAGAATCTATGCGTGAGCAGATCCATGAAATGATTCTAAATAATGTTCCAGAAGCAGAGATTGAACAACATTTTCTTGATAGATATGGCGATTACGTTCTCTATAAACCTGAATTTAAGGCAAATACTTGGGTGCTTTGGTTAGGCCCTCTTGTATTTTTAGTCGTTGGACTTGCAGTACTTATTGCCTATATGAACCGTCGACGGATAGAAAATTTATGAGTCGAATATACGAATACTATTTAATGTGGGCAATCATGACGTTGCTGGCAAGCTATGTAGCCGTTGTAATCTTTAATTGCATTACATCTAATGCACATAATAAGCTGTTGCGACGTGTGTTGGCTACGAGCCTGGCTGGTGGTTTTGTCTTCTTGGCCTTTGGATTGTATTTGAAGGTAGGGTATTACACTGATTTAAAAGATAAATATAGTTTTGAAGAAATCGATCGTACGTTGATGGCCTTGCATCAAGAGTCTCAATTGACGAAAGAACAGGTTATTTCAAGTTTAAAAAATGTAGAGCAGAAGCTTTCTGCTTCAGAACGTACTTGGGCAAAATTAGCCGACACCTATCAAGCACTTAATTTATATGAGGAAGCAGCACATGCGTATCATGAAGCTTTGCAATTTCGCCCTCATTTTGAAGCATATGAAATGCAACTTGCCTACTGCCAAGTCATGATTAATGATGGAAAAGTCAGTGAAAAGACACTGTCTATGCTCAAACATGTTTTAGAAAAAGCACCAGAACATAAAGGGGCTTTGAATTTGTTAGCATTACATGCTTATCAGGGCGAGGACTATTTATCTGCAATTGCTTATTGGCGACGTATTTTGACAAATCCACAAAATCTGGATGAGACAGAAGCCGCTGCCATTCATCAAGCCATTGCAAAAGCACAGACGCTCATCGGTGACACTTCTGGTCAAATTGTTTCTGCATTCAAGTTAGACATTGAATTGAAATTATCACAATCGTTAAAAGACAAACTGAGTGTTGGTGATACTTTATTTATTATTGCCAAAGATCCTACTGGTGGCTCTATGCCCGTTGCAGTGCGTAAATATACGGTGCAAAATTTTCCGATGCAGATAACCTTGAGTGATGAACATGCTATGCTGAAAGACAGAATGCTAAGCAGCTTAAAGCAGGTAAAAATATTTGCTAGGATATCTAAGACAGGACAACCCATTGCACAAAAGGGCGATCTAGAGGGGTATACAGATACTTTAGAGATGGCATCAATCTCTTCAAATGTGTTGGTGGAAATTGATCACATGATAGAGTGATGTTTATCTAACAGTGGCGCAAAGCGCCATATGCTCCCTTTGCTGTCAAAGGGAGTCGCCGTCTGCGGCGGAGGGATTTTTAAAATAAAGATTTAAAAAAATCCATATTAAGATTTAACCTTAAAATCTACCGCAGTGATTAAGATTCCGGAAGGATGTA
Organism: Candidatus Berkiella sp.; assembly: GCA_050252335.1. Classification (GTDB taxonomy): domain Bacteria; phylum Pseudomonadota; class Gammaproteobacteria; order Berkiellales; family Berkiellaceae; genus Berkiella_A. The sequence goes on along the minus strand of JBFWLB010000008.1, from coordinate 19,985 downwards.
CTAGTTCAGAAGCGCGTTGAATAATAATAGTCGCAGTCATATTAACATCTTTTTTCTCATTAATATTTTCTAAAGAGATGGTTAATGGTGCTTCAATTAACCAAGAATATTTTTTGTCTTTTGCACCTTCTTTCATAATTTTGGGTGCATGATTGGGCTGAATATACATTAACATTTTTTTACTGGAAATTTGATCGAGCCATGTAGAGTCTTTAAGAAATGTTGTGTATTGCTCAAAGGCTTCTTCACTAAAGTATTGACGGTTATTATTGATTTGTTGGCGATACGCAATGAAGTTAAGATTAAACATATCGTAAAGCCGAGTCATGGTTTCCTGAATCGCGCCATTAGATGTTAAATGTGGTAGATCGAGTGGTAATTTACGAATACGTTTGGGTAAATTGTCTTCCAAGATTTTTATTTGATTTTCAAGAGAGTCAATTCGTTGCACCATTTTAGAGAGATCGGGTTTATCCTTTGAAATGCCTGATAATGCGAGTGCAGGAACAGATAATGATGAAAGTGTCAGCCAAAAAATAATTTTCTTAGATATATGCATTGTTAAATACCTGCGTTGTAATCTTTGAGACTAATGTTATCTATGAGCATTTGATCGGGCGAATGCTCAATAGAGGCTCGAACAATTTCCAATTGAACATTTTTTGTTAATATTGAAGAGCCATTTTTATTTTTGATTTCTATAAAGATAGGCATTTCAAGATCCCAGACATATACGTCACGTTCACGATTTGAATAAGAAATACGTTGATCCACATAGGTTTTTGTGACGGTGGGTTGTGCCATTAATACCGCATGGTTTGCAATAGTATGCATTTTTGAATCAACGATAATATTATTGTTTTTTAGAAATTTTTGTAACTTAGTAAAGGCACTCTCAGAAAAATACTTAGAGGCATTGGACAAAGTATAGCGAAAATTTTGTGGATTGAAGTTGAGGGCTTCAGAAACAGCTGTGCTTGCAAAGGTGCATACCTCAGCAAAAGAAGCGTGCGCTTCAGATAAAGGGGTTACTTGTAACATCACCACATTTTTTTCCAGATGATTCACAATGTATTGTAGATTTGAAGTGTAGGATTCTAGATTATCCAATCGATTTTCAAGTGTTTTTAAATCGGGGGGTACAGGATTTAGACTAAAATCTGCATCATTGTTTTTGGCAGAAACAGGGATGCAAAAGCCAAACAAGATTGAATATAAAAATAACTTAAGTAGAGGTGTCTGTTTTCTCATATTATTTGATTTGATGACTTTTATAGAATATGACAGCATAGCTAGTAATATCACCTGAGCACATGAGTCAGTCAATCAATAATATTTATTTCATAATGGTAATATATTTTATAAGTTATCACGCCTTATTATCTGCAGAGAATGTAAAGTTTGAAATAATTTTAACGGTCTTAATTTTATTGTCTTGAACTTGAATGATTTCCATTGGAATTTCATTAATTTTACAACAAGTGCCACTTTCTGGGATCGTTTCAAGATATTCAATGATAAGACCACTTAAGGTTTTTGCTCCGCTTATAGGTAAATCTAATCCAAGCATAGGATTTAAATCACGTAAGGCTGTACTGCCATCAATTAATAAGCTGCCATCTTGCTGCGGATGAATAAAGGCTTGCGTTTCAGATACCATATCTGTTGTGAATTCCCCAACAATTTCTTCAAAAATGTCTTCTAGAGTAATCAGTCCTTGTAAATCGCCATATTCATCGACCACTAAAGCAAAGCGTTTTTTGTTATTTTTAAAATTTAAGAGTTGAGTTGCAAGGCTTGTACCTTCTGGCACAAAATAGACATCCATTAAAACATCTCGTAATTGTTCTTTTGTGCCCGCATGCTGCGCGAAAATGTGTATCGCATCTTTAATATGAAGTATACCAATCATATCGTTTAGATCATCTTCATATACAGGCAAAAAAGTGTGTTGTGTGCTGGCTAATTGAGATTTTATGGCCTCCCATTCATTATTAATATCAATGCCAATAATTTCATTTCTCGGTATCATGATATCTTCAATGCTTATTTGTTCTAAATCTAAGATCCCGAGTAGCATGGCACGATGTTGAGATGAGATGTGACCAGTGGCGTCATGAACGACAGTGCGTAGTTCTTCTGGCGAAATACTTAAATGCTTTTGTTTTCGTACTTTCACGCCCATGAGTCGCAAGAGACCATTTGAGAAAGCATTGATTATCCAAACAAATGGATAAAATAATCGCAATATAGCAGATAGCGCCAAAGAAGCGCGAAAGGCTATTTTTTCAGGATAAAGAGCCGCTAATGTTTTGGGAGAGACTTCAGCAAAGATTAGAATAATAATGGTTAAAAGAAAGCTTGCAATGAGCACACCATAGTCACCCCAGAGCCTAATAGCCATAACCGATGCAATAGCTGCTGCCATAATATTGGCAAAATTATTACCTAATAAGATGACACCTAATAGTCTATCGGGTCGTTCTAATAATTTTTGGATGCGTCTTGCCGCATGAGATGTTTTTGCTAAATGTTTGAGTCGATAACGATTAATTGTCATCACGCCGGTTTCACTGGCAGAAAAGAAGGCTGAGATCAATAGTAAAATAATGAGTAAGATGCTTAAAATGGGAAGCGGAATATCGTTCACGGTTTTTTCACCTATGCTTATAAGTGGGTACCAAAATAGGACATAAAAATAAGGGCAAAGCCAATGGTTGTGCCAAGCACGGATTTTTGTAAATGCCAACCCAGTTTATAACGTCCTATTAATAGCGTGCAGATAATGAGCCAAGTAATCAGCGATAAAAATATTTGAGGCGTGTGCTTCAATTCTGGATGATTTGCTTGAAACCAAATGCCACTGATTAAGGCGAGTGATAGACAAGAAAGTCCTAGCCATAAGAAAACATAGAGCAGACCTTCCATCGTTTGTAGTGGTGGCAATAACTTCAAGAGTGCAGCGGGCGCACGATGTCTGAGATAATAATTTTGTAAGCCAAGTAAAATGGATTGCAAGAAAGCAAGACATAAAGTGCTTGTTGCAAACAAGGATAGAAAAATATGACTGATCATGCCTTCAAAATTAGCCGTTTGTACAACTGTTTTGCCTGGGTAAAGATAGGTGAGCACTAAAATAAGGGTTGTGAGAGGGTATGCAAATAAAGCTAAATTCTCAACTTTTGCTAGATGTACACTGAGGAAAATCGTTATATTTAAGAGCCAAAAGATGAGTGAGAGCAAAATCAAGCTATAGAGATTTTGTCCATTGGGAGTTTCTATCAATAAGTACAATAAATAACCGTGGCAGAGGATACTGACAAAACTAGAGAGTCTAAACAGTAGCGAAGTGCTGGCTTGGGGGGTATGAAAGAGCTGTCTAGCTTGACACCCAGCAGATAATATGTACGATAAGCAACTAATTATAGTGAGATATAGCATAATTTAAATAAAATTCTTTTTGTCGTTTTAGGTATAATAAGCCAAAACACGAGTTTAACACTTTTTATTTCAGGATTGGTTGATCCCTATGTTTGAAAATTTAACTGAGCGCCTTAGTAAAACTTTTAGAAATGTTGTCGGCCGTGGCAAGCTATCAGATGAAAACATGAAGGAAACCCTTCGTGAAGTCAAAAAAGCACTGCTTGAAGCGGATGTTGCATTAGAAGTCGTCAAAGAATTTGTAAATGACTTAAAAGAGGTCGCCAGAGGGCTGGAAGTTAAGAAAAGCTTAACGCCAGCACAGACTTTGGTGAAGCTGGTCAATGATAAGTTAGTTGAGATCATGGGAGAAAAGTGCGAGAGCCTCGATTTGAGAGCTGCACCCCCCGTTGTTGTTTTAATGGCTGGCTTACAAGGTTCCGGTAAAACCACAAGCACAGCAAAGTTGGCAAAATGGCTTTCTGAAAGACAAAATAAAAAAGCATTATTAGCCAGTTGCGATATCTACAGGCCTGCGGCAATTGCGCAGCTTGAAAGATTGGCTCAAGAAGTGGGCGCTGATTTTTATCAAGCACCTGAAAACACTCCGCCTGTTTCTATTGCACAGCAAGCGATTGATGCGGCTAAGAAGCAAAATTGTGATGTGGTCATTATTGATACGGCAGGTCGTTTACATATTGATGATGCCATGATGGCAGAAATCAAAGCCATTCATCAGGCCATCAAACCCACAGAGACACTCTTTGTTGTGGATGGCATGACCGGTCAAGATGCAGCGAAAACAGCTAAATCTTTTAATGATGCCCTGCCTTTAACGGGGGTTGTGATCACCAAGATGGATGGTGATGCACGTGGGGGTGCTGTTTTATCTATTAAGAAGATCACTGATAAGCCTATCAAATTTATTGGTATGGGTGAAAAAATTGATGCGCTTGAACCTTTCCATCCCGATCGGATGGCTTCTCGTATTTTAGGGATGGGGGATATCTTATCGCTGGTAGAAGAGCTAGAGCGTAAAATTGATAAAGGTGAAGCTGAGCGTTTAAGTAAAAAAATTCAGAAGGGTAAAGGCTTTGATTTTGAGGATTTTCGCTCTCAAATTATGCAGATGAAAAAAATGGGTGGATTGGCCAGTTTGATGGACAAGCTGCCAGGCATGGGCGCTTTACCAACCGAAGTGAAGTCTAAGGCGAATGACAAAGTGATGGATCAAATGTTGGCCATCATTAACTCTATGACCAAACAAGAACGTAAAAAGCCAATCATTATTAAAGGTTCTCGCAAGAAGAGAATTGCGCTTGGTTCTGGCACTAGCATCCAAGATGTGAATCGTGCCCTAAAACAATTTGAACAAATGCAAAAGATGATGAAAAAACTCTCTCAAAAAGGGGGGATGGCTAAAATGATGCGTGGAATGAAAGATTTTGATAAATTGATGCCGCCAGGTGGCATGAATTAATAAGTCAAAAAAAAGCAGTGCCGTAATACGCGCTGCTTTTTTTTTGCGTTGTATTTTAGTGTGGCTTATCTTTTTTTCTAGGGCTTGGATTGGATTGTGGCGCAGTACCCAGCTGTAGTACTAATTGGCCGGAAAGCATTTCATCTATTTTTTCGCTTGTTTTCTCCACCAAGCCTTTTGCTTGCTGAGTTGTTTCTCTTACATGATCGAGTGTTTGGGTAAGAGGAGGCACCATTTTCTGATTCACACTGTCGAATGTTTGTCCCGACTTATCAAGCAGGTTGTTGGCTCTGGCAATCGTTTGTTTGAGTTCATTTATGATATCTTCCATGGTTTCTTCATTGAAACGAGTTACTGTTTTATTTGCATTGTCTGAAATTGCTTTTAAAGAAACACAGAGATCGGCTAATTTGAGCAACAAAAAAATACCCACGCCCGATGAGAGTGCAATACTCAGATTCCCTAATGATGACCAACCCGCTGAATATAAACAAGCTGAAAAAATAACCGTAAATCCTGCAGCAATACCATTGTGTAAGTGATTTTTGTGCATTTCATTCGCCATAACATCCATCCTTGATTGAGACAAGCATACTTAAGAAAAGCTTATGCGAATTGCCTCAGTTATAAAACTGATCGTTTTTGTGGAGTCTATGCGAGTTGCACAATTCCCAGGAATCAAGAATGAAGCTTCATCATTGCTTAATGACGAAGCTTCATTCCAGGGGATTTTTCAGATTGCGAGCGTTTTGCGATGCAATCTATCTGATTTAGTTAGAGTGTTATGGTTGATCCCTTATTGCGCAGGTGTGTTGCTAATAGGAGGAGTAGTGACCCCCTGAAAACTGAACTTGCGTTTGAAGGATGCTAAGGTAGCAGCTTTTGCCATGACCAAGAAGTTACCAAGTAAGATGAGGGCAAAGCCTGCAAAATCTTCCCAAACCCATTCAAAAGACTCATAAAAAGTAGATATGGTGAGAGCAACCAATGGGAAAAATAAGGTTGCATACACAGCTTTTTCAGGACCTATTCGCTTAATCAGGGTTAAGTAGGTTAAAAAGCCAATCACGGAGCCAGGGATGGCTAAGTGCAACAAAGACACGACATAGGGCAAAGAAGGATCAAATGTGAATTCAACACCACGAATTAAGCAAATAATTGTGAGGAATGTTGCACCATAGATCATACCAAAGAAAGTGCTACTCAATAGCGGAATCTCCAGTTTTGTGCAGTAGGTTGATGCTTGATTGGCTAAAGAAAAGCTATAGGTGCCAACCAGTCCATAGAGGATGCCAATACAGGTTGCGTCATTAAAGCTAAAGCTTTCGAGTTCTGGCCAAAAAATGAGACAGAGTCCCATAATCCCCAGTGTGCCGCCTGCGATCATACGAGAGGTGGTTTTTTTCTTAAAGAATAAAGTGTTGTTGAGCATAATCATGATAACGCTGGTTGAGAAAATAATAGCGAGTAAGCCTGAGGTGATATATGCTGCTGCCCTATAGAAAAAAGCAAAATTTGTACAAAACAACAAAATACCCAAGGTTGCCATGGAGATATGTTGTTTTAGTGAGAAGCGAAATCGTGCATTTTTCAATAACAGTATGAAAAATAAGATAAAAGCGGCGGTAGCAAAGCGATAAATAACCGAGACATCATAGGGTACAACGCCTACTTGGTTTTTCATTGCAATCCAGGTTGTGCCCCAAAGCAAAATAATCGTTAAATAGAGAAACAAGTTCATAGTATTAAGTCTGCTTTCTGCATTTTGCAGAGATAGTTTAAAGTCATGGGCGCCCATTCTATTTAATTTAGAAACTTAAATCAATGGGTGATTATTTTATTCATTTGAGGTGATTTATTGCATTTTTATGGTTCTGTTTGCGTAGGGCTGGTTCTCAAACTGCTATCTTTAGCGTAAAATGAGTGCCCTTTACTTTGCAAAAGACTGCGCTTTTGTAATTTGTTAGCTAACATATAAAATCAAGAGGAAAGGTTATGGTTGTCATTCGCTTAGCCCGTAAGGGAGCTAAAAAACGTCCATTTTACAGTATCGTTGTTTCTGACAAACGTTCTGCACGTGATGGTCGATATATCGAGAGAGTTGGCTATTTCAACCCAGTTGCGCAAGGCAAAGAAACCAAATTATTAATGGTAAATGAGCGTGTCCAACATTGGATAGAACGTGGTGCTCAGCCTTCTTTGCGAGTAGCTGCGTTATGGAAAGAATGGGAAAAGAAAAGCGGTGTAGCGGTTGAAGCTTAATTCTCCTCACGCGCCCGTGATGAGCCACGGTTCTCAAAGAGCGACGGAAGACAAGTCATATGTAATTATAGGACGTCTTGGGCGCTCTTATGGCCTGGAAGGGTGGCAACATGTTCAATCATTTACCCACCCGATTGAGAATATTTTTGACTATAAGCGTTGGTTTATTTTACAGCGCAATGAGTGGCAACCGATGACGGTTGAGCACAGTAAAATGCATGGCAAATCTTGGATTGTGCACTTAAGTGGCATTTTGCAAAAAGAGCAAGCAGCCTTATTGAGTAATAAGCCGATTGCTGTTTTGCGTAGTGAATTGCCTGCTCCCTCTGATGGGGAATTTTACTGGTCTGATTTAGAAGGCCTAGTGGTTGTTACAAAGAACGGTGTTGCTTTAGGGACTATTGATTATCTTTATGAAAATACAGGTTTAGATATCATGGTTATCAAAGATAAAGCAAAAGAACGCCATGTGCCATTTATATGGCAAGAAACCGTCGTTAATGTTGATTTGCAATCGAGGTTAATCACCTTGGATTGGGATTTTGATATAAACTGATGGCCAAAATGTGGTGTGGTATTATTTCTATTTTTCCAGAGATGTTTTCTGGTTTTTTAGAGCATGGCATTGTGCACCAAGCTCAAAAAAAAGAATTATTACGCTGTGAATTTTGGAATCCCAGATCATTTGCAGGCAATAAGCACAACACGGTCGATGATAGGCCTTATGGTGGTGGGCCTGGTATGGTTATGCAAGCGCAGCCATTACGCTTGGCGATTCAAGCGGCCAAGCAGCAAGCACCTACTGGAACAAAGGTTGTTTATCTTGCGCCAGATGGTAAGCAACTAAATACAGAATTAGTAAGAGATTTAGCGACTTGGCCAGGAATTATTTTTGTTTCAGGTCGCTATGAAGGCATTGATCAACGAATTATAGAGCGTGATATCGACGAAGTGATATCCATTGGTGATTATGTCTTAACTGGGGGAGAGTTGCCGGTGATGGTAGCATTAGATGCTGTCACGCGCTTTATACCCGGTGCTTTGGGAGATGATGCTTCTAATAAAGAAGATGCCTTTACCGAAGAAAATGACGGATTGTTAGATTGTCCTCATTATACTCGGCCACCCGAGTTAGATGGGCAGACAGTGCCAGCTGTGTTGCTAAGTGGTGATCACGCAGCAATTTATCGATGGCGAAGGAAGCAAAAGATTGGTAGAACCTGGAAATTGAGGCCTGATTTATTACAAGACAATAAAATGAGCCAAGATGATTTACAATTACTAAAAGAATTTCAAATAGAGTCGGGACTTTAAGTTTTGGGAGAGTAAGATGAGCTTAATTATACAAGCACTAGAAAAAGAACAATTACGCACGATACCTTCTTTTTCACAAGGCGATACCGTAACGGTTTACGTTAAAGTTGTGGAAGGTACCAGAGAAAGATTACAGGCTTTTGAAGGTGTTGTAATTGCCATCAAGAACAGAGGTATTAATTCTTCTTTCACTGTTCGAAAAATATCTCATGGTGAAGGTGTTGAGCGTGTATTTCAAACACACAGCCCCATCATTGATCGCATTGAATTAAATCGTCGTGGTAAAGTACGTCAGTCTAAACTGTACTACTTGCGTGCATTAAGTGGTCGTGCTGCGCGTATTAAAGAAGATCTTATTAAGACGCAAAAAGATAAGCTCAAAGAAGCTCAACAACAATAAGTGTTTTGAGATCTGCGGATTATCATGCAACGCTTAAGCCTTCAGACACCCATTGGATATTTGGCGCTGAAGGCTTCTCGAGATCGGCTTTGCCAAATATCTTTTATTAAGGTGAATGAAGCTACTCATTCAAATACGCCTTCACATTTGCTTCCTAAATGTTTAATCGAGGCTGCAAGCCATTTGCTTGATTATTTTGAGCATAAAAAGCCTATTGTGTATCAGGGGGAACTTCCTCTGGGAACACCCTTTCAACGTAAAGTTTGGCAAGCACTTATTACCCTTCCATTTGCAACCAGCATTAGCTATGGTGATTTAGCACTTCGTTTGCAAACCTCTGCGCGCGCAATTGGTAATGCTTGTCGAGAAAACCCTTTGCCTGTGATTATTCCTTGTCATCGTGTTGTATCAAAGCAAGGTTTAGGAGGATATGCGGGGTTTACTGTGGGTGAAAAAATGGATATTAAAAGATGGTTGCTTAAACACGAGCAGGTATAGTCTTCTGCTGTGACTATAATATAAATTCTTTTCTTATACTCAATCATGGACATTACATTACGATAACAAGGAAATATATGAAAAAATTGAATTCCCCATGCAAGCAGATCATCTTAAGTTTTGTATTTTTATGTGCTTTCTTTAGCTCTGTTTTAAGCTTTGCGACAGAGGATGAAGCAACAAGGCAAAACCTTGTTAAAATACTACAAAGCCATTTCCCAGACATTAAGCTCGAAGCGATTGTTGCAACGCCTATCAAAGAGATATATCAAGTCACATATGGTCCTAAGGTTCTCTATATTTCTACGGAAGGGCGTTTTTTATTTTTAGGCGATATTATTGATACCCAAGAGAAATTAAAAAATATCACTGAGCTTGCCCGACGCCAGGCAAGGATCGACGCTTTACAACAATTAAAGCCAGAGCAATCAATCAATTTTATTCCTAAAACAGTCAAACACACGGTAACGGTTTTTACTGATTTGGACTGCGGTTATTGTCAGAAATTTCATTCCAACATAAAAGCCCTAAATGATAAAGGTATTGCTGTTAAATACTTGGCTTTCCCTAGAGGGGAGCCAGGCTCTGAGAATTATCAAAAAGCGATCAGTGTTTGGTGCGCTAAGAATCCGAACCAAGCATTGACAGCGGCTAAGCAGCAAAAAGAAGTGCAAAAAACAACCTGCGATAAAAATCCAGTTGATAGCGAGCATGAATTAGGCATATTAATGGGCATTACAGGAACTCCTACTCTGGTACTTGAAAATGGTGTGATGATTCCTGGCTACTTACCACCAGAAAAATTAGAAGAATTATTAGCGCGTCTCAATGAAATATAGGTAGAGCTGTTTTTTTGAACAAAGCGATGACATGGCTTATGTTATGGATGCATTAGTCATGTCAAAATGCCAGTCAGTTAATAAAAAAAAGAAAGTAGTTCAGATTTCTTTTTTCCCGCCATTTTATCTTTGATATGACTGAAATAGATTGATACTGTTCTCGGTGAAATGCCCATCAATGTTGCAACCTCTTTAGCGCAATATCCCCGAGAGAGAAAATAGAGTAGTTCTACTTCTCTGCTTGTTAAGTAGGCATTTGGGAATTTTTTATTGATAAGTTGCTTCTTTGTCTCTAAATATAAAGAGATGCCTTCTTCTATGTGAGTGTGTTTGTTTGTTGAGAGCAGTGCTGCGTTTTGAGATAGATTTGGCTGCATTTCAATGGGTACTTGCAGTTTATGCTGCTTTGCTTTTTGGACAAGGGATTCTGCAACATCTAGGTAATAGTTTTTAAAGTTTTGTAAATCAGGGATTTTATTTAGTAAATTATTTATAACAGCTGTTTCTCCACCAACTGAGGAGAATGCAAAGATATCAAGATAGTTTTCTCTTTGTTCCATTAAGAAAAATGGAAAATGTATCCCAAACATTTGAATGTAGTCATGTATTGCCTGATTATACTTATCATTATTATTATTTTGTAATGCGAGGTAACAAAAGGCTTGCTGTACAAGGTTGGGGGCAATATTGGGTAGAATGGGGTATCCTTTGCTTAGGTGATGTTGCACGAGAGAGGGATGTGTGGTGCTAATTTGCATAGACTGATCGCTAAAAAAATAACGACGGTGTGTAAAATGCGCTATTTGCAACTTATCTTTAAAAGGCGCAAAAATCTCACGTATGTCTTGGCAATTATTTAAGAAATAATGATTTTCAGCCAAAGCAATACCCATTTAAATACTCACATATAACATGTCTTGTGTGTTAATTTGCTAAATTATTCATTAATTATAAACAAACTTCAACTGTCATTAAAGTCAAAATAAATATATAAGTAAAAAATATTTATTTATCAATATATTACATATTTGAATAATTTGGTCCACCACCGCCTTCAGGTGTAACCCAGCAAATATTCTGAGTGGGATCTTTAATATCACAGGTTTTACAATGAATGCAGTTTTGCGCATTGATTTGTAAAGAAACATCATTGCTTTGTGGGTTTTTTACAAACTCATAGACGCCTGCGGGACAATAACGGGCTTCTAAGCCAGCGTATTGTTTATAATTCACATTGATGGCAATGGTTGGGTCTTTCAAATGTAAATGACAGGGTTGATCTTCATCATGGTATACATTGGCTCTGGAAACAGAGGTCATTTTATCAAAACTCAGTTTTCCATCTGGTTTAGGATAATCAATTATTTTGGATTGAGAGGCTAATTGTGTTGCTTCATTATCTTTGTCATGCGCAAAGGTCCAGGGCGCTTTACCTCTGAGTAAATAGTAATCTATTGCGCTATAGGCAAGCCCAGCCCATAAACCCCATTTAAAGCTAGGGCGAAGATTTCTGACCGGATATAAATCTTCTTTTATCCAGCTGTTATGAATCTTTGCTTGATAGTCGGTGATCTGCTTTGGTGTGCCGTTATTCAGTGCTTCAAAGACGCTTTCTGCGGCAAGCATGCCTGATTTCATTGCAGTATGTGTGCCTTTTATTTTTGCGACATTTAAAAAACCTGCGGCACAGCCAATGAGTAGGCCGCCAGGAAAATGAAGCGTAGGTATTGATTGCCAGCCCCCTTCATTGAGTGCTCTTGCGCCATATTTTATACAGCGGCCTTCTCGCAGCATGCTTGCGATCAAAGGATGATGTTTAAAGCGTTGAAATTCTTGATAAGGGCTTAAGTATGGGTTTTTGTAATCTAAACCAACGACAAGACCAATACTGACGAGATTATCGGCTAAGTGATAGACAAAGCTGCCCCCATAGGTATGTGGATCTAAGGGCCAACCCACCGTATGAATGACACGGCCCTGCTGGTGTTGGCTTGCAGGTATTTCCCAGAGTTCTTTGATGCCAATGCCATAGGTTTGGGGTTGTGAATGTTGTTGTAATTGATATTTATGAATAAGCTGTTGACTTAGATGACCACGACAGCCTTCTGCAAATAGCGTATATTTGGCATAAATATTGACGCCAGGCTGAAAGCTTGATTTTGGTTGGTTGTTTTTATCTACGCCCATATCGCCTGTTTGTATGCCAATGACCTCATTGTTTTCTCCATACAAACATTGACTGGCGTTAAAGCCTGCGAATATCTCTACCCCTAGATTTTCTGCTTGCGTGCTGAGCCATTGGCAGAATTGTCCCAAACTAATAATGTAATTTCCATGATTGTGCATCGGAGGTGGTGTTGGGAGTGTATAGTGCCCAGAGGTTGTTAAATAGTAAAAATTATCTTGGCTTACGGCTGTTTTTAAAGGTGCATTCAGTTCTTGCCAGTTAGGTATCAATTCGTTTAAGGCACGAGGCTCAAGGACTGCGCCAGACAGTATATGTGCACCGACTTCAGCGCCTTTTTCGAGTACACAGATTTTATAATCTTTGTTATGTTCCCTACATAATTGAGCAAGACGAATAGCCGATGATAAGCCTGAGGGACCTGCACCTACAATGATAACGTCGTATTCCATTGACTCTCGTTCCACTAATCCCCCTTAGCTATATATCTAAGTTTAACCACAATACCCAAGTGTATCTAATTAATTCTGATATGAATGAATCATGGTATCATGATATACCCTTCACAGATGAATCTTCAGTGTTGTTGGCTTCGCGTATCTCACAATAGTCATGTATTTTGTATACACTCCTATTGCTCGAACGCTTGCCGCCTAACCGAAGAATCATCTGTTGTGGGTATAAATTCAAAAAATTCTAACACCAGTATGGAAGAGGTTGGGATGAAAGTATTGGTTCCTATGAAACGCGTTGTTGATCCTTACGTCACAATACATGTTAAAAAAGATGGTAGTGGCGTAGAAACACAGAACGTTAAAATGAGTATGAATCCTTTTGATGAAATTGCGATGGAAGAAGCAATTCGATGGAAAGAAAAAAATACTGTCCAGGAAATTGTTGCTGTTTCAATTGGCGAAACGCAAGCACAAGAAACACTACGTCATGCCTTAGCATTAGGCGCAGATGAAGCGCTTCATATTGCGACAGATAAATCTTTACAGCCATTGCAGATTGCTAAAATCTTACAATGGACAGCACAAACACATAAGCCTGATATCATTATCATGGGTAAACAAGCCATTGATGATGACTGCAATCAAACGGGTCAAATGTTGGCTGCATTATTGGGATGGCCACAAGCAACCTTTGCCTCTCATATTGAGTTCATAGACGCAAAAACAGTGCGTGTAGTGCGTGAAGTAGATGGTGGTTTAGAAACAATAAAATTGTCACTGCCTTGTGTGATAACCACAGATTTGCGATTGAATGAACCTCGTTATCCTGCATTGCCCAATATTATGAAAGCAAAAAAGAAGCCATTAAAAGTGATGGCCTTGGAAGAGACATCGTTACAACTCGAATCAAAGGTGACAGTAACAAAGGTTGAGCCGCCTGCGCCTCGTAAAGCGGGTAAAATGCTTAAAGATGTGTCTGAGTTAATGCATGCCTTGCATAACATTGAGAAGGTTATTTGAGATGGAAAAAGTATTGGTTATTGCTGAACATCATAAAGGAAAATTAACACCCGCCTTCTTAGCAACGGTAACGGCCGCATGCCAAATTGCACAGCAATGCGAAGTTTTAGTCATTGCCGATGCGGTGGAGCATTTAGCATCCGAATGTGCAAAATTACAAGGTGTGGCGAAAGTGCGAATTTTTTCACATGCGTGTTTTTCTCATCTGTTAGCGGAAAATGTGAGTCAAGTTGTTTTCAGTATTGCAAAAGACTATACACATATTTTAGCGGCGAGCACGAGCTTTGGAAAAAATTTCATGCCAAGAGTCGCTGCTATGTTAGATGTTTCTCAGCTATCAGATGTTGTGAAGATTATAGATGCACAAAACTTTGTAAGACCTATTTATGCAGGTAATGCTTTTGAAAGTATTTGCACGCATGAGAAAATTAAAGTGCTGACGGTGCGTGCAACGGCATTTTCTGCGATTACACACAAAGAAACTGCTTGTGAAATCGAAGCCATCGCTCTGCAATTTTCCCCGTCTACGCAGGTTAATTTTGAAAAAGAAGAGACGCCTGAATTGAGCAGACCTGAATTAACTTCAGCAAAGAAAGTTGTATCGGGCGGTAGAGGTTTGGGCAGTGCAGAAAACTTTAAGCTCATTGAGAAAATTGCAGATAGCTTGCATGCGGCTGTGGGGGCGTCACGCGCTGCAGTAGATGCGGGGTTTGTTCCCAATGATTTTCAAGTGGGGCAAACAGGCAAAATTGTTGCGCCCGACTTGTATATTGCCGTTGGTATTTCTGGCGCTATCCAGCATATTGCGGGCATGAAAGACAGCAAAGTCATCGTTGCCATTAATAAAGATCCTGAGGCGCCCATTTTTCAGATTGTAGATTACGGCTTAGTGGGGGATTTGTTTGAGATTTTGCCACAGCTAGAACAGGCAATCAGTGACTTAAAAGTTTAGGCCAGCATTTAATTCTTATGAACCTTTTCCGCTTATAGACTGTCTTTGGGTTATATTCTGACTTTGTAGCATGAGTTTATAGTGGAGAAGGCTTCTTTTTAGCAAAGTGTATTTACACTTTTCATTTGCTAATGACCTTTCCCTCATTCTTAAATTTCTTCCTATAAACAGTAAGGAGCCACAAGAGGTTTGCTAACAGTATTGTTTTTTTAAATGGTTTTTATTTTTTTGTATATAGGATACATTAGAAATAGGCCATTTTTTATATGTTTATAGCTGTAGGTAAACATAATGAACGAAAAATCTCAGGAAAAACAAGAATCTATAGATTCTCAAAAGTCGCATAAAAGCATAGGTGCAAGAATAGGCTCTGTTTATAAACGTGCAAAAGCCTATTTGGAAGAGAAAAAAGACAGTATTTCATCCTTCCTTCAGAAAAATTATCAAAAACTATCTCAGGCTGTGACTGAACAAGTAAAGGATTCTTATCAAAGCATAAAGCCTATCGTAGAGCCTAAAGATAAAAGTGCAGCAGAGAATGTAGCACCAAAACCTTCGAAAATTAACAAAGAACAAGCAAAAAAATATCTTAAAGAGCATAATGTTCAAGAAGACTATATACAAAAACTCGAAAAGGTGCGTCAGCCTCCGCTGCTTCAGCGTTTGTTCAAGAAACAACCAACTAGCGAGCTAAAGTTTCGAACAATAAACAGCGCGTTATATCAAATGGGAGGAAACATTACCATGGGCGCACGAAGTGTCGACAAAGCGCAGGCACTTTTTGAACCACTGATAGAGCAACACGCCATAGAATTGCAGGCCAGTATTGTTCAAGGGCGAGAAGCTTTTGAGAATAAGCTTAAAGAGTTTCTCTCTACACCTGCTTTTCTCGAAAAAATTAAAGAGCAAACAGATATAGAGGTGAAACTCTATAATCAATTGTACGGAAAAAATGTGAACTGTCTGGCACTTGCTGGTATAAAGGTTGACAAGAAGCTAGATGAAATAATAAGACGTGAATTGTGTAGTGGGCTTGTCTTTGCTGAGCATCAACACAATATAAAGGCAGCAATTGAGGATATTGCAAAAGGGCAAGCCGTGAATTTGGATTTTAAGTCTCGAATAGGAAAGAAAGCGGAAGAAAGCGAGAAAAAAGCAAAAGTAGCGAATCCCGAGGGTATATCGGAAGTTGAACTTGCGCCACAAGCAACAACACGTGATAGCGTGCCAGAAATAGAAGAAGAAAATCAGAAAGAAGAAGAAAAAGAAAAGCAAGCAGAACAAATAGAGCAACAAGTAAGTTCTGAGCCAGAATCTGAGCCAGAAGTATTAGCAACAAAGCTTGAGTCGGAACAAGAGGAGCTGCAACAAGAAGAGCAAGAGCAAAAAGAACAAGAGGCGCAGGAAGAAGTATTGACTCAGTCTAGTGAAAAGAAGTCCCAAAAAGACGAGCCCAATACACAGCCTATGCCTGTCATGAATACAGATTCCTTGTTGTCTAAATTACAGAGTGCCTTAGACGGCGGCAGCACAGCCTCATTAGGCGTAAAAGCAAGAATTGCTCAGTTTGAAGGGCACACAACAGAGAAAAAAGTAGAAAGCAAAAAATCTCAAGACAGTGAAACCATACCACAGCGCACTCAAGTTAAGTCGATGATAAATATGTTCAATAGCTATCAGAAATCACAACATACTGAGCGTGCCGTAGATCCAGAAACACCTGAAAAAAGTCGTAGTGTTAAGCTACGTTAATTATTTTCAAAAATGTCCCTTTGTCTTAATCTTTCCTGGTAGATACTTTTGAGCTGTTCAATTCACCTTCTGGATTGCCGTGGCTTGTCCGCGATATCTAGAAGGCAAGGGATTGAATACTATAATTGATTGATATATAAGAGAAATCATTAATTCCAATCATCACTAGAATGAGTTGTACCACTGGGAAATAACTTAGCAACAAACGATAACTTATCAAGGAAGTATATCATGAGAGCATTAAGCAAATTAGAATTAAATAGGGTTGCGGCGGGGATCAGTGATTTTGATATCTTCAGTGGATCAGTAATAGGGGGTACATTGTTAGGTGCTGGACTTGGCGGTTATATGGCGCTCAATTCTCCAAGCTTTAATCCTTGGCAGCTGTTTTTGTTTCCAATCTGGATAGCGGCAGGTGCAGGTTTGGGTGGTTTGATGGGATTAACTGTGGGAGCATTCACTGGAGTCTGTGGTATTTGTGTACATCATTTGACGCCCCTTAACGATTAAAGACAGAAATCAAAGAATATTTTAAGACAAAGGAATGAAGAATAATGATTGCTTATCATCTTAGCAAATACCATTTTAATTATGCTGTATTAATGCAAGATCACCTCTCTACTTTTTTCTATAGTCTGATCGCGCTTATATTCATTTCGTTTTATTACATTAAAGATGAGTTTGCGCGCATTGGTATATTTGTCATGGTTATAGGTATGGGCATTTATATTCGACGTATTGATTGGATAGGTTTGCCTTGCATTATGTTGCTTGCAAGCTTTATCTACTATGGTCAAAATGCAGTGACGCGTTCTATTCGCGGTATTGCTTTTTTGTTAGGAATTATAGCGGGGATTTATTGTCTGCTTTATTCTATTCCTGGCATCACTAGTTGGCACATTGTGAAGTCATTTAGCTTCAGTCATAACGCTGCGCCTTTTAGTATGAGTTTAAGTATACAAGCCTTTTTAGTAGGGTTATTTTTTCTATGGTTTAGTTCAAGCTCTCTCATGAATGAAGGGGCATGGAAGCCAGTTTTAAAATTATCTTTGCTACCACTTTGTTTGTGCGTACCTGTTATCATGGGGGCAGCGCTTTATTTTCAGTATGTCGGTATTGATATTAAGCCGACTAATTTTTTCTTTTTATGGGCCTTCCATAATTTATTATTTGTGTGCCTAGCAGAAGAAGCTATTTTTCGTGGCATGATTCAACATTTTCTGATGTTGCAGTTTCAAAATGTCTCTGGTGGAAAGTGGTTAGCATTGATTCTTGCTTCTGCGTTATTTGGGGTGTTTCACTTTCAGGGGGGCTGGCTTTATATGTTGTTAGCTGGTATCTCTGGTTTATTTATTGGGTATGCTTATATTCGCACAAAGAAAATAGAAGCCTGCATCTTTGTTCATTTCGCAATGAATAGTATTCATTTTTTGGCCTTTACTTACCCTGCCTTGCGTGTGGCGACATGAAAATAGCAGGGGGATTGCGCTATAATGGTTTTTGCTCTAAATAATCTATCTGGCTTTCAAAATGCAAGTGGCTTTTGAGATCATTGAACGTTTAAAAGATGCTAAGTTTCATTCGGGGGTTGAGCTCGCAAAAGATTTGCGCGTTGGCCGTACTACCGTGTGGAAAGCGATCCGATATTTGCAATCTTTGGGGGTGTCCATTGATGCGGTGCGTTCCCGTGGCTACAAATTAACGCAGCCATTGGAATTATTAGACAAGAATAAAATATTGTCTGAACTAACAGCGTCTGTACAAAAACAAATTTATCAATTTGATGTTTTACCAGCCGTTGCGTCTACCAATGATTATTTATTGTCGCAAATTGCTTATGGTCAGAAGCCTTTCAGCATTTGTTTGAGCGAATCTCAGACCCACGGTAAAGGTCGGCAAGGCAAAGTCTGGCAATCACCTTTTGGTCGAAATCTTTACCTATCCATCTATGGTTGTTTCAATGCTGTGCAAAATATATCAGGGTTTAGTCTAAGCATTGCAACGACCATTTTGAATACCATTGAAGGCTTTTGCCCATTACCAGCAGGCTTAGGTATCAAATGGCCGAATGATCTTATGTTTGGTTCTGCAAAAATTGGGGGTATTTTAATTGAGACCCAAGGCAATCCTGCCCCGCAATCAGAAGGCATTATTCATGTGGTTGTTGGAATAGGGCTTAATTTTGATATGGGGGGATTTGAGTCTGTTGATAAGCAATGGACTGATTTGAAATCAGTGTTAGGGCAGGTTTTGGGGCGTAACCCATTTGCTGGAAAGTTAATTAATAAACTTTTAACAGACTTTGCATTATTCAATCAATTTGGCTTTGATCCTTTTTATGCACAATGGGAACGTTTTGATCTTTTAAAAGATAAACAAATTGAAATTAGCACTCCCTTTTCAAAAGAACAGGGGCAATATCGAGGTATTAATAGGCGTGGAGAGCTACTTGTTGAGGTAGCTGGCGCCCTAAAAGCGCTCACATATGGAAATGTGAGCATAAAATATGAATAATTCTTTCATAAGTAATTGCTTAGCGTGCAGCATGGCAGTAGAATGGCCTGACTAGGTGACTGTTATAAAGTTATCGTATTGACTCATTTTGCTGGCATAGCTCAGTTGGTAGAGCAGCTGATTTGTAATCAGCAGGTCGCGGGTTCAAATCCTGTTGCCAGCTTCAAATTAGGCAGATAAAGATCTAGTAAAGTTAGTGAAGGCGTTTATTCTCGGCTAATTCCAGAGATCAATGTCGGTTGACTTTTTTCGCCTGTTAAAAGTTGACAAGACATGTTGGGTTAAGCAGAATACGTGCTTCTCATTTTGGGAGGGGTTCCCGAGCGGCCAAAGGGATCAGACTGTAAATCTGACGGCTCTGCCTTCGGAGGTTCGAATCCTCCCCCCTCCACCAAAGTTTTAAAGCGTAATCGTCAGTGGGCGTATTGCTTTTGCGGGTGTAGTTCAATGGTAGAACTTCAGCCTTCCAAGCTGATAGCGTGGGTTCGATTCCCATCACCCGCTCCAAAAGCTGATTATGTGGCAGCTATGCCCACATAGCTCAGTGGTAGAGCACTTCCTTGGTAAGGAAGAGGTCACCGGTTCAATCCCGGTTGTGGGCTCCAGAATTCTGGAGTTTAGTTTTATTTTTTTTTAGGCATGCAATTTTAGTTAAATATCAGGGGGCTTAATAAAATGGCTGAATTTCAACGTAATAAGCCACATGTCAATGTGGGTACAATTGGGCATGTGGACCATGGTAAAACCACATTAACCGCGGCAATTACAAAAGTATTGGCATCTAAAGGTCAAGCACAGGTTGTTGATTACGCAAATATCGATAAAGCACCTGAAGAACGTGTGCGCGGGATTACAATTTCTACATCGCATGGCGATTTTGAATCTGTCTATCGT
>JBFWLB010000007.1:0-73811 GCA_050252335.1 Candidatus Berkiella sp. | reverse complement strand
TGTGGTAGGATATCTGCATTTGGGCGTGGAGGCTGTCTTGAAACATCGTCCCCCCTGCGTGGCCGACCTTCAATTTTTGCTTCAGTTTTTGCTTCCTCTTCTTCACTTGGATTTTGCTCTTCCTCTGGAGCAATTGTATGAGTTACACCTACTGGTTGAACATCAATGGTTTGCCTCAAATCAGATTCTTTGACTGAAAAAAGCTCGTCTGCTTCCTCATCATCCGCTTCAGATTCTACAGTTGGGGCTAGTGTAGAAGGTGTCATGGGTGGTTTGTTTAGGATACTTGGATCAAAGCCTTTGCCCTTATAAGCGAGGTCAATATCTGCTTTAGTAACACCTGCTGCCGTTAAGAATTTTACTACATCTGTGCCTTGTAGAATTATTTTCCCTGCTTGTATATCAGTATCTGATATTGAATATCCATTGTTTTTGAGATCTTTTGCAAGCAATTGCGCAAAATGGCTGCCTTGTAAAGTTTTCAAATGTGAGAGTGTTAACGACTTAAAGCTCAGTTCAATTTCACCTTGTGAATTTATTTTATGGATAAATTCAAGATCTTTTTCTTTAGATTTTGCTTCTTTGAATAGGGGATCTTGATTTATATTTTCGCATCCTCTGACGGTAGTGTTAATATGAATAGCCAACGCATCCTTTAGTCGCACCATACTGGGAATGGTTCTTTGTAGTAAATCAATTCTTTCTTGGGAAAAAGTGGGGCTGGTATCTGTGCCTCTGGGTTTTATGGCAAAAGATTGTTTTTCTGCTTCTTCTGTATCTAAATAGGGTTTTGTTATACGTTTAGGAATATCGGTTGTTAGTATTGGTTTATTGGTTGGTAATGCTGCCAAGTAGGCTTGTGCCATCGCTTGTTGTTTTTGGAAACGACTAATTTCTCTGCCATCCAGGCCGATTTTGTCTAAATTGGTATGATCTAAGCCACCTATGGTTACTGTGTCTTTATTACCATCATCAATGAAAGTGAAGATCTGCAATAAAAACGGTATGTTGGGCACATGTGCTGTGTTTTCTAAAGACATGAGAGCAGTATTGTAAGCCTTTTTATTTTCATTAGGATTAGAAAGTATTTTAAATTTTTCCATTACTTCAGCAGTTCGTTTATCGTCGCCAAGATAAGTCAATCTGCTAATAGTGGAATCTTGTAAGCTTGCACCAATAGCATAGGCGGATAAATAATCATGATTAGCAAGTGCTTGATCTAACACTTCGATATAGAATCGAAAGATTCTATCTTGATGCTTTTCGGAGTGAGCAAATAGAATATCTTGCCGTACCATGGCGTTTAAACTATTAAAACTATTGGCCATTTCCATAATATGAGGGCTTTTGCCGCGCGTCCAGTTTTGATTGACCCATTCTTCTGGTTGTATTTGAGTCATTAATTTTAAATTATTTCTGAATAAATCTTGAGCGACGGCACGAGCAGTTTCTGGTTTATGTATAACTTTGGTATTTAAGTAGGCATCAATGATTAAAGGCGTTTGGCTAACGGTCATTTCAATCGGTTGTATTTTATGCGCTGTAGCTTTAATAACATCTGGTATTTTATTAAGTATTCGAGCATATTCTTCTGGTTCTTTGTCACGGGTGAGGGCGTCAAATTTACACTCAGCAAATGCATCTGGAACAATTTTTGCAATGCTACTTATCAGCATCATAGTTTGGGAGATAAAATTGAGTTGATCATCAGGGGTTGCTAAATAAAGATGACCATCTTCAGATTGCACTCTTGCTCTGATGGCAGCAAGACTGTCTATAATGTCTTGTGCAGGCATTCTAAAAATCAATGCTGTGGCGATATCATCAAATTCCTTTGTTGTATAAGGCTGCTGTTCTTCTGTTGTGCTTTGTTTCCATCCAGACATCAGCTGTTCAATGGGATCTGAATAAATTGTAAAGTTACCAATAGGTTGGATAGTAGTCTCGGCTACTGTTTGTTTGGGTGTAGTTTTTAATTGTGCAAGTTGTAGCAAACTATTTATCTGAGAAGCCATTTCTGGTTGTTTTGCAATTTCATGAAAAGGGTGTGTTTTTTTGAAGACTGGTGGTGCATCTTGGCCTCTGGATAAAATATCCAAGCTTCTTGCATCTGCGAAGCTATTGAATTTGTCAATAGGTTGAAAGTCATTAAGAATAGTAGTGAGAGCTGTATTTTGCCTTGCTTGAGCAATTTGTTTTCTTGCACTTTGTTTATCATGAGAAAGCTCGAGGTCAATGTCTGCTTCTTTATAAGTGTGACTACCACCCAGTGCTTGAGCATAAACTTGTTGAATAGTGCTAGTCATAGGTACAAAAGGTTTATTTTGTGATCGTAGTTCATCTAATTTTTTTCTATAGTTTTCGAATATATTACTGCCATCAAATAGCATTTCTGCGTCACGTAAGAATTCTATTTGTGCATTATTTAATTTAATACATTTATTATCGCCAGCATCAATGACGGTGGGTCGATCCCCAACTTTTGTTAATCTGATTTCTTCTTTTCTGAGTCGCAGAATAGAAGGGCTTTTTAATGCTCCCAACAGGGTAGCGGCAGATTGGAAATCGTTATTTTTTATACTTTCTTCTAACACTTTTAGATAAAAATCAAAAGTTCTTTGCATGTCTTGAGCATTATCTTGTCTTAGAAGATCTAAAATAATAAATTGCTGTAATTTTTCTTGTGCATCAATGTGACTGTCTAATGCGCCTCGCTGACCTTTTTTTCTTGGATCCATTTTTAATTGTGCGGGTGTAATATCTGGAAGATATTGTAAGCTAAATTGTCTGAGAGAGGCTGCAAATTCTTTAGGTGAAATTACTTCATCTGTTTTAGTTTTATTTGTTTTTTTGATTTGTTTTTCTTTCTTTTTAAGTTCTTTTTTGTCCGAATTTTTACTCGAACTCAGTTGTATATTTTGAGGGGTGGGGTGTTGAGAGCCTTGTGTAGGTGTTGTCAATATTTTACTTTCAGTCACGGGATTTTGATCTACTTTTAATGTCGCAGCCTGTTTTGCAATTACATCCACAATTTCTTGACAGCCTATGCCTGTTGTGGCAGAAGCTTCTTGAAAGCCACATTTCTGTTTTTGTGCAAGTGTTTGAAGTTGTCCACTGGTGACTTGCCAATTTTCTTTCTCATCACTTTTGGTAGCAACGAGGACAATAGAAGCTTTAGGAAATAATTTTTTTGCACTTTCAATTTGTGCTTCAGCAATATCCATTGCATTTTTATCGGTTGGGTCTAATACAATGATAACATGATCTGCTGTTGATTTTGGTTGAGTGTGAAGCTCACCGCCTATCATTTGTGATTCTGGTGGAGACAATTCAAAAATAATATTTGTTTCGCCTGATTTTACTTGAATCTCTTTTGAGTCATTAGCACGTAGCTTCATTTGATCGGTTACATGACCTTCACCAGCCATTTGCAACATTATTTCTGCTGCCAGTATTTTGGGCTCACCCAGTAATTGCACTTTGATTTTTTTGGGTTCTTGCGTCATAACATTAACCTCTGGTTATTTGATCATCGCGTTGTGCAAGATGGTTCTGTTTCCAATTAAGACCATGTAGAAAGGGGATAGTTCATTGAATATAGCATAAAGGTGTATATGCTTGTTTTTTAAAAAATATGAAGTGATTCAATAATATTTATGTATTTGCTATATTGAGAGTATTTGCACGTATTCTCGAAAAAATATAAATGTTCAGAATCATTTTCCCAAATTATCTTTAAATATAAAAACAATAAGTTGTTAATCGTTTATCTCTAACCTTTTGTCATATATCTCTAAATGCTGGGATTTTTGAGTGGAAAATTTTTAAGAAATCGGCATAATACAAGGCAATAAATAGTCTGCTCAATACTTCTAAATTTTAGGCATGCATGAAAATACAAAATAATATATATGAAATAAGTGATTTGCTTTGCCTAACAGAAACGCTCGATCGGTGTTATGCTTCAGTATCAACAACTTTCAATAAATCACAAGTTGTACCGCATAGTCATAGATTATTGCTGCCCTTACTTAAACGCGAGTTTACAATAGAGCGTGCTTGGTTTAATGAAGAGATTGTGAACGATTTCTTTAAGACTTTGGTTCAATATAGCCCTAAGATAGCGGTCATCTCAAGCCAAACAACACGGCGCATTAATTTTGATTTTACGAAAACGCAGCTAATATTTTGGCCTCTTCTTGTGAATAGCCATTGGCACTTAGTTGTCATTGACAGAGCGCAAGCTACTAAAAAAGCCATGAGTATTTTCATGTTAGATAGTTATAATTTGTTTCAGAGCAGTGATAGTCCTGATATCTATCGGCAATATGCATGCCCTTTAGTAAATGAATTATTACCAGACGTGCTCGATGAACAGCTAATCGCAGAACACATTCAAATCCCGAGCCAATTAAATGATTATGATTGCGGGCCCGCGATTTGTTATTGGGCTAAGATATTTGCACAGCATTATTGTTCGCATGGGCAAACACCGACTACGGAAGCATTAAAGCATTATATGATGGACTATACGAAATTCAGAAAAGAAATTGCTAAGACCATCATTGCACAAAAATCTTTAAATTAGCCGTAGTTACCTATTCATATCCAGGACAGCCAAAAATAAGTTGAACTACCCAAAAGATTGGCGGTAATATTGTCATCAATAAAAAGGATATTTATTTAAGTTATGACTTTAGCTCGTTCAGAACAAATAGATTTAAGTGCGACACCGTATTATCACGTCATGAACCGATGTGTACGTCGCAGCTTTTTATGTGGTTTTGACGAACTCACTCAAACGGATTATTCGCATAGAAAAGCATGGATTGTAGACAGATTAAAATACTTGGCTGATATCTTTGCCATTAAAATTTGTGCTTATGCCATCATGAGTAATCATTATCATGTTGTTCTGTATGTAGAAGAAAAACAAGCCCAAGCTTGGTCAGAAGAAGAAATCATCCATCGCTGGGCATCTATTTTTCCCAAAGATGCTAAAGAAAATAAGCATATAAAGGAAAAAATTCAGCTCTGGAAAGAGCGCTTAACAAGTATCAGTTGGTTTATGCGTTGCTTAAATGAACGAATAGCGCGCGATGTGAATGAAGAAGATGAGACAGCTGGACGATTTTGGGAAGGGCGCTTTAAATCTCAAGCCTTACTAGATGAAGGTGCGCTTTTAAGTGCAATGGTTTATGTTGATTTAAACCCAGTGAGAGCAGGTATTACTAAGACGCCAGAAGAATCAGAATTTACCTCTATTTATGAGCGTATTCAGCATATTGCTAAACAGTTGAAAATCAATAAATTAAAATCCATGAAACAACAAAAACGTGAAAAGGCAGAGTTATATAATCATCTCTCCCAACCCAAATCTTTAGTGCCCTTTGCCAATATTTCAAAATCTCACACGCATGCCATTGATTTTAAACTTGCCGACTATTTAGAGCTTGTGGACTATACGGGTAGAGTCATTCGCGATGATAAAGAAGCGGGTTCTATTCCTGAGCATCTTGCCCCTATCTTAACCAGATTACAATTTAAACCTCAAAACTGGATTTCATTGGTTAAAAATTTAGGCAAGAGCTTCTCTCATGCGGTGGGGAGTGAAATCTTATTGCTTAATTTTGGAAAAGAAGCTAGAAAAGGTTTAAAAGGCATCTCTCAGGCAAAGAAAGTTTATTCAAATACATACGTTGCTTAATTCAATATCTCATCTGCTAACCATTTCATAGATTATTCACAATCAAAGTCACCAATGATGATAGCAACTGCTAATTCATTATTTGATTGCATTCTTATTCTTGAATATTTATGGCTGTCCTAAATTATTGTGGGTGCATATTTTTAATATTGGCTGTCCCTAATATTAATCGACGAAGTTGTAGAAGACATGGTTACAGTTAGTCTTTTGTTAAGCGTGCTAGATTATTAATCTTTTCTATGTGCGCTGATTTTTCATGTTCTGGTAAAAAGCTTGCTTTAAAACTATTTTTTGCCAAGGTAATTAATTCTGCCTGAGTTAGGCGTAAATCTTCTGCTGCTGCCTGGAAGTTCTGGTTAATATATCCACCAAAATAAGCGGGGTCGTCGGAATTAATTGTGATGCATAAGCCTTTGTCTAAGAGTTTTTTGAGTGTATGCTCCTGCATTGAATGGAAAACTTTTAATTTGATATTGGAAAGAGGGCATACGGTGAGTGGGATCTGTTTATCTTTTAAATAAGCCATTAATTTATCATCATTAATGCATTGTACGCCGTGATCAATACGCTGAACTTTGAGTAATTCCAATGCTTGCCAGATATAATCAGCAGGTGCCTCTTCACCTGCATGCGCAACGCTTAAAAATCCTTCTTGTATGGCTTGCTTGAAAACACGCTCAAATTTTTGAGGTGGATGTCCTATTTCACTAGAATCTAATCCCACGGCTTTAATCCAATTTTTAAAGGGTAGCGCTTGTGTGAGTGTTGCAAAAGCATCTGCTTCAGAGAGGTGTCTTAAAAAACATAAAATGAGATAAGAACTCATTTTATATTCTCTTTGTGCTTTATCTAAGGCTTTTTTTATGCCTGTTATGATGCTTTCAAAGGGGATACCGCGCGCTGTATGGGTTTGTGGGTCAAAAAATATTTCTACATGTTTTACATTATCTTGATGTGCGCGCGTCAAATATTCCCAAGTCAAATCAAAAAAATCCTCACTGTGCTGCAATACATTTGCACCTTGATAATAAATATCTAAGAAAGACTGTAAATTATCAAAATTATAAGCTTTTTTAATCTCTTCCGGTGAAGCGAAGGGTATTTTAATCTTATTTTTCTGAGCCAGTTTAAACATTAATTCAGGCTCTAAAGTACCCTCAATGTGTAAATGCAGTTCTGCTTTGGGAAGCGCATGAATGAGTTGTTGAGTCATAGATGATCCTTTATGCAACTGTTTCATTTTCAGTAATCGCCTTTAAATTTTCCAATATCTGCAATGCATCAATAGGGCGCAGTTGATTAATATCTATTTTCCTTAATGCTTCCACTATTTTACGATAATTTGGATTTTGCTCTTTGACTTTGCTGGGTGTGATGGGCATCAGGGTGGGTGTTTGGTCACTACTCATGGTCTGTTGCTCTAATTTTTGCAAAACAGCCTCTGCAAAATGAATCACCTCATGAGGAATCCCCGCAAGTTTTGCAACATGAATACCAAAGCTGCGGTTTAATGGGCCAGCTGAGACGGTATGCATGAAAATCAGAGTATTATCTTTCTCTTGAGCATCCAGATGGACATTTTTAATGTTTGGATAGCTCTGCGACCATTGTGTGAGTTCGAAATAGTGGGTGGAAAATAAAGTATAAGCTTTGATTTTTTGGCTCAAGGCATAAGCACAAGCCCATGCTAAAGAAAGCCCATCAAAAGTACTGGTACCACGTCCCACTTCATCCATGAGGACTAAGCTTTTTTCAGTCGCATAGTGTAAAATATTTGCGGCCTCTGTCATTTCCACCATAAAGGTTGAATGGCCTTGGGCAAGATTGTCTTGTGCACCAATACGGGTAAAAATTCTGTCAATAGCGCCAATGTTAGCACTTTGTGCGGGTACAAAGCTGCCAATATGTGCCAGAATAACAATGAGTGCAATTTGGCGCATATAAGTTGATTTACCACCCATATTGGGGCCGGTAATGAGTAGCATCTTGGTGTCTGTGTCAAAGTGTAGATCGTTGGGGGTAAAAGCCACCTGTGAGACAGCCTCTTCAATGACAGGGTGTCTGCCCGCCTTGATTTGTATCTTTGCCTCTGAACTGAGTGTCGGTTTACTGTAATTTAGAGTTTGTGCTCTTTCGGCTAAATTAAGCAACACATCGAGTTCTGCTAAGCAGCTTGCGGTTGTTTGCATGCTGGTTAGATCTTTCAATAACCCACGCAGTATTTCTTCGTAAAGAGCTTTTTCTCGTTGTAATGCTTTTTCTCTTGCACTGAGTACTTTGTCTTCAAATGTCTTTAGCTCTTCAGTAATAAAGCGCTCAGTATTTTTTAGGGTTTGTCGTCTTTGATAGTGCTTAGGTACTTTGTCCGATTCACGTCGACTGAGTTCAATATAAAAGCCATGTACACGGTTGTAACCGACTTTTAAAGTGCTCAGTTTGGTTTCTTGTTGTTCTTTTATTTCCAGCTGGGTTAAAAAAGCTTCGCTGTGTTCGCTGAGGGCTTGCAGCTCATCCAGTGTGGCATCGAAACCAGGCTTAATAACACCGCCATCTCGTATGATCATGGGAGGATTATCGATAATGGCACATTCCAAAGTTTCTACTACATTTTCATGCAGCATAAGAGCTATACCTTTCATAAAAGGTAGTGGGTACTTAAGCCGTTTCTTTAAGTCCACCAGCGCGACTAAGCCGTCTTTTAATTTCACGAGATCGCGGGGTCTCGCACTTTGTAAGCCGATGCGCGCTAGGATACGTTCCATGTCACCTATTTTTTTGAGTATGGATTGCAATTCATCAAGCGCATATTTTTGTTGTAATAGGGTGATAGATTCATAACGTTCATTCAAAATAGTGGGATTTGTAATGGGACGATTCAACCAACGACTGAGTAATCGACTACCCATGGGGGTTTTGGTTTTATCTAAAACAGAGATAAGCGTATATTCTCGATTCCCTTGTAAATTTTGGGTTAATTCTAAATTTCTGCGTGTATGATTATCAAGCTGTAAGAGCGCGTGTTCTGTTTCGACTTCAAGGCGATGAATATGGGTTAATTGCCTGCCTTGTGTTTCATGAATGAACCTGAGTACAGCGCCAGCGGCTTGTATGCCGAGAGTGAAACCATCACATTGAAAAGCTTTGAGAGATTTTACAGCGAATTGTTCGCATAACACATGGTAAGCGCCCTGGTAATCAAAATCCCATTCTGGGCGGTTCCGACATCGAATACGCGTTAATTGACTTGTGTATTCACTGCTGGCTCTGTTGGCAAAAGAGTCGGGCAACAAGACTTCTGCGGGTTGCAATCTAGCCAACTCATTATTTAAATTTTGCAGCGTTGTTTCAGAAAGTGCGAATCTGCCACTGGCCAATTCAAGTGTGGCAATACCTACTTTATCTTTTGCAAGATACAGTGCGCATAATAAAGCTTCTTTGTGCGAATCTAGCAAAGCTTCATCTGTTACCGTGCCGGGTGTGAGTACACGGACGACTTCTCGTTTCATGGGGCCCTTGCTCGTAGCATCGCCAACTTGTTCGCAGATAGCGATGGATTCTCCTAGCTGAATGAGTTTTGCAAGATAGCTTTCTGATGCGTGATAGGGAAGACCGGCCATCGGAATGGGTTCACCAGCAGATTGGCCGCGCGCGGTTAAAGTTAGATCGAGTAACTCAGCTGCTTTTTTAGCATCATCGTAAAATAATTCATAAAAGTCGCCCATGCGATAGAACAAAAGCGTTTTGGGGTATTGTGCTTTAATGTTCAAATATTGTTGCATCATTGGGGTATGGGCAGTGGCTACTTCTTTTTTATTATTTGTCATAAGAATATCTAACTTTTCTATTTATCTGAGGACTATAATAGCAAAAATTTTTTCTGCTATGTTTCTGTGCAATAATAATTCTTTATGATTAGAATATATGTTAATTTTGTGACTTAAGGGGCCGGGTAATGGACGAAAATAGAAAGCAAGCACTGAGCGCAGCGTTGATGCAGATCGATCGGCAGTTTGGCAAAGGTTCGATTATGCGACTGGGTGATAAAAATGATATGCCTGATATTGAGATCATATCAACAGGTTCGTTAGGGTTGGACGTTGCGCTTGGGGTGGGTGGTTTACCACGTGGCCGAATCGTTGAAATCTATGGCCCAGAGTCTTCAGGAAAAACAACGCTTACCTTACAAGTCATTGCAGAATGTCAACGCAGAGGTGGGGTTGCTGCTTTTATTGACGCGGAACATGCTTTGGATCCAGTTTATGCTGAAAAATTAGGGGTTAACCTCGAAGATTTATTAATCTCCCAACCAGACACGGGTGAGCAAGCCTTAGAAATTGCAGATATGTTGGTGCGCTCTGGTAGCATTGATGTCTTGGTTGTAGACTCAGTCGCTGCTTTAACCCCTAAAGCTGATATCGAAGGTGAAATGGGTGACCATCATGTTGGTTTGCAAGCACGTTTAATGTCTCAAGCTTTGCGCAAATTAACCGGAAATCTCAAGCGTACCAATACATTAGCTATTTTTATTAACCAAATTCGTATGAAAATTGGTGTGATGTTTGGTAGCCCAGAAACCACAACCGGCGGTAATGCCTTGAAGTTTTATTCTTCTGTTCGTTTGGATATTCGTCGTACAGGTTCAATTAAGAAAGGCGATGAAGTAACAGGCAGTGAAACACGTGTTAAAGTGGTGAAAAATAAAGTAGCGCCTCCTTTCAAACAAGCAGAATTTGAAATTTTATATGGTCAAGGTATTTCACGTTTAGGTGAAGTCATTGAATTTGGTGTAAAGCTTGGATTAATTGAAAAATCAGGTGCATGGTACAGCTATAAAGGCAATCGCATTGGTCAAGGCAAGGAAAATGCACAAACCTATTTTGTTGAAAACCCACAATTAGCACAAGAAATAGAACAGCAAATTCGTGCCCAATTGCTGCCTAATTCTCTTACAACAACGAAGGCTAAAACGGCGGATGAGAAAGCAGCTATTGCTCCGCTCAAAAAAGAAGCGCGTCGTGTTGTTGGTAAGAAAACAGCGGAAGAAAAAGCGACCGAGGATGATGCGTCCTAAAAACCTCGTCAAAATAGCGGCAATTCGGCTATTAGCACGACGCGAGCATTCGCGTCGTGACTTAGCTCAAAAGCTAGCTTTACGTGGTTTTGATCATATGGCCATTAACGCAGTGTTAGACGTACTTGAGCAAGAAGATTTACTCAGTGAGTCTCGATTTATTGGTAGTATTGTCCGTACGAGAAGTCAACGAGGCGTTGGCCCTCTTAAAATTATTGCAGAATTACAACGGCATGGTATTGCTCAAAGAGAAATTGAGAAAGATGAAGATTGGCAGATAATCGATTGGGTTCAAGTTGCCCAACAAGCAAAAACAAAACGTTTTGGTGAAGATAAACCCCAAAACATGCAAGAGCAAAGCAAGCAATATCGATTTTTAATTCAACGTGGATTTTTACCGGAACATATAGTCACAGCACATGAATTGTAGGGTAGGCGTCAAGCCTCGAGCAACCGGAATGTAATAGAAGTACATGAGGATTGCGAGAGGGCGAAGACAACACCCCCTAAGATTCATGTGAGAAGACTATATCGTTTTTGCATAACGATAGTTACATTAAACAAACAGTACTCGAAATTTTAGGTGAACAAATGAAGTTAAGTGCCTTAAGAGCAGCATTTTTAGATTACTTTGCAAAAAATGGTCATACCGTTGTGCCCAGTAGTTCATTGATACCCCATAATGATGAAACTTTGTTGTTTACCAATGCGGGTATGGTGCAGTTTAAAGATGTTTTTTTAGGGCAAGATAAGCGGGACTATACGAAAGCCACGAGTAGTCAGCGTTGTGTAAGAGCAGGCGGTAAACATAACGACCTGGACAATGTGGGCTATACAGCGCGCCATCATACCTTCTTTGAAATGCTGGGCAATTTCAGTTTTGGGGCTTATTTCAAAAAAGAGGCTATTCACTTTGCTTGGAATTTTATAACCAAAGAACTCAAAATTCCCCCAGAGAAACTATGGGTGTCTATATTTAGGGAAGATGCCGAAGCAGAGGACATTTGGCTAAATGATGTAAAAATCGATCCCAAGCGGTTTTCTCGTTGTGGGGAAAAAGATAATTTTTGGGCAATGGGTGATACAGGTCCTTGTGGGCCTTGTACAGAAATATTTTACGATCATGGTTCCCATGTGCCTGGCGGTCCTCCAGGGAGTGAAGATGCAGATGGCGATCGTTATATTGAAATTTGGAATTTAGTTTTCATGCAATTTAATCGTGCGAAAGACGGTAGCATGACACCTTTGCCCAAGCCATCGGTTGATACAGGTATGGGCTTAGAACGTATGGCTGCTGTGATGCAGGGCGTGCATAGTAATTATGAAATTGATTTGTTCCAAGCATTAATTAAGCGGGCACATGCGTTGTTGCCGGAACATGAGATTGCGCATAAGAGTTACTTGGTTTTAGCCGATCATATTCGCGCAACCTGCTTTTTAATTTTAGATGGAGTTGTGCCTTCAAATGAAGGTCGAGGTTATGTATTAAGACGTATTATGCGTCGTGCATTACGACATGGTGGTCAACTGGGAGCGAAACAACCATTCTTTTACAAAATGGTTGTTACATTGTGCGAATTAATGGGCGACGCTTATCCTGCATTGATTGAACAGCGCTCACAAATTGAAAAAATAGTGTTACGTGAAGAAGAACAGTTTGAGAAAACGCTTGAACAAGGCCTAAAGATATTAGAAGCAGGCATGAATGAATGCGAAAATGGTGTGATTCCAGGTGAGCTTGCTTTTAAGCTTTATGATACCTATGGTTTTCCTATTGATTTAACGGCCGATGTTGCAAGAGAAAAGAATGTTGCAATTGATATGCAAGGTTTTGACGCTTTAATGATTGCTCAAAAAGAACGGGCACGTGCAAGCAGTCAATTCTCCGTGGATTACAATACGCAATTAAGTTTTGAGGATAAAACAACCTTTACGGGTTACACAACTTTAGAAGAAAAAACGCAAGTATTGAAGTTAGTACATGAAGGCAAAGTGGTCACGCGCTTAGAAGAAGGTAAAGAAGGTATTGTATTATTGCCTATATCACCTTTTTATGCAGAATCAGGTGGACAAGCAGGTGATCACGGAGAAATTACTTTTGCCGGCGGTAGTTTTGAAGTACGTGACACGCAAAAATCACAACAAGCTATTTTGCATTTAGGTGTTGTGCGACAAGGTGTGCTTAGTCAAGAAATGCCAGTGGTCGCCAAAGTCAATAAAGCAACCAGGCAGCCGACGCGTCGTAATCATTCTGCAACACATTTATTACATGCCGCTTTGAGAAGAATTTTAGGAACCCACGTTACTCAAAAAGGCTCATTGGTAAGTGCTGATCGCCTTCGTTTTGACTTTTCTCATACGGAAGGGGTGAGCGCAGAACAGTTAAAGCAGATTGAGCTACTTGTAAATGAAAAGATTTTGGAAAATACTCCTGTTATCATAGAAGAAATGGCTTTTGATGATGCTATCCAAAAAGGCGTTATGGCACTCTTTGGTGAAAAATATGGCAAGACAGTACGTGTACTTTCAATGGGCGGAGATTTTTCCATTGAATTATGTGGTGGTACACATGTTGAGCGAACAGGAGATATTGGCCTTTTCGTGATTGTGCAAGAGTTGGGTATTGCAGCAGGTGTGCGCCGTATTGAGGCACTTACTGGCTTTGGTGCTTTGAATTATTTGAAGAATAAGCAAAGTACCTTAGTGGCGTTGCAAGAGAGCTTTAAAGCAGATGATGAAAATATTTTGCAAAAATCAAATGATTTACTTGCACGTTTGAAAACAATCGAAAAAGAGAATGAACGCCTGAAACATAAATTGGCTTCACAATCCGGTGGTGATTTGTTGAGTGATGCGCAAACAATTCAGGGTATGAAAGTACTGATAAAAAAATTAGAGGGTGTAGATCCTAAGCTGATGCGGCAATTGGTAGATGATTTAAAAAATAAAATCAAATCCGGTATTGTTGTGCTTGCAACGGTTTCAGATGCTAAAGTCCAGCTCATTGTTGGTATTACGAAGGATTGTACGCAAAAAATATCAGCAGGTGAGCTTATTGGACATTTAGCAGCTCAAGTGGGTGGTTCTGGCGGGGGGCGTCCAGATATGGCGCAGGCAGGCGGAAGCAAGCCTGAGTGCTTAGAGGCTGCCTTGGTATCTGCTCCTGAGTGGATAGAAGCCAAGCTTAAAGCGACTCACTAAGAAAAATCATGGATTTGTCAGCTTTTTGTAGAAAGTGGCTAAAAAAGCGGATAGGCTAATAGTGGAAAATCTTCAAATTTTGCCTAAAATTTTAAACATGTTAGAATTCAGCCTTGTTTGGATAAGTTGATGAGCTTAATAGTACAAAAATTCGGTGGTACCTCAGTAAAAGATCTGGATTCTATTCGCTATGTGGCCAAAAAAGTCATGATGGCGAGGAAGCAAGGTCATGATCTTGTAGTAGTTGTTTCTGCTATGGGACATGAGACAGATAGATTAGAGAAACTTGCTACCAATTTATGTACACATCCTCATCCCAGAGAAATGGATGTCTTATTATCTACAGGTGAACAAGTTTCGATTGCGCTACTCAGTATGGCTCTGGTAGACATCGGATGCCCAGCGAAATCCTATATGGGATTTCAGGTACCTATTCAAACGGACAGCCAATTTAATAAAGCGCGCATTGTTGCTATAGACGAAGAAAATATTCGTCGTGATCTCAAGGCGGGCTTTGTTGTCGTGGTTGCAGGATTCCAAGGCGTTGATGAAAACGGGGACATTACGACCTTAGGGCGTGGTGGTTCAGATACGACCGCTGTAGCGTTGGCTGCGCGTTTAGAAGCAGATGAGTGCCAGATTTATACGGATGTCGATGGTGTATATACTACCGATCCAAGAACGGTACCTGATGCTCGGCGTATGTCTTGCGTCACTTTTGAAGAGATGCTGGAGCTTTCAAGTTTGGGAGCGAACGTGTTACAGATCCGTGCCGTTGAGTTTGCTGGGAAATATAATGTGCCGCTTAGAGTGCTTTCAACCTTTGTTGAGGGGCCTGGCACTTTAATCACCTACGAGGATAATAATATGGAACATGCGGTGGTTTCGGGCATTGCATTTAGTCGGGATGAAGCGAAGTTAATTGTTCGGGGGGTTCCTGATGTACCGGGAGTCGCTGCCAAAATTTTAATGCCCATCAGTGATGCAAACATTGAAGTTGATATGATTATTCAAAATCTTGGGGACGACGGTACGACTGATTTTACATTTACCGTTCACCGCCGAGATTATGATCAAGCTTTAAAGATTCTGAAAGCAGTAGCCAAAGAGATGAAAGCAAAAAGTGTGGTCGGAGACACAAAGATAGCGAAAGTTTCGCTTGTCGGTGTAGGCATGCGATCACATGCTGGTATTGCAAGTACTATGTTCAAAATTCTTGGACAAGAAGGTATAAACATCCAGTTAATTTCAACTTCAGAAATTAAAGTATCTGTGGTGATGGACGAAAAGTACTTAGAGTTGGGTGTTAGGGCGTTGCATGATGCCTTTGAATTGCATAAAGCGCCTGTACAAGAGGAATACCCATCACGCATACGTGCCTAGTAGCGTTTAATAAAAAGATTATTTTTAACAAGACGCTTAAGGCGTCTTGTTTTGTTGTAAAGGAGATTGACAATGCTCATTTTGACGCGTCGTATCGGTGAAACCCTCATGATTGGAGACAATGTCACGGTTACGGTATTAGGTGTTAAAGGCAACCAAGTTCGAATCGGGGTGAATGCGCCTAAAGAAATTTCTGTACATCGTGAAGAAATTTACCAGCGTATCCAAAAAGAAAAAGAACAAGGTTCACACGAAGGTCATTCATCAGACGCAGGAGAGTAGTTGCTGATGAAGTAACTTTCTCAAATGAGAGCCAATTTCAGGATAATAACTGGAACTTGGCTCTTCGTGTTTTTAGACTAAAGAATTATGAGAAAAAATTTAGATTCGCTATGCGAATCATAATGCCTCTACCAATTTTGGGAGAGGCGGGCTGAAAGCCTGGTGAGGGTTTTTTAAAATTTTCTTATAGAGTCCGTATCATAGCAGGGAGTGTTAAACAATCAATTTCAGCGTAAGCAGAGTGATTGTGTATTGATTCAAAATTTTCTGAAGCAACTTTATAGCCCAATAAGGTATCTTCTTTGCTCAAAGCGTGTGCCACGTCTCGCACCATATCTTCAACAAACTTCGGATTTTCATAAGCTTTTTCAGTGATATATTTTTCATCGTTGCGTTTTACAATACCGTAAAGTTCGCAAGAAGCATTGCTTTCAACCAATTGAATGATTTTTTGTAATGAAAGATTTGGACGTGCTTCTAAGGTAAGCGTGATATGTGAGCGTTGATTATGTGCGCCATATTTTGAGAGTTTTTTAGAGCATGGGCACAATGAGGTAACAGGAATAACAACCGTTACAATGGTTTGAGGAACACCTTCATACAGAACACCATTGAGTGTTACTTGGTAGTCCATTAAGCTTTTGACTTTGGAAATAGGCGCCGTTTTCGTTAGAAAATAGTCAAAATTTGCTTTGAAAAAACAATGTTGCGCTTCTAATTTAGTCGCCATAGCATCTAACCAATAAGGCATATTTGCAATGCTGAGTACAACTTCTTGTGCATTAAGTATTTCTACAAAACGCGACATGTGTGTGCCTTTTACATCTTTGGGTAGATTCACCATCATATCAATGGTTGCAGTCAGATGTTGACTAGCAATGTTGCCTTGTTCTACCCAATCTTCGAATCGAACAGGGTGTTTGATACCACGGATCCCAACTCTATCAACAGAAATGTTGCGATTATCAGGCCAATTTTGGATATCTTCAAATGTGTTATTCAACTTAAGAAACCTTAGCATCACAGAAAGTTTAAGAATTTACGGTACTTACTACCTTTTGACAAGCTTCTTCCTGCATAATGCGATGAATGATAGCTTTTTTATCAAGTCCACAGCTGGCTAACAGGAGTTTAGGATCCCCATGACTTACAAAATAGTCTGGTAATCCTAGGTTTATTATCTTAACATTTAAGCCATGCTGATTTAAACATGCACTTACGCCTTGTCCTGCGCCACCAATCACGACGTTTTCTTCAAGTGTCACAATCGTGCTATGTGTTTCAGCTAATTGGAGGATTAATGCTTCATCCAAGGGCTTTACAAAGCGCATATTTACAACAGTGGTGTTGAGCTCATCTCCCACTTCTAAGGCGGTTTGTAAGAGGCTGCCAAAACTTAAGATAGCAATATGCTTACCTTGGCGCTTTATTTCGCCTTTGCCAAGGGGTAAAGCTTTTAATTCTTTATCTAATTCCACCCAATGGCTTGAACCACGTGGATAGCGTACTGCACTTGGACTATTGGCCACGATGCCGGTGTAAAGCATGTGTCTACACTCATTTGCGTCGCTAGGCGCCATGATGATCATATTAGGGATGCATCGTAAGAAGCTGAGATCGAAACTGCCAGAGTGTGTGGGACCATCTCCTACCAATCCTGCCCTATCTAAAGCAAAGAGCACAGGGAGATTTTGTAAAGCCACATCGTGGATCAGTTGATCGTAGGCGCGTTGCAGAAAGGTTGAGTAGATTGCCACAACTGGCTTGATATTTTCGCAAGCTAAGCCTGCGGCAAAGGTAACACTATGTTGTTCTGCAATGCCGACATCAAAGTACCTGTTTGGAAACTTTGCTTTAAAGTTCACCATGCCTGAGCCTTCACACATGGCTGGTGTGATACCCACAATACGATCGTCTTTTTCTGCCATTTCACATAGCCATGCACCAAAAATATCTGAGTAAGAGGGCATGGATTTTTCAGTGGATGGACTCGTACTGCTGGAAGATTGGGAGCAGCTTGTTGAGGATTTATAAAACCCTTTGTTAACGGCGTGATACTTAATAGGATCTTGCTCTGCAAGGGGATAGCCCTTACCTTTTTGCGTGATCACATGCAGTAATTGTGGGCCTGGTAATGCTTTTAGATTCGATAAAGTCTTTAATAAAGTAGGGATGTCATGCCCATCAATAGGTCCTAGATAATTCCAGCCTAATTCTTCAAAGAGCGTACCAGGCGCTATCATACCTTTTAAATGTGATTCTGTTTTTCTAGCAAATTCCCACACAGGAGGGATGCGAGAGAGTACGCGTTTTGAATTTTGTTTCATTGAAGTGTACATTTTGCTCGATAAGATACGTGCAAAATAATTAGAAAGTGCGCCAACGTTGCCTGAAATAGACATATCATTGTCATTTAAAATAACTAACATATTGCTTTTCAAATCACCCGCATGATTCAGTGCTTCAAAAGCCATGCCCGCTGTCATGGCGCCATCGCCAATCACAGCAATCACTTTATCGCTTTTGCCCAGCAACTGGTTGGCTTGCGCCATGCCGCAGGCTGCACTGATAGAGGTACTTGAATGTCCTACGCCAAAGACATCATAGGGACTTTCTTCTCGCACAGGGAAGGGGGCTAGCCCATCTTTCTGGCGGATCGTGTGTAATAGAGATTGTCTTTCTGTGAGTATTTTATGAGGATAAGCTTGATGACCCACGTCCCATATAATTTTATCTTCCGGTGTCTTAAACACATAATGTAGGGCAAGCGTTAGTTCAACCACACCTAGACCTGCAGCGAAATGACCGCCTGTTTGATTGAGGGTTTCATATAAAAAACGGCGTAATTGTTCTGCTAATATGGGTAAATCTTGGGCCCGTACCTTTTTTAAATCATCAGGAGAATGAATATCATCCAATGAAACATGATTTACATTGTGCGTCATTTACATAACCCTCGCGACACAATAATAAGCGATGTCATGTAATGTTTGACTCGGTTTATTGAAGGCTTCTAGATATTGTGTTGCTTCTATAAAAAGTGTTTTTGCATGTCGTTTAGCGTGTTCAAGGCCAAATATAGACACAAAAGTATTTTTTTGATTTTCTTTATCCATACCTGTTTGTTTGCCAAGCACGTAGCTCTCTCCCGTAACATCTAAGAGGTCATCTTGTATCTGAAATGCTAATCCAATCGAACGACCATAATTTTGCAACAAAGCTAACTTATTAAGATCTGTTTCACCGCATGCGATAGCGCTACATTGTACACAAGCATTGATCAATGCCCCAGTCTTAGCGTGGTGTAAAGTGATTAATTCTTGCGCAGAAATGGTTCGAGCGGTTGCTGCCATGTCTAAGGCTTGTCCCAGAACCATGCCCTGAGGCCCTATCGCTTGGGCAAGGGTGCGAATAATTGCTAATAAATAATCAGAGGAAATACACGATTTTGTAGTGTCAGATAGAATTTCAAAAGCGAGTGTTTGTAGTGCATCGCCCACGAGAATCGCTGTTGCCTCATCAAAAGCTTTGTGGCAGGTTGCCTTACCGCGTCTGAGATCATCGTCATCCATCGCGGGTAAATCGTCATGCACTAGGGAATAGCAATGGATCAGCTCTACAGCGACCGCCAAAATATCTAGCGCCTCCCAAGGAAGTGCATAAGCTTCTGCAGTGGCATAGACCAGTAATGGCCTTAAGCGTTTACCGCCATTTAAGCAGGCATAATGCATTGCTTCATGCAAAGTTGTATTGGGCGGGGGGAGAAATCTTTTTAATAATTCGGGTAGCCGAGCTTGTACTTGAAAAAGCTTGTCTTCGAATGAACCTGATAACACATTCAATACTTTCATTGAGCGCTATTGTCGTCGTTTTCTTCAATGAGCTTGTCGACTCGTTGTTTGGCATTTTGTAGAGTGATTTGACATTGTTTAGCTAGAGAAATGCCTTTTTCAAATTGAGCAAGTGCAGCTTCTAAGCTAAGTTCTTGTCCTTCCATTTTAGCGACAATTTCTTCCAGTTCTTTCAAAGAACCTTCAAAATCAACGGATTTAGATATTTTTTTGTTAGCCACAGGATTCATCAATCGAAAATAAACGCCAAAAATAACTTAAATGTTGTTCTGCGGTCAATATTTAGAGTCATTATCTACAAAATCAGCAAATGAATGATTTAGTTGATTTTCCAAAAAAGCGTGAATCATCCAAATCAGTAAGAGGGGCAAGGACAGCGTATTTGCAGCAAGCATGCTTTTTCATGGCTAAATGTGGAGTAAAACATCTGTTTTTATCTTGAAGAATGGGCGTGGATTTAGCAACGTTTATTGGTCTGATTGGTTCTTTTGCCATTATTGCCTATAGCATGGTGATAGGGGGAGGCATAGCTTCATTTTTCGATATATCTTCTATTTCTATTGTTGTTTTAGGCAGTATTTTAGTTGTAATGACAAAGTTTGGTTTAAAGCAGTTTCTTGGCGCTTTTAAATCAGCGGGTAAAATATTTATTCTTAAGAAATTTAATCCTGCAGAATGTATTGATGAGGCTGTAAAAATTGCAACAGCTACACGAAAAAGTGGTTTGGTAGCCTTAGAGGGCATTGAAGTCAAAAATCATTTTATGAAGAGAGGCGTACAATGAATGATAGATGGCCATGAGCCAGATGTTGTCAAATTAATGTTATCAAAAGATATGAATCTGGCATTTGAGCGCCACTGCAGAAGTTGCGCCTGCAATGGGTATGATAGGCACATTGATTGGTTTAGTCTTGATGCTTGGTAACATGTCTGATCCAAAAATGAAATTAAGAAAAAAACAGTAGCTGTGCCCAATCAAATAGAGCTGGATGAAGCTATTTTTGAAAAAGTAAAAGAGAAGAAAGAGAAGAAAGAGAAGAGAGAATAGAGCAAGTGGCTATCTAATTGGGATCTTTCTATTGTGCGTGCAGCCAGCGTGGCGCATCTGTTATTAAATAATCCGAAGAGTACCTTAGATAAAAGAAGAGTTTCTATTAAAATCTCAAGAAGTTGATCGAAATTTTTGTTGAGTGACTAAAAAATGAAGAATTTAAATAGATGGAAAATGCATATTCACTAAGTTTTTGTCAATATCAATTTTTGAGGTATAATTTTAAACAATTTCTTTTTAAAATATAGATTGAATTAAATTTCTATAATTTAATGGTAAAAACGCAGGGATAGTGGACACAATTTTTAGGGAATATCATGACTGCACCTAAAGCCCCCAGGAATGATGTAGAGCGTCGTCGCTATTTTCGCATTGAAGATAAAGTTGTTCTTAGCTATAAAACTTTGTCTGAAGAAGAGAAGCAACTTCAGAGTCGAAAATTGCAATCTGGAGAAGATTTATGTCCAGATCTTTACCATATCTTTGTAATGCTCGAATCAGATATCCAAGATCTTATTAAAAAATCTAAGAAAGAAAATCTTTTACTTTCGCAAGCAATAGAATTATTGAACCGAAAATTAAATGTTATAGCAAAAGGCCTTCCTAACGATCGAAGAAAAAATAGCAGTATCTTCAATAGAGAGCCGGTGACAGTCAGCCTCAGTGGTTGTGGTATTAGCTTTATGGCGCCCACTCCCATTGAAAAAGGGCAAACAGTACAGATTGAAATAATATTACTGCCTAGTAGGCAGTATATTGTCTGTTTGGGGGAGATTGTTAGTAGTGAAAAAGTAGCTTTATCTGAAAATATCAGCTATTCAGCTGAAAACCCCTTTCGAATTGCTGTGAATTTCGTTGAAATAAGAGGCGAAGATTCAGAAAGACTTATTCAGCATGTAATCAAACGTGAAGTGGAGCTATTACGAGCAAGTAAGAAGCACCTTCGTAGTTAGACAGCAAAATATTGCTGCCTTGTCAGTCATTTCAATCACCCTGTCTTGGTTTGGATTCAATTGCATTGATGCTTGTGGTACACTCCTGACTACTTAAATGAGCAGTAATTAGTGTATAAATGCAAGCAGTATCTCCTACAGCTATTTTCTTTAATAAAAGCTTTGCCACCAATGCTGTGGCCTTGCTGTGTATTGCTGCTAGTTTTGTCATCAGTAACCAGGCATCTGCCGCATGTTTAAGTAATATAGGTTATTTTGCCTTTTCCGGTGCTTTGACCAATTGGCTTGCAATTTACATGTTATTTGAAAAGATACCTGGGTTATATGGTTCGGGCGTTATTCCGACTCAATTTAATCAATTTAAAGCTGGTATAAAGCAACTTATGATGGGCGAGTTTTTTGATGCGCCACATATTACAGCAAATCCTTTGGCTGCGCTTTCTCAAACAACGGTTACACATTTTAAAGAACAAATCGATTATGAAAAAATCTATCAGTCTTTAATGCAAGAAATACAGAATTCTTCTATTGGCGCTATGTTGAGTATGTTTGGCGGCGCAAATGCCCTTGATAAATTGAAAGCACCACTTCAAGAAAAAATTAAAATTGCATTAGAGAAGCTCATTGAAGATTTTCAGTCATCAAATACGCAGATGAATGAGGGCACGCGTTTAGCATTCCGAGATACAGTAGAGTCTATGATAGACGACCGCTTAAAAGAATTAACACCTCAGCATATCAAGCAAATCATTCAAAGAATGATCAGAGAGCATTTGGGGTGGTTGGTTGTTTGGGGTGGTGTATTTGGTGGATTGATTGGCTTTATGAAGAGTTTTATATAAAGATGAGAACTGAACAGTCTTTTAATGAATACATAGTATTTCTCAGAGAAACTTTAAGCTTTTTATCTCAATATTGGGAAAAAATTGGTCGTAGACATCCTTATATTGAAGACATTCAAGATGGTTTAAATCATTCTGATCCTTTTATCTTGTATAAAGCCTCTATAGCTGCTTCTTTATTGCTGGAAGACAAACGAATTTATCATTAAAGAGAGGGGAAAATGGCACTTATTCAGAATCATGAATTTCCACATTTTTTTCAAGTAAAGCATCCATTGGTTTCTAGTAAATTATCTTTGCTGAGAAACAGGGATACAGAATACAAATTATTTCGTGAATTGGTGCATGAGCTGACATTGTTAATTGCTTATGAAGCAACACAAAATTTACAACTCACATTAGAAAACATCCAGACGCCAATGGAAATGATGCAATCACCTGTCTTATCAGGTCCTGCACCCGTTATTTTGCCAATCTTAAGAGCGGGCATTGGTATGGTGGAAGCAATGTTGTCTCTTTTGCCTTCTGCTAAAGTGGGGCATATTGGTTTATTCCGCAATGAGAAAACGCTGCAACCAGAAGGCTATTATTTTAAAGTGCCAGAAACGAGTCATCAAAGACCTTTTTATGTCTGTGATCCGATGTTAGCAACAGGTGGATCTGCAATACGTGCTGTTGATACTTTAAAAGAGAATCAAGTAAAAGATATTACGGTGGTTTGTTTGTTAGCCGCACCTGAAGGATTAAGAGCCTTCTTCAAACAGCATCCTGATGTGCCCGTTTTCTCTGCTTGTTTAGACCAAGGTTTGGATGAGCATGGATTTATCAGACCAGGGTTGGGAGATGCAGGCGACCGTATGTTTGGTACTGTTTAGTACTTTTCTCGCTTGATAAAATCTTTAAGTATTTATTAACAGTGTAAAGTAGTCTTCTCTACACAAGTTGACAATGAGCGAGGAACTGTCTTGTTCTTCCTTCGTTCGTAAAGCGAACATGTTCTCACTTTGTAAAGGGAGAAGCTTGGTAGCAGCGTAGCTGCGCCAAGCAGAGGGATTTAGCTGTTTGACCTTAAATCCTCAGCATCAATCCCCCTTGCGCACTTGTCAGTGCGCGTCCCCCTTCAAAAAGTGGGATTTCTTATTCGCTTCGCGAATCGGAAATTCTTTTAAAAACCTAAGCCCGATTACCCGCGCCTTCATTTCTTCTGTTTTTGTGCTGTGATTTAGCAACAACTTTATTTTCAACCGGCATTACAGGGGCAGTTTCATTTTTAGCCATAATGGGTGCTTTATCGAATTCTGGTGGTATATTGAGAAGAATCAATGCTTGGCTTACCACATTTTTATAAACAGGTGCTGCGGTTAAACCACCGTAATAATGCTTTTCATCTGGCTCTTCAACGATCACAACGGTTGCAAGTTTAGGATTTTTAACAGGAGAAACGCCTGCAAACAATCCAATATGTCGATTAGGATCGTATCCTTGTGGACCTACAACACGAATGGTGCCGGTTTTACCTGCTGTGAGATATCCTGATACTTCTGCTCTGTGGCCAACTGAAACCAACATTTCTAACATTGCTTCACAAATGGCCTGTGGTAGCACACGTTCTTCTTGAGGCTTTCCTTCCTGCTTGACTAGGCTTACAGGTCGTTTAATGCCTTTGGCACCAATCACTGCATATGCTTGCGCAAGCTGTATGGGGGTGACGGCTAATCCATATCCAAATGCTAAGGTTGCATGTCCAAAAGGATTTTTAGGATGAGGAGGAGGGGGGAGTTTCCCGCCTTGTTCACCTGGAAAAGCAGTGAGTGTCCCAGTACCTAGGCCTAATTTGTCGAAAGTATTGATTAATTGTTTAG
The DNA here is from genome assembly GCA_050252335.1 of Candidatus Berkiella sp. GTDB lineage: Bacteria > Pseudomonadota > Gammaproteobacteria > Berkiellales > Berkiellaceae > Berkiella_A. The sequence goes on along the minus strand of JBFWLB010000007.1, from coordinate 49,608 downwards.
AGGGAAGGCTCAGTGTAATTTTGCTGACCCCCACGTTTGAAGAACGTTCTAAAATTTCTTTAATTGATAATTTTCCATAGTTGCGTAAATCTCGGACAACGTGATCACCAACACGCATGGTGCCTGGATAGGTATCAATAATAGTGTTGGGATCAAATTGCTCAGATGCTAAGGCACTTAAGACAGAAATAGGTTTTACGGTAGAGCCGGGTTCTAATTGATCGGTCAGTGCTTTGTTACGTACTGCATCACCCACACGTTCTTTAGGATTGTTGGGATTGTAAGAAGGTGCGGTGACCATTGCTAAGACTTCACCGGATTCAATATCTATCATGGCCAGTGTTGCTGATTTAGCGCCAAATTTTTCAACGGCTGCTTCGAGTTCGCGCAGCGCAATGCTTTGTATTCGCAGATCGATACTCAGTGCGATGTTTTGTCCTGATTTGGGCGCTTCAAATTGATCGATATCTTGGATCCAATTGCCCATTCTGTCTTCTAAGACACGTTTTTTACCTATTTTAGGTTTAAGATGATTCTCAAAGCTGAGTTCTAATCCTGCTTGCCCTACATCATCTATATCTGTAAAACCAACTAATTGTGCAACTTGTTTTCCTGAAGGATAGAAGCGTTTAAATTCTCTATTTTTCCCCAAGCCTGTAATACGCAGTTCAGCCACTTGACTAGCAATGTTGGGAGGGAGTCCACGTTTTAGATAAACAAAGGATTTCGTGGCATATTGAGTTTGTTTAGATAATATCTCTCTAGCATCTATGCTTAGTAAACTAGATAGTTTTTGTAGTTGCTCATCACTTGGGTTAAATAGTTTAGGATTCATCCAAATAGCGTCTACGGGAGTGCTAACGGCTAAGGGAACGCCTCGTCTATCAGTAATCAATCCCCTATACGATGGGATCTGTATGGTGCGTAAAGTTCTTGCATTACCTTGTTTACGCAAGAAATCATTCTGAGTAATGTGTAATGTAAAAAGCCTGACGATTAAAATAAGCAGAAATACAATAAAGCCGAATTTAATCAAACGTCTTCGGATTGATGTAGAGGGTATCTCTTGCTCAGTGGATTGAAAGCCACGAGTTTGATACCGATGATTATTATCAGTCGTTGTATTTCGCACGGTGATTTGATTTCAAGAAATGGGGTTAAAAAACATGTCCATTATATATGAAGTAAACTTAAGAATAGAACCCGCAATCCAACATGAATTTATGAGTTGGTTGTATGAGCATATTGGTGAGATGCTTAAATTAGAAGGCTTTATTCGAGCTGTGGTTTATGATCTTCAAGAAGTTGAAGGATTGTTAGCCGAAGAAAAGAGCGACATTATGTTAGAACAAACAAGGCAGGTTGTGGTGCATTATGAAATGCATGACAAGATAGCATTGAAGTATTATCTCGAACACTATGCTCAATCAATGAGAGCAGATGGCATTGCAAAATTTCCTAAACAATTTTCTGCAACACGCCGCGTTTTAAACCCATTAAATAGTTTTAAGGATTGATGCATGAGTGTAACGCCAACTTCAACTCAAGAAGCAACTGAACCTACAGGTGAATTAGTTATCAAAAATATTGCTATGCCGAAAAATACCAATCGCTATCGAGATATTTTTGGTGGTTGGTTAGTTTCGCAAATGGATTTGGGTGGCGCTGTTTTAGCGCATAAATGTTCCCGTAATCGTATGACGACCGTTGCCATCGATAGAATGGTATTTCTGGAGCCAGTCTATGTGGGAGACGTAGTGTGTTGTTATGCGAGCATTGCTAAGCGTGGTAATACTTCCGTCACCATAGAGGTAGAAGTATGGGTAGAGCGTTTATTGGACAATACCAAGCATAAAGTGACGGAAGGTTTGTTTACCTTTGTGGCGATTGATGATGAGGGTAAGCCTACGCCCATCGTATGGCAGTGTTAATTACATTACTTTTTATTGTGGAGCATCCCTTTTGGGAGGGATTTTAAATAAAAACTGAGTGTGTACTGTAATGCCAATCAGTTAAGAGCAAATTAGCATTTATATAGAATTACGAATGAGCGAAGCGAATTAATTTTCTTTCTTTGTTATCAAAGAAAGAGGCACCTTTAGGTGCAAAGAAGGATTTTTAAAATAAATTCTAAAAAATCCATCTGCTCACTTAAAGTGAGCTTCTTCCCTTGATTCCAAGGGAAGAGCATTATTCACTTCGTTCATTTCTTAATTGATTAGCATTAGAGTTTTTTAGATAAAATAAAATCACTCCCAATCACCCCTTAAAGTTTGTGTAATATTCTTTAGCTCTTCAAGATTGAATTGTTCTGGTGGAATGGGCTTTGTTATCTGCAGTCCGATTTTAGAAAATAAAAATTGTCTTGGCCAATGCAGCATTGCTTTTCCATAGCGTCTGCTGAAAAAGCTACCCCACAATCCTTGTACAGCCATGGGTACCACAGGTACAGGATTGTTATTTAAGATACGCTCTAAGCCTTTTCTAAATTGTTGAATATTACCATTACTGGTTAGGCTTCCTTCTGGGAAGAGTCCTATTAGTTCACCTTTGTCTAATGCTTCTTTCACAAGCACAAAAGCACGTTCTTTTATTTCTGGATTTTCTTTTTCGGAAGCGACAGGGATACAACCTGCTGTTTGAAAGACAAATTTCAAAACAGGAATTTTAAATATTTGGTGATCCATTACAAATCGGATAGGGCGGTGACAGCAAGCCATCACAACAATCGGATCAACGAGACTGACATGATTACAAGTAATGATGGCAGGGCCTTCTTCAGGAATGTGTTCAATCCCTGAGATTTTTACTCTATAAATGCAATTGATGAGTAGCCAAGCAATAAAGCGCATTAAAAATTCAGGTAGTAGTTTGTATAAATACATTGTGACCGCTAGGTTACAAAAACCGACCACTAGAAATAGTTGTGGAATTGACAATCCAAGTGTGAGAAGCGCAATAGAAAATAAGCTCGCTACTACCATGAAGAGAGCATTTAATACGCTGTTTGCAGCAATCATCTGTGAGCGTTCTTTCTCTTCTGTGCGAGATTGGAGTAATACATAGAGGGGTACGCTGTATAATCCACCAAAAATACCGAAGAAAAACAAATCAAGTAATATGTGCCAGCCTTCCCAATGAGATAAAAAAGTACTGACATTAATGACTTGCTCGGGATATAGACCATGAGCAAAGCTAAAATCAATGGTAATGAGTGTGAGTCCAATAGAGCCAAAGGGCACTAAACCGATTTCAACTTTGTGTCTTGATAATTTTTCACAAGAGAGAGAGCCAAGCCCAATACCAATCGATAGAATAGAGATCATTAAGATCATGACGGTTTCATTGCCATGCAAAATATCTTGGTTATAGTTGTATAATTGAGTGATAATGACCGAGCCAAAAAACCAAAACCAAGAAATACCTAAGATAGTTAAAAATACTGTTCGTTGTGATGCGGCTCTTTTTAAGACATGCCAGGTTTGGGAGAAAGGCTCCCAATTAATCTTCAAATCTGGGTTGGAAATTGTTTTCTGATTCGGGATCCCTAATGAAGCTGTAAACCCTAAAATAGCAGTAAGCATGACAGCAGCGCTGATGAATATTGTGCTTGTATGTATTCGGATCAACAAAATCCCTAAGATAGTTCCTAATAAGATAGCAACGAAGGTTCCCATTTCAACCAGTCCATTACCGCCGACTAGTTCATCTTTTTCTAAGTATTGCGGTAAAATACTATATTTTACGGGGGCAAAAAATGCTGAATGTGAACCCATAAAAAATAAAATCACAAACAGCAAGGCGAGTTGATGATGCCAAAATGCAATGGTAGCGCAGCCCATGATAAGAATTTCTACAAACTTAATATAGCGTATTATGCGAGCTTTTTTATATTTATCCGCTAATTGTCCCGCCAAAGCAGAAAATAAAAAAAATGGTAAGATGAAGAGTAAAGCGCCTAAATTAGTTAGCAGTTCTCGTGTTGTTTGGTTGAATGCCCCAAAAGCTATCAATGTTAATAGGGCGTTTTTAAAAATATTATCATTTAATGCCCCAAAAAATTGCACGAAAAAATAAGGCAGAAATCTTCTTTCTTTAAAGAGCTGAAATTGATTTTGTGTTTTCATAAGGTTATTTGATCTCTGCAAGGTGGGGGATAGTTGCACTTTTTCCTGTGGGTGTTACACATTGAGGGGCGTGTTCTATATTTAACGAGCCGAGATTATTGATTCTCATAATCATCCCTAAATCAAGTTAACTTGCATCGTAACTATGCACTCCGCATAACGGAACATCCTTTTTTATTCTGATCCTGATCTACGACTAATAGAGCGTCGTTTGATGCTAGAAGCATAACGGTAATAAATTAGGAAGTCATCTTTCATGCCTTTCTTTTTTGCATTTACAGGACACCCAACAATCAATATTTAGGACACCCATAGATCTACCTAGATCTAACAGGACAGCCACAATTAGTTTGTTTAATTTATGAATTTAGCATGAGATAAAATTGCTTAGTAATAAAGCTCAGGTTAGGATGAGAAAAAAATAATAATTCATCATGATGGAGAAAAGGATGTTAGTACCTGTGATTTTAGCGGGAGGGGTAGGGAGTCGATTATGGCCACTGTCTCGAGAAAGTTACCCTAAGCAATTTATACCTTTGTTGGATGACAAAAGTTTATTTCAAAAAACAATCCAACGTGCACTGAGCTTAGCGCCTGTTGCGCCATTAGTTTTGGGTGGAGAAGAGCACCGATTTTTAATTGCAGAGCAAATTCGAGCTTTGAATATTCCTCCTATACCTATTCTAATTGAACCAGTGATGAGAAGTACTGCGCCTGCTGTTGCTTTAGCTGCTTTTTATGCGCTGACACAAGATCCAGAAGCCATTTTGCTTGTATTACCAGGTGATCACATTATCCCTGATGTGGCAGGTTTTAAGAAAACAGTTGAGCAAGGTGTTCGTGCTGCGCAAGCAGCTAAACTTGTTACTTTTGGTGTAGTGCCGACTGCACCTGAAACAGGTTATGGCTACATTGAAAAAGGTAAGAAATATAAAGACGATGCTTGTCTTGTACAGCGCTTTATTGAAAAACCAAATCTAGATAAAGCTGTACAATTTTTAGAAAGCCAAAATTATCTTTGGAATAGTGGTATGTTTTTATTCCAGGCCAAAGTGTATTTAGAGCAGTTACAAAATTTTGCGCCAGAAATCTATCAAGCAACACAGCAGTCTTTTATACACCGAATGACGGATATTGATTTTATCAGACCACAAACCGCAAGTTTTGAGAAAAGCCCAAGCGATTCTATTGATTACGCAGTTATGGAAAAAACAACGGATGCGGTGGTTGTGCCCTTAGAGAGTGCATGGAAAGATGTGGGTGCTTGGGATGCTTTGGCTGAAATATATCCACAAGATACTGATGGCAATGCTTGCCAAGGTGATGTACTGGCTGTTAAGACGAAGAATTGCCTATTGCAGTCTAAACAGCGTTTAGTAGTTGCACTTGGGGTAGAGAATTTGATTGTTATTGAAACGCCTGATGTGGTTTTGGTTTTAAATAAAGCCCATAGTCAGGATATTAAAACTGTGGTGTCTCAACTGAAAGTGCAAAATCGCAAAGAAGTATTTCAGCATCAGCGTACGCATCGTCCTTGGGGATGTTTTGAATCGATTGATAATGGAGAGCGTTTTCAAGTAAAACATATTACTGTGAATGTTGGTGGTAAATTATCATTGCAACGTCATCATCATCGTTCTGAGCATTGGGTTGTTGTAAAAGGTACGGCTAAAGTGACGCGTGGCGAAGAAGCCTTTTTACTCTCAGAAAACCAGTCTACTTATATTCCAACAGGTGTTATGCATCGTTTAGAAAATGTTGGCAAAATTCCGCTTGAAATCATCGAAGTACAATCTGGTGCTTATTTGGGAGAAGATGATATTGAGCGTTTTGATGATCAATATGGTAGAGAAGAAGTTAAAATGCCTATAGAAGTGAGTGTAGAATAATCTATTTTTAAATGCTCTTATTTGTGCCGTGGTTTATCTACGGCCAAAATAATAAATTCCCACCAATTAACAGTCAATTTCAACCACTGGTCTCTTTATATAACAGAAAACTTGTTTAACTAGCTTAATGGTATTAAAGTGCTCTGAAACCACGAATTCATTCAGAGCTTTATAGGTGCAAATATGCTAGATTTTTTTAAAACGAAAGGTTTTCATGATACCTGCGAAAATTATTGTCCAGATTTTGTATATGATTATTTCAAGAATCAAGGCTGGTGGGAGCATTTATTCCACAAGGATTTTTCTGAGCAATTAATGGATTATGTTCGAGAAAATCCTGCAACAACAGCACTTATGGCAGCAACTTTAATCGGTAGTACGGTTGTTGGCTCTGCCTTTGCTATTCAAAAAATTAGGGCTAAAACAGAAAATTCAGATGATAAAATTAAAATGGTTCTGAATGTCCAGCAGAATTCCAATAAAGCTCAGTCTGATACAGACACAAGCAGCGCTGAAAGCGGTTTTGAAGCAGAAGAAGAAATTAAAGAGCCTGTTGCTAAGCCTAAAACTTTAGTAACAACTACTATTTTGAATAAAGTATTTGCTTACTTGAAAGCACATACCGAGGAACATCATAGTGTGCTTGCAGGAGCACTTGGCATTTCTGAGACTAATATTGCTAAATTTAAGCAATTACCTGGCTTTCCTAAAGCACCGAGTATTTTTGCTACGCACGTAGTTAATAATCCTGGTGAAAAGAGCAATGCTTTGGAATTATTAGGTTTACCCAGAGATGGCTCATATCCTAAAGATGACGCGCATTATCTTGCGCTTGCAGAAGCGATTGGTATGTCTTCTCATACGGAAGATAAGGGTGTGCGTGTAAAAGTTACTTTTTAATATAAAGTAAAACTTGCCTCAAGTACTAAAAAGCCCGATAAATATCGGGCTTTTTTTTGTCTCTCAGAATTGTTTGTATAGAGTAAATATTGTGGCAGCCGTTCAGTATGTGCTGTTATTTTAGTGATTTTAATATATGTATTCTGTCAGTAATGACTAAAAAATAAGCGAAAAACAGCTTAAAAATAAGGATTTTTACCACCTATAAGAAAAGCCCTACCGCTTATCTCAATTGACCTGTATTTGATTGCCAACTAACAAAATATCATTATACTTAGCCTTGTCTCTTAAATAATTTTTCAACCACAACTCGGAGTATATATTATGTTAGATTTTATTAAGCAAAAAGCTTGTGATTTAGGTGCTTCTAGCTACTGCCCACCAGTCGTTCAAGACGTATGCCAAGGCATTTTCGATTGCTATGTTAAACCTCATTTAAATTCAATCGCTGCAATTGCTGGCGGTACAGCTTTAGTTGCTGGTGGCGTTGCTGCATACATGAACAAAGATGCAATTCTTGGTAAATCTGAAAAAGCTGAAGGTTCTGAAGAAATTTCTTCTGTTCAAAACACTGAAACAAAAGCTGAAACAACAGGCCCACGTCGTTCAGCACGTTTAGCTTCTAAGTACAACAGATAATACTAAAGAGAAATCTTTAATATGGAAAAAGCAGGCGAAAGCCTGCTTTTTTTATTGTTTTTTATTTTTCCTTGGTTTTGCTAGCGAAGGCTAGCATTCAGTACATTTCTTAGCATCATTTTCTGAGTATTCGCATAGCGAATAAATCTTCTCTCTTTGTAAAGAGAGAAAGCGCAGAGCGCAAGAGAGATTTAGCTGTGTGGACCAATATCGCGGTATAAATCCTAAAAGGCATCATCCCCCTTTACAAAGTGGGTATTTGATTCGCTACGCTCATCATATTTTGAGCTCCACTAAGATAGCAAAGCAAAGCGCCATTTCTTAACAGAAATAAACCAATTTATAGTGTTCTTTACAGCAATTTATCCGCTTGGCCGCACAATCAGTCCCTTCATCTCAAACAGAAGTTATTCAATTGACCAATAATAAAATCTGCTTATAATCGTCTTCATTGAAGTGATTTTTTTAATAATTGAGAGGAACCGAGACCATGTTAGATTTCATCAACCCAGTAAAAATTTACCAAAATACGTTCGGTAGCAGCACACCTGAACTTGCACCTATTTGCGAAACAACAGATTTACTTTGCAGAACCTTAGAAGGTTATGGGCTTGAATTGCATTCACCAGAAATGCTAGTTGATACAGCGAAGGGTTTAGCGGATATGACTGGTATATCTGAAGAAGCATCTTATTTAACCGTTGTTGCTGGCACACTTGCAAGCACCGTTGCTGCTATTTATGGTGTTACTGCTGCTGTAAAAAATATTATGAAGCGTGATGCTGAAAAAGCTGTCACTAAGCCGTTAAAGGCAGAGCAAGAAGATGAGATTAAGCCTGTTCAGAAGGAGTCAAGCAGTGATGCTCAGAAAGAACAACCAAAACTTCTTATATTGAGTGGTGGCGCCAGCAGCAGCTCGCCGGTTGATGAAAAACCTGTTGTTGTTACTTTGAAGCCTTCTCATGCAGAATTGGTTGCCAAATATGTTAATGAAGCTCACAAAGAGGCTGTTGCTAAAATGACAGGCGCTGTATTGACTGCATTTAACGAATTGAGTCCCCAAACAGTTATCGCTTTTGGAAATTCAGACAGCAACACAGTTTCAAATGTTTTAAAATTCAATAAATTATCAGAAGATAAAAAGATTGGGATGCTTGGCAATATGGAAAGAATGGTTCAAGCACAAATACAGAAGAAAACTTCTAGTAAACCACAATAATCCTTTCGATTCATTGTGTCATAAAAAAAGCGAGGGTTACCTCGCTTTTTTTATTTCTGATTCTCACTTAAAAAAATTAATGCAAAGCATTACTGGGTGGATAATGAGTGATGCGTAAATTGGGATCAACAGAATCATCAATGGTAAAGCAGGTAATAACAGGTGGCATTGGGTAATTGCTAGAGAGATCGGCAATATGCGGGCCTTCAGCATTTTCTGTTGTTTCGAGCATTACATCGCTAAAAGTATCTAATTTTTGTTTTGCTTCTTGTTGTTCTTTTTTTATCATTTCTTCCAATTCTTCTAAAGGTATGAGCGATAATGTTTCATACTCTTGCCAAGGTGAATGCAGCGTTGTTTTCTTTGCATCACTGCTGGAAAGTGTTTTTAACCAAGTTTTTAGCATATCAAAGAATTTATATTTCATGACGAGGACACCTAACGACATCAGAAAGTTAAAAAAAGAGTGTATTTAGTTATTAAACTAAATCCTAAAAATGAAGTCAATGCTGAGGTTTTTTGCTGTAAAGACAAGGCGCTACATCTTTAGGCACTATAACGAAACAAAAGTGATATTTCACGAAACGTTAAGAATATGATCTCATTCAATATTCACAAAAAGACTGAAATTAAAGTCGGTATTATGCAGCACATGAAAAGACCTTAAAAAAATAAATAACCGTACTTATGTGCCAGATGGTAGGCTTTTAACAAGAACACATGATAAAAATAAATATCCAAAGAATAGCGGGAAATAAACAGGCTGGGGAGAATGAGCAGCTGTGGGATCTTAAGGTTGATCAGCTTATAGTTATATAACGCTAGCCAAAGTGACAATGTTATAAAAAGAGTACCATAGGTAAATGCGGGCGTTCGAAAGAGATTGAATACCAATGCTTGCCAAAACATATGTAAACCTAAGGCTAAGGCAAGCCAGAGCCCCGCTAAAGGCACTTTCTCTTTTAGCCAATGTGCAGTAATTGCAATGATAATACCTAGCGTGCCGTACTCTACATAAGGATAGAGAAAAGAATTTGCCACAATCAAAGCAACTATTAATCCTATAGAGACAAAAACAGGTAGCTTGGTTGTTGGGATATACAGCAAGATTAAATAGGCAAAAATAAAGGTATAAAGTATATTAATCCAGAAGGTATGGCCAAATAGTAAACCCGTTAATGATAAGATGCCCCCATAGATCAATAAACTGGGTTTACAATTTACTTTTCCTGTATAGCCAATTAGAAAATAAAAAAGAGGAGCGGCACTTCTACCTATCAAGCGCATGACACTGTTATTGTCAAAAAGGTAGTAACCTATATGATCGACAAACATCAAAGTAATAGCGACTATTTTGAGCGCATCGTGACTATTAACAGACTTACCATATTTGTATAGTTTTGATAGCCAAGTATTTTCTGCAGTATTATTTTGTATTTGCGTGTTCATCAATAGTGTTTTACTTAATATAAACAGTTTTAATATTGCAGAATTCTCGTATACCACAATGCGCTAATTCTCTGCCATAGCCGCTTTGTTTAATGCCGCCAAAAGGTAAGCGAGGATCAGAGCGTACAAAATCATTTACAAAGCAGTTGCCAGATTGGAGTTCATGCTCAGCAATATGCTGTCCCTTTGCAATATCTTGTGTAAAAACAGCACTTCCTAGACCAAAATGGCTGGCATTGGCAATTTCAATCGCTTCTTTTTGTGTTTTGACTTTGATGATGCTGGCAACAGGACCAAATAATTCTTCTTCAAAGGCAGGCATGCCAGGTTTTACATTGCTAAGTACAGTGGCAGGATAATAAGCGCCCACATTATCTGGAAGTTCCCCCCCCAATAGACAGTTTGCACCTAGTTGGATAGAGCGAGTTACTTGCTTATGTAACTCATCACGTAATGCATGTGTTGCCATTGGACCAATATGTGTTTGTGCAGAAAAGGGATCGCCCATTCGGATGGCGCGCATTTTATCTACAAATAAGCTGACAAACCTTTCATAAACAGATTCCATCACTAGAAAGCGCTTTGCTGCAATGCAGCTTTGTCCTGCATTTAAAGTTCTGCTTTGTACACATAATTCAGCGGCACTTTCTAAATCAGCATCTTCTAAAATGAGATAGGGATCACTGCCACCTAATTCTAAGACAGATTTTTTGATATATTTTCCACACAATTGAGCCACACTGCTGCCAGCCTGTGTGCTGCCAGTGAGCGTGACAGCCTGAACCAAAGGATGAGCAATGATGGGTTCTATATCTGTAGATTTTACCAACAGTGATTGAAAAGTATGCTCTAAAAAACCAGCATCTATAAATATTTTTTCAATAGCGACAGAACAGCCCGATACATTAGAGGCATGTTTTAAAAGAGCAGTATTTCCAGCCATAAGTGTGGGGGCTGCAAAACGAAATACCTGCCAATAGGGAAAATTCCAAGGCATAATCGATAAAATAACGCCTAAAGGTTGATAGCTGATATAACTTTTTTGTGCTGCTGTTGAGATGCTTTCATTTTGCAATAGTGTAGCGCCATGCTCAGCATAATAATCGCAACATACGGCACACTTTTCAATTTCTGCCAGCGCTTCTTTAAATGACTTGCCCATTTCTTGGCTAATCATTGTGGCATGCTCTACTGCGTTATCTCTGAGTATTGTGGCTGCTTTTTTGAAACAGCTTGCACGTCTCTCAAAGGAATAGTTGCGCCATGTTTTAAAGGCATTGTGTGCATTGATAATTGCATTTTCTATTTCTGCATTTGTATGTGCTTGAAAAATGCAGATGAGTTCGGCACTAACAGGACTGATACTTTTCATGAGGCTCTTATTTAGATAAAAAACAAGCTGGATATAGTCATGTGCTGCGACTACATAGAACAATCTTTATTTTAAGCATAATTTTATTGTGTGTACATGCGACAAAGTAGCATTTTAATGCTTTGAATTCTATATAAAATATATTTTAGTAAATTAACTTGAAAATGTAATAAACTATATTATAAGTACCATAATTAACTTAAGTGTGCATATATGGCATTATCAGGCGCTCGAGATCTCGTAACGAACTTAAGGCAAGGTATTAGTGCATTAGGTGCTGGTAATGTTGGCAGTGCGTCAGGTAGTTTAGGTGCTGCCTTTGGGAACATTTTCCATTTTGTTGGTGCAGGTATGTTTGCCTATTCTATGGTGGAAACACTGCGAAACAAAGAATTATCCTGGTATGAGAAATTGTTTCCGGCCACTTTGTTTGGTATTTCGGCTGCATTATCTATCGCAACGGGTGTGATCATGGCACTTGCCTTAGCGGCAGCAGTGCCTGTGTTGGCCTTTGTGGGGTCAACGGTTACATTAGTACGAAATATTGCGGTATATTTCTCTGAAAAATGGGAAAAAAGACGCATCAAAAAAGATTTTAAAGATAAAGATAAAATAGAAAATCTGATAGATAAATTAGGTGTCCCTAAAGATTTACAAGCTGAATATGAGAAATTTGAAAAGGCGACTTCACTTTTAAAAGCATATCGTCATTTACCTTCAAAACTTTTTGAGTCAGAACCTGATGCCATTGAAGAAATGTGTAAAATTGCTAATATAAATGAGCAAACAATTAAGACATTCCAAGAAGCAAGCCAAATCCGAAAAAGAATTGCCGCAGCACAATTGCCAGAAAATTTACGAAATGAAATAAAAGATATTCTTATTTACAGAAAAGATAAAAAGCATATGTCTGAAAGACAAATGCGTGATGTGATGGTTCGTGTGCTCAATCACTCTATTAATATAAACCAAGCTCAGCAAGAAAAAATTCGTGGCATCATGTCTGTGATCCCACATGCTTCAAAAGAAAATTTTGAAAATACGCTTGATTTACTTTCTTTGCCCGCAGATAAGTTAGAGCCGCATCGGGAGTTCTTAAATAATGCACATTTGCAAAATGAAATCATGATGATGTTGGTTGGAAAAAATTTATCACCAGATTGGTTGAAACAACCACATGCTGATTTTGAAAAAGAGCTATTGGATAAAGGTTTTGATAAAGCTGACGCAGCGACGTTACGCTATGCACATAATCAATATCAACTGGTAGAGCAATATCGTTTGCCCGATGACTTTAAAGCGGAATTAAAAATATATTTAGAAAATTTGACGAATTTAAATACACCAGAAGATAAGAAAAAAGCAGGAGACTTCATTGTAAAATTTGCAGATTATTTTATAAATTCTCCTAACGCAGATAAATCCTCATTAATGTATACACTTGTTTTTGAGTCGCCAGATATTAAGTTCACAAATATTGGCGATTGGATGACAAAAGCAACAAAATGGCGCCAAGAAAATACTGAAAAGCAGTTTAAAGAAGATTATGGCGAAGTAATGAATTTGTTTAAGAGAAGGCAACGATTACATAGCTTATCAGAAAATGCGAGTACTCGTTTAAAGATTATTGGTTGGAATGTGGTTGCTGTGTTATTGAGTGCAGTCGCGACCTTTGTGCCAATGATTATGTTGGCTACCCCTGCCGCACCTGCAGCCGTACCTGTTTATGGCGCTTTAAGTGCCATTGCGGCTTTACCAGCTGCTGTTGCTGCATATAAGGGAACAAAACTCGCTTGGAAAGGGTATAAATTAAATAAAAAAGTTGAGAATGTGCAAGGGCAAGTAGAATATGCCGTTTCTCCGAGTGTAGAAGAATTTGTTGAGAAGAAAACGCAGACTGCTGCTGAAGCGCCTGGGGTGTTTAGACGTGCCGCGAATGCCATTGGCTCTTTCTTTTCTGGTCTTTTGGGGAAAAAGAAAGAAATAGAGATATCCGCGCCTATACATCCAGAAGTGGAGATAGCAGTTGAGGTTGTTGAAGAGGCAGCATCCGATAAGGCTGATTTAACTTCTGCTGAAAAAGAGACAGAAGCGGTAGAGAGTGGTCCCAGAAATACACGCTCTTTAATAAAGCATTTTGAAACCGTTGCCAACAAAGATTCAGAGCCAGAGTTACTTGTCTCTGAAGATGGCGAAAAAGATAAAGCTGCCAATGAAAAGTTAGAGAAAGAAGCTCTGGAATCATCCAAATATTCTATTAAGCCTTGAAAAAAGCTTGACGCCTAGCCTAATTGTACTGCTAGACAAATTGACACAAATAACTATATTAGCTATGATTATTAGTTGGGGGCGACCAGGCTTCGACGGGGTACTTGAAACTTAAGGTGCATGTCGAGTAGGCAATTAATCTCGTTAAACTTAACTGCAATCGTCATAATTGCAAACGACGAAAACTACGCAATCGCTGCTTAAGCGATAGCCTCTCTCCTAGCCGGGCTTGTACGGTTAGACAGGGGGTAACTTTTACAAGATCGCCAATGGCTTTGTTTCGAAGTCCTTGGTTAAAACTCAGAGACTCGCTGTTTATACCCTGCTAGGCCGGGTGTGGCCAGTTAAAATAATGGTCTAGATAAACATGTAGACCCTTCAGCGTAAATGCTTCGGACGCGGGTTCGATTCCCGCCGCCTCCACCAGATTTAAATCCAACGAAATACGAGAACGACTAAAAAGCCTATAATTTTAACGAGTTATAGGCTTTTTTTGTACCTATAAGACTCTAAGGCATTTCATAAGATCCTACTTTTTTAGTAGTTCACTTAGTAGTACCATAGCGATACTCTAAAAGTGGTACTACTAAGATGGCCAGAACAACAAAACCTTTAACCAATACTGAAGTTAAACAGGCAAAGCCCAAAAAGAAGGTTTACGCGCTATCAGATGGCGAAGGCTTACAGCTTCGCGTAAAACCCAATGGCTCTAAGCTTTGGCTATTTGATTATTACCGGCCGTTCACCAAAGTGCGAACCTGCCTCAGTTTTGGTAGCTATCCTGAAGTATCTATTGCCGACGCACGCAGCAAACGCAAATTTGCTAGAGAATTGCTAGCCAAAGAAATTGATCCCAAAGAATACCGTGACGAAAACGATCTTAAAAAAGAACGTGAGCACACAAACACGCTTAAACACATTGCTGCACAATGGCTAGAAGTCAAAAAGTCTAGCGTATCAGCCAACCACGCAGACGACACATGGCGCTCGCTTGAGCTACATATTTTCCCGAGCCTAGGAAAACTACCTATTCATAAGATTACGGCCGTCAAAACTATCGATACCATCAAGCCTATTGCTGCTAAAGGCAGTCTAGAAACCGTCAAACGACTTTGCCAGCGACTCAATGAAATTATGATCTTTGCTGTTAACTCTGGAATACTCGCGGCTAATCCATTAGCGGGGATCAGTAAAGCATTCAAAGCACCGACAAAACAACACCTCCCAACACTCAAGCCAGATCAATTACCTGAATTAATGCGGACAATCCTCACAGCAAGCATTAAACGAACAACACGTTGCCTAATCGAATGGCAACTACATACCATGGTTAGGCCTAGCGAAGCCGCAGGTGCTCGCTGGGAAGAAATCGACATTGAGAATCGACTCTGGACAATTCCTGCTGAACGAATGAAAAAGAAAAAGGAACACATCGTTCCTTTAACCGACCAATGCATTGCCCTACTTGAGATCATGAAACCTATAAGTGGCCATAGAGAGCATGTGTTCCCAGCAGATCGTGATCCACGCACCCATATCAATTCGTGCACCGCAAATGTTGCTCTTAAACGGATGGGCTATGGTGGCTTACTGGTTTCCCATGGTTTTAGAGCATTAGCAAGTACCACTCTGAATGAGCAAGGCTTTGACTTTGACGTAATAGAAGCTGCCTTAGCTCACACTGGCAAAGACGAAGTGCGAAATGCCTACAATAGGGCAAATTATCTGGCAAGACGAAAACCTGTTATGGAGTGGTGGAGCAATCACATCGAGCAGGCAGCCTCTGGGCATATGAAACTTTTTGAGAAACGAGCACTTAGATTAGTTGTTAATTAAGCTTCCTTACGTTTTGCAGCCACTTTATGCTTTGCCATATGTTTAGCAGCAGCTGCCCGAACTGGAGTATAGGCAGCTCGTGGTGGTCGCTTCTTAGGGAGAACAGGTTCAAAATCCTCGGCCTCTTCAATTACATCAAAAAGAGGAATTTTTTCGTTTCCTTTTTCAATGAAAGCCTCGTATCCAAACACTTCAATCACTTTAAAAAAGGTAGAAAGCTTTAAATCCTTTTGCTTGCCAGTTCTAAGGTTTTGAATGATCTTGGCGGAAACACCACATTGTTCGGCTAATACACGAACGGATTTGCGATCATTGTCCATCAAAGCGCAGAGTAATTCGCTGAATAAGAATTTTTTGTATTCTTTTTGGTATTCCTTTTTGAATTCAGCATCCTGCATGTATCTTTCGTAAGTTGATACTGGTTTAGCCATAATAATCACCTTTTTTAACCCTAGCTTTATAATCTGCCATGCGATTTTCAGCTTTTTTCTTTTCCTTTTTTGGCAGCTTATCACCTTGTTTTTTGTAAGAGCTGAGCACAATAATCTTTTTGCCCACGTGAAAGAAACATAGAAAACGACCTTGTTTCGGTTTAAAGGCCCAAATTTCATCGCCTTCATTCCTAAATTTCGTTTTATTCGAAATTACTCCGTCATTCCCCATTCTTTCGAACAGCATAAATAAATTTTTCTTATCCCCGGTTGAAAGTTCTTCAAAATCTTCCAGCACATCCGACCGGTTAGATTCGTTGTAATACCACTCAATAGTATAAGCTGATCCTTCAAACGCAATATATTCGATTTGTTCTTTCTTCATATTGTAGTACTCTAGTCGTACAGTTTCAACTTTGTATATTTAGGCAGCAACGCCTTTCGTCACTTTTCATCGCCTATTTTGCGCCTAGGGAACGATCTACATCCAGTGTATACACCCCCCCACCTGGCGAGCCTTTCATTGCTGCCTACGGCTCACAACTTTCAAAATTTGGCCTATTTCACAGGTAGTTATCGGCATGCCATCGAGCCCATACAATATAACATCTCATCAGACCAAGACACATGGGCTGGGTCATATATGAGAACAAACATTTTCTATAATGCCTCGGCACTTGACTACTGCTTAAGCTGAGCTGCTCTTGGTTTGAAGCTAACAAAGTGGGATCTAATTTTATAAAAATTGATATTGTAATCAAGTTAACCAGTAGCTAAGTTCCCTGCTTCACTATCTCTCTTGCAACAGCTTTTGCCAATTCATCCACATTAGCAACCAACTTATTCGCACGCGGTTGCCTCAACTGTTTAAAAATATCTACCTGCCTATTCTCTTGCACTTCGCCATAACTATAAAATGTAGTCAGTACGCCCTCATGGCCTAGATTTTGACTCCATGCTTTAAATTCCTCAGGGGACTGGCACAAGCTTTCACCTAAAGCTGCTAAGGTATTACGAAAACTGTGAGGATTAAAATAAGGCATATCTGCTAGTTCAAATGCATATTTAAAAATCTTACGTATCGCCGCAGCGCTAACCCAGTGTTCATTGGTTAATCCATCAGCCTTAAAGCCATTATCTTCATCTTGGATCATTTTTGTTTTGGGGAATAGGGGATCCTCATTACCCATCAAGCACTCTGTCTTAAGGTATGTCACCCACTCAAAAACTATTGCGCGCACATCATCACCAACGGGGAAAAAGCATGTTACAAAGGTTTTACTGAACTTGGTGTTAACTTCCCTAGCATCTTGATAAACAGTGTCAGCATTAAAATCGACGTGCTTTAACTTCATAGAGGCAATTGCGCTATCTCTAGCGCCTGTTAATAGCGTGAATGCAATTAAAGCTCTATCACGTTTTTGAATGGGGGTGGTACTAGGCATCACTCTCAGCACGTGCTTTATCTGCTCTATTGTGGCTACAGGCTGTTGGCGTTTAGCTTTTGCGGTACGGGTGTCCTTTTCCGACAGGTTAAAGTATTGAGCATCAGAATACTTAATACGGGATTTATAACCAGATTCTTGTGACAGCCACTCAAGAAATGCTTTTAAAAGTCGCACCGTGCCATTTAAAGTAGATAAGCTTAGTGGCTTACCTGTTTTATGATGCTTTTGTTTAGCCAAGTATTTTTTAAAACCAATAGCCTGCTCATAGTGAAACGACTTGAAATCTTTGTACTGGTTATAGCTTTCAAAACGGGCAATCGCTTTAGCCACAGCATCAATAGTAGCTTCATTTTGACCCTTGGCTTGTTTTAAAAATACTAAGTATTTGCGCTTGATTCGCTCATTATTAGCATTGTGTCTTCTCATTGTTTAAACTCACTATTTAAGACCACTGTTTTAGAGAGGGTTATCACTGTCATTTATATGTTCTAATCCCTTCGGCTTTACGAGATCAAAAATCAGTGAATATTTTTCTAAACTCGTATTGGCAATAAACTTATTCACGACTCCTTCGCATGCTAAGCAGAAGCCTCTCAAACGCCCCTTGGTTGCAGTCAGTGGAAAATATTCCACGAAGTTCTCAGCGGCTCGTGTTGGCTTTTTACATCGCATGCAATAAAATTCATTTGACTTACATTTGTGTTTTTTTGCTTGTTGTCTCATTTGTAAATATCGCTTTGCATCCGCCCCCAAAATAAGGTACGGCCGCATATCTTTCATGCAAGGCAAGCCATTATTTACCCAAGAGGCTACCGTGTTTTTATGCACTCCAAACACAGCAGCCAATTCTTCATAGGTATAGCTACGATTGATCTTTACCTTGTTGGGATTATAATTAGCCATTGTCGTTGATTCGGCTTGTTTCAATTTTGTTGAGTAACCAGTCATCTATTTCTTGCTGTAACCATCCAACTGAACGCCCACCTAATGAAATAGGTTGTGGGAATTCATTGTTAGCTATACGCAGATAAATTGAACTACGTGATAAACCGGTTTGTTTAATCACCTCGGGAAGTCTTAAAATTTTATGCGACATTTTGAAACCTCTTTAACGTTCCTGGGAATGAGGTTCCATGATGATTGGGCGATTTGTGCGAAAAAAGGCAGGCAACCAATGCCACAAGTGCAATGGATTCAACGACACGGGCTAAAGAAACAATAATAAATAAACGAATCCTAGCGAACAAATTCTTTGTCAATCAATAGGTTATTTGTGCGAAAAATTTCCGCACAACTTTTTTAGTCTTTCATATTTTTTCTAATGGTTTCTGGGCTTTTACCTTTACCAATAGCCATCTTTGATATTTGACGTGAAATCCACAGGTCAGATTTTGTTGGGTGCTCCCGCTTTAGCTTTTTATACTGGTCTTGCCAATCAGCATACATTGCTTGAGTAGCCCACTTTCTATCTTGCTGTTTATCAGAATGGGCAGTGTAAACTTTTCCTTTACTCAATGGTTTGGCGTGAAGAACAGTATCAATTTTTTGAGAATCAATAACCAAGCGATTAGCTTCAATATATAACAAGTCGCTAATAAGTACTGAATGCTGATTGATTACAACAGACAGAGGTGTGGAGGCTAATACCGCCGCACATCGCCCCTTTGGGCTTTTAAGCATGCCAAGGGCATAGCTACCAGTTTTTGCTTGATACAAGGGCTTAGCTTCCACCTTCAATAGCTTTGCAAGCACAGTAGCCACTTGTTTGGTATTTAGCTGCCACTGACTAAGTCGTGATAAATTAACTGCAATACGCCCCATATGATCTTGCTGTTCAGAATGATCACACACAATAAAAGCCCGAAGGGTGTCCTCAGCAAAAACTACCGGCATAAAACAGCCATACTCACAACCTGTACACTGAAGTGACTGAGCTTGTACGTCCTTAACAAGCAATCCTGCCTGCACAAGCGTATTTAACAAGCCGCTAGGCCATTGCTCAACCTCATCAAAACTAAGGCTTATAGAATTGCCAACAGTGCTTAAGCGGGTTAATATTTCGATTAATAGCTGATTTTCATCAAGTGTCATTTAAGCCATTATCGCTTCTGGCTCAACCGTTTTAACCTCGACCGCTTTGGGCTCAAGCCCAGACCGAGCAAGCATTTGGCGTATTTTTAGATCATTGCCATCGTGATTCAACGCACATGAATTGGGGTAAGTAATATTTACTCGCTTAGATTTGGCCTTTGCACCACCCACTGGCTCAAAGGTTACTTTTAAACTTAGTTGGGTTACGTCATACGGGGGCAAATTCAATCGATCTAGTAATCTAAAGACGGCTTTATCATCTTTATACGCATCAGCTTCCACCATAATGCGCTTTTTTCGATCCTCTTTTAACGTTACTCGAAGGCTAGTGATTAATACGCTAGAAATGCCTGACGTTGGCTCTATTTTAAATTCAAAACCTTTCTCTAATATGGTGTTTAACTCATAAACACGTTGATCCTTTTGCCATTCGGACAAACTATCTAGCTTTAAAATATGTTTAGCAAATAGTGCCTGTAAATCTGGTACTGCTTTCCCATTTCTAGGGGCGTATATGTCTAGCGAACCTTCCGTTTCACAGTATACAAAAATAATCTCAAAAGCTGGATGATGCGCTTGGTTTGTTAAAGTTCCACCTACCCATTCAATAGCGGTTTGCCCAAAATCCTCTGGATGAGCAAAGAGATATTCTTTTTGGTTGCGGCGATAGGACTCAACAATACAATTTTTACCCCTTCCTTCCTTACCTGAAAAATACTCACTAATTGCTTCGGCAAAAGCGTCGGTATCATCATTTTCAAGGTGTGGTGGTAAATTGAGGAAATCGTTGCGTTTCTTCCAATATGATGGACTTACATTGTCGGCATGTAAAAACATCGCCGCACCTCGCCAATATTGAGGTTTATTGAGAAATGCATACATAGCTTTTGCGTGCATGCCATCTATAGCAGCAATTTCTTTAATAAAGCCTTGGTCATTGTGAAAACTTGCTTCGTCAACCAGAGCTATAATACCTCCCTCACAGGCCAAGGCATTTACATCTTGAAACTCTGCTTCGATGCTCGCTATTTGGTCGGGCTGTAGTTGGTTCAAGGCATTTTGCAAGGCTTCATCATCATTTTCCTGTAGTTCGTACACCTTTATGCCAAGCTGAATACCCTTGTCTTCAAAATATTTAGCCAGATACCAATTCGGTGTTTTTCTGAAAAAATGACGGTTAGAGTATTGCGCTGCCATGTTTTAACTTCCCTTTTTTACTATGGTGCGTTCCTTTCACTGTAACTTGCCCGTTCATTAGCATGGGGAGGAGCCAGTCCCTTAACGCGGACAATTCTATATTCTCTTGTTGATTAAGTGAAATTTTTGAATAGATTGTGGCAAACATTAAATTGATAGGCTCAAAAAATTTTTTATCTTTTGGTAAAGCTATATTTAACTCCAAAATATTATTTGGTGATATTGAAGGGTATGCAGATACCGATAATGTAGCTATTTGGTGTAACTTGCTCGTAACCCAAGGTGAGGTTAAAAACGTATAAATTAAATCGTTGCTAATCCAGCCTATTCTACTAGCAAGCTGCGCAAATCCAGTTGAAGCCACCATGTTATGTAATGGTTTTTTGATTATTCCATAGTGGCACAAGTTTGGCCGCACTGTAGAGTATAAAATATCATCTTTACCAACGATTCTTTTCGCCCTACTGGGTACTTTATCTTCTAAAGGATATATTCGTTCAGTGCCTTTAACGACATTCTTTGTTAAACTTCCTGTATCCAAATATTCAATCACATCAAACGAGCCATTCTTTCCAATTGAAGAATAATTACATTTTAATATTGAAGCTAGCTCTTTAGCTTCCCATCCTTCAGGAATTTCATACTTTAGCGCTTCGTTATAAACCATTTTGCCACCAGAGGATTTGTAAGGTTTGCCTTTAGCATCAGGGAAGTCGAATTGTACAAACCAATATTCGTAGATGAGCTTGGCCATGGCTTCTAGTTTGGTGTTGATTTTGTTGTTGATTTCTATTTTTCTGTCTAGATCAGAAAGAGTCTTAGATAATTTTTTTTGCGTGTCAAGATCAAAGGCTGGAATTGAATATTCTTCAATTTGAGTTTTGCTAATATGGGGTACAGCCGATCCAGTTTGAATACGGTAAACATAATCCTCAAATCTATTATTATTTATACAGTAATATAAAAAAACTTGGTCAGTTCCTTTTTTAGCTCTTATACATGCGACTCGTTGAGCAAGTAATAGCGGTAAGTCTTTTTCAAATATTCTAGCCTTATTTTTCCCAACTTTTGACCCATCCATGCCAACTACTATATCGTCAGCTTTTAAACTGTATTCCTCAAATTTATCAAAAGGTTGATTCCAATGTTTTGTAGAATCCCAACGAAGCCTACCTTCAGTAACATTTTCACCTCTAACTGTCCTAACTCCTCGATCAGTATATTCATTACCTTTAAATGGAAACCCCGTTATAACATTTGAAACAGATTTTAATTTTAACAATTTCATTTAAAATTTAATCCTTTAATATTTTGAATAATCTCATTTTCTAGGCTTTTAGAATCTTTAAATAACTGTCTAATGTTCACCTCAAACTCATTCAGCCTATTCAAGAATTCCTTTTGTGAAATATCTACATGCTCGATTTTTACCTCAAAATACTGTCCTGCACTTAGTGAATAGTTTTCCGATGCAATATCGGCATAGCTAACCACCACTGAGAAATCATCAACCGGCTTTTTATCATTAAACGTGTTAATAATCTGATCTTCTTCAGCATGTGACAAAACAGTTTTTTGATTTTTGCCATCCTTAATGGTTTCACCAAGATTTGAGGCATCTATCAATACCACATCTTCTTTATTTGTTTTATCGATAAATATAATCGAAACATTGGTACCAGTATTGGCAAAAATATTTGAAGGCATACTTACCACCCCTGCAAGCATTTTCTCATCTACCAGTTTTTGTCGAATAGCTTTATCGATTCCACTTTGAGCGGTAATAAACCCTGTTGGTACAACAACAGCGGCCTTACCTTTAGCCTTTAATGAATAGATAATATGCTGTAGGAACATTAAATAAATTGCCATGGACTCTTTTTTCTTTTTCGGTACACTGGGGACACCTGCAAAAAACCGGTCATGATTTTCTTTGCTTTCTAGTTCATCACGGTAGCCAGAAAAGTCGAGTTTAAATGGCGGATTTGAAACGATATAGTCAAATTGTGCTAACTCGCCATTATCCTTTTTATGGAAGGGATCCCGTAAAGTGTTACCCTGAATTATATTGTGTATGGAGTGTACTAAATCGTTAAGGATTAGATTTAAACGCAATAAACTTGAGGATTTCTGTGAGATATCTTGAGAATAGATGGTGCATTTGTCTTCGCCTATCGCATGGGCTAGGTTCATTAGCAAGGTGCCAGAGCCTGCTGAAGGATCGTAACAGGTCACATTTTGAACTTTTGCCCCTTTCTTTTTGGGGACTAAGCAACGCGCCATAATTTTAGATACAGCATGTGGGGTGAAGTATTCTGCATATTTTCCGCCACTGTTAGTATTGTAATCTTTAATCAGATACTCAAAAATAGTGGCATAAAAATCAAACTTTTGATGAAAAATATGTTCGAAGCTAAAGCCTGTGAGTTTATTAATGATAGCCCTACAAAAATCATCGCGGTTGTCAGTGACATATCTACTTAAAGTATCAAATAGTACTATTTTTTCACCACCTGCCGTGAGCACTGAGAAGATATCACTATTGTCACGGGCAATATCAACTAACGTGTTATCAAAAATATCAGCAAAATTTGGTTCGTTTTGCTTTGCAAATAAAGTTGAAATAAAATGCTCTTGCCTTATATGAGCTGTACTTTCGCTTAGCTGCATCATTAACATTTCATATTCATCTTTATCTAATTTGTTAAGCGCATCTTCCCATTTTTTTGCCTTGGCGATCTTTTTGTCTAATTGCTTAATTTCATAAACGAACTTGTCGTTCAGAAATTTATACAAAAATACTTGAGCGATAATTTTAAATTCATTACCATCGTTGCCCAAACCATAGTTGGCGCAGACAGTTTTTAAATCATCTATGAGCATTTTGGTTTGTTGTTCAAATTGTTTAGATTCTGTCATTTTTTCTTCTCTAGGTAGATGGCCTGAAACCAGGCTTCAAGGTTAGATTACAGACGAGCTGTACCTGCTCCCCCATAGTATTCGTTCATATATTCATTTACCACTAAACCGTTGATGCGTCTGGTTGCATCTGGGGTTAAAGGTATGTGCTTGTTTCTGAACTGATTGATAACAAGCTTAGTAACCATTTTTTTAACATAGTTTTCATTTTCTAACATTTTTGAGTTCTGTTGTATTTTATTGTCAACTTCAGTTTTTAAGCTTTTTAGGGCCTCAAAAAGTTTGCTCTCACTATCCGTTAAAGGATCTTTTTCCATGAGACGTTTATGTAAACGAGCATATTTTTCATCATTGTCATATTTAGCCCTTAATAGCTGGTTTTTTCTTTCTAGCTCTTTGGCCCGTTTATATATATCATTTAAAGCCTTAATGTTGCTTTCCATCTGCTCTTTGGTGATCTCGCTTAAGTTTTTCTTCTTAAATAGACGTTCAAGTTCTTCTTTTAGTGAAACAAACTCAGGATCACGGGGATCAAAATTCTCACCTAGGCCTTCACGTGTTCTTTGAAGCGTGTTTTTTAGCTCATCAGCTAAAATCATTTCTTCTTCACTGACTTTGGTGAACGCAAAGATAACATCTTCTAAGGCAACGTTAAGCAAGTTTGAGGTATCAACGCTACTTTCTAACGCTTCTTTGGTATTGATAAGGGCTAGACGCCTATCTGCCTCCCTAGATAATACAGTGAGCATTTGAAAGTCTAGCCTTTCAAGCATTTCATAATCGCCTGCCAAGCGAATAAGATTATAAAGGCTCTTGGCATTGTTTAAGGCGCGTGTGATTTTTAACATTTCACTACGGGAATTGATCTGCGAAATTTGACCCGAAAATATTTCGGCATTAGTGGTGTCAAAATGGAATAGGGTTTCTTTGATCTCTTGTATTTCTTTTAAGATTTCATCTTGAGATTTAAACAGATTACTATAGTGCTCAATTTCATCACCTAGCTCAGATTGAAGTTCTCTAAAATAGTCTCTGTTTGTTTTCTCAAATTCACTTTCTATATCGGCAAAGTCCACCACATAGCCATAGTTAAAATTGTGATAGGTACGGTTTACACGCGTAAGGGCTTGCAATAGATTGTGGGCTTTAATTACACGCCCTATGTATAGCTTTTTAAGGCGTGGAGAGTCGAATCCGGTAAGCAACATGTTATATACGAACAAGAGGTCAATTTTACCTTCTTTGAAGTCTTCGACTAGTTTTTTGCGTTCATCCTTAGTTTCAACATCGTGCAAGATAACGGCGGCATTAGTAACCTGGCTATTTAGTTTCTCCTTGGCTTTATATGAGGCTGGTTCTGAGGTCAAGTTATCAGATCCTGACTGCTCCTCTAGGCCTTGTGGTTTAGCGTATTGTGCTTGAAAAATATCAAACATCATTTTAGCTTGCTCTGAAGAATCACATATAACCATACCGCCTATAGTGTTATCGTTGAAGGATATACGGGCTTGCTCAAAATCCTTTATGATGTAATCGAGCATTGGCTCTACAAATCTTTTGTGTGCATAAACTAGTTTTTTGTTGCCGCTCCCTTTTAGAATCTCAGTGTCTTCATAGATTGCTGCGAGAGTCTTTTGCAAATCAAGTTTATAACTGGTTTCAATGTCCTCACGAATCAATCGCAGTGTATACCCATCTTTAATGGATGCGTTGTAATAGTATTTGTGAATGTAATTACCGAACAACAATTTGGAGTTATATTCTTCACCCAACAGCGGTGTACCAGTTAAACCAATCTTGATTGCATCACGGTCGGCTTGCTCCAAATTGGCTAAAAAGCTGCCTTTTGGATTATAGCTACGATGAACCTCATCTAAAAAGAATACTCGCTGAATATTGACGTTATAGTCACCGCTTTTTATAACGTTTGGATCATCCTTAAATTTTTGAATATTGACGACTGTAATTTCAGCTTTGCCACTAACGTTGTGTATGGCCGTAGTTTTTTTGATGTCCTTGGCAAAATCTTCTTTTGAATTGATGTTGTGTACAACTAATCCACGCGATCTAAACTCACGGCCTGCTTGAACAAGCAAATCGAGTCTGTCAACAATAAAATAGAATTTAGCGATAATGTTTTGATTCTGAAAGTAGTCAGAGAGATATTTTACATTGTAGTAAGCCAATGCTGTTTTACCACTACCTTGCGTGTGCCAGATAATGCCTTTTTTTACACCCTCAGAAAGTTTTTGCTCTATAGCCATAGTGGCGAAAATTTGCGGATAACGCATTATATGTTTTTCAACACCTATTCGTTTTTTCACATAGGCCAAGCCAAACTCAAGTAAAAAAGCAATTCGTTCACGCTGGAATAGTGAAGTACAAATACGGTTTGTGGGGGTATCAGGACTTTTGTTATTTGCAAATTCTGGTGACTGCTTTATGCTTAGCAAGTTAGTATCTTTAAGTAATGCAGTTTCTTCTTCGTCATCCACATCTGAAAGTAAAACATTTAAGTCAAAAACATGCTCTTCACGAAAATAATTGAATGTGGGCTTGCTATAAGATGGCGTAGCATAAAATGCCCCCTCAATAGGCCTGGGCGTGCTGTCGTCATACTCCATATTATTGGAGAACACCATTAGCTGGGTAATGTTAATGAAATTTCTAAACTTCTTGTTCTGAAAGCGTGTTTGTATACGCTTGTGCTCAGCTAATATACCATCGCGGTTGTTTGGTCGCTTAACTTCTATAAATGCTAATGGCAGGCCATTAATGAGCAGAGTAATATCCGGTCGGAATTCCTCTTCGTCTTTTTTGTAGGTTAGCTCAGTGACAACATTAAATGAGTTGTTATTAAAGTCTTCTAAGTCTATGAGGCGAACACCAGATTTGTCGATGAGCTTTTCATAGAAGGCTTTGCCTAGATCTTCGTTCTCTAGGGTAAGCGAGACGTCAGAGAGTAGCTGCTGGGCTTCTAGGTCGTTTAGGGAAGGGTTGATTCGCTTTATGCTTTGTAAAAAGATTTCTGTAAAGATGTTTGTAGATTCGTCCCGTTTGAGCTTTGGGTCTTTTAGAGACAGATAGCCATAACCCAACCGCATCAAATGCAGGATTGTGGGTATCTTCACTCTTGAATCTTCGTTGAACTTCACCTTTTACAGTACCCCCTAGGGGTATATAGTACCGCCTAGAACACCTTAGTCTAAATATTAAGTATATTACACGAGCTAACTAAAAAAGGACATCTTGGGGGGTAAACATCCAGCCCATTTTGTTGTAAGTACACCATGTTAAAATGCATGACTTTTCATTTTAGCTGTACTGATAGTAGTATCGTGAAAAATGTGTTTTGATAAAGTCATATAATATCAATTAGATAGGTGCTTAAATCAGTTCCCGCCGCCCCAGTTTTAAATCCAACGAAAAACTAGAACGACTAAAAAGCCTTTAATTTTAAGAAGTTACGGGCTTTCATGATGTGTAGCCGGCTAAACTAGTACCCTAGTTTAATCTCCACCTAATAAGATGCGATAATTAGTTGTATGTACAGCTATATTAATCACCACTAAATCCTCTTTTTCGCATAATATTTCATTTTTAAAAAAGAATTTTTCTATATATTAAATTTCATAATTTATTGATATTTATGTATTTATTTTTATTTATCGCATAATAACCTAGAATTAGCACAACATAATAACCTATAATTAAAACAACATAATAACCTAGGATTAATACATGAAATGGCAACCCCATCCGAGAAATTAGCTCAGTCACTTGAATCGTTAAAAGTATTACAAGACCAAGGACTTGTGGCAATTAGATCTCGGGATTTGACTCGTGTGCATAGAGAGCGCCTGCAAAAAAATGGTTTTATCCAAGAAGTGATGAAGGGGTGGTATATACCATCGCGCCCAGACGAATCCACCGGAGAAAGCACGGCTTGGTATGCTTCGTATTGGGATTTTTGTGCATCTTATTTAAATCAACGATTTAACCAAGAATGGTGTTTGTCGCCAGAGCAATCCTTATTATTGCACGCAGATAATTGGACAGTACCCAAACAATTATTAGTGTATTCTACAAAAGGTGATAATAAAATCATTTCATTGCCCTTTGAAACCTCATTTTTAAACGTAAGATATAATCTTCCAGAGCAAAAAGAAACTGAAGAAAAAAAGGGGCTAAGAATTTACTCTTTCGTTCCAGCATTGTTAAATTGTTCTCAGAAATTTTTTAGACAATATCCAACAGATGCAAGAGCTAGTGTTGCTATGATTCATGATGCATCACAAGTTTTATCCCTTTTACTAGAAGGCGGACACAGTACAATTGCAGGACGTTTAGCTGGGGCGTTTAGAAACATCGGTCGAGATAAAATAGCTGATGATATCGTTAAAGCTATGCAGTTAGCAGAATATGATGTGCGAGAAAGTGATCCATTTGAAAATGCCGCACCCATTTTATTATCTCAACGATCAGAATCTCCTTGCGTTAGTCGCATTAAAATATTGTGGCATGAAATGCGGGAAGTCATTCTCAGAAATTTTCCACCCCCTCCACTACAATCTTTGAATGTAACAGCATATTTAAGCAATGTTGATGAGAAATATGTACAGGATGCATATCACTCTCTTTCTATCGAAGGTTATCGTGTTAGTCTAGACCTTATTGAAAAGGTAAGGAGCGGGACTTGGAACCCGGACACAAATGAAAATGATCAAAAGCAAAAAGATGCATTAGCTGCGCGTGGATATTGGCAAGCTTTTCAAGTAGTTAGGCAAAGTATAGAAAAAATTATTCAAGGGGAAAATGCAGGTCAAGTTGTATGGCAGTCCCATGGCGATTGGTACCGTGAGTTATTTGGTCCAAGTGTTACAGCAAATATATTGCAAAGAACAGATTTAGCTGGTTATCGAGGAAGCCAGGTTTATATACGCCGGTCTCACCATGTTCCACCAAATGTTGCTGCAGTTAGAGAGCTAATGCCGGCTTTTTTCGATTTATTGAAAGAAGAGAAAGAAGCATCTGTCAGAATTGTGCTTGGTCATTTCTTTTTTGTATATATACATCCCTATATGGATGGTAATGGACGGATTGGTCGCTTCTTGATGAACACTATGTGTGCATCAGGTGGCTATTCATGGACTATTATTCCAGTTGAGCAACGTACCGCTTATATGGTGGCGTTGGAGGAAGCTAGTGTTAGGCACAATATTGAACCATTTTGTCATTTTTTAGGCGGATTGGTAGAAATGGAATAGTTACTCACATATCGTAACACCATTAGTGAAAGTGGATTGCTTTGAAATTTTGAGTTTTCGAATAGAAATAACATATTTTGGGGATCATCAAAGTTTTCTTAAGCTACTTAAGATATTTTTTCTATTTATTATCAAAATTTAATAAATATCCTTAAAAATCATCAGGGAAAATAATTTGTAGTAGCCCAAATCTAATCTAACAGACACCTTAATAAAACAGGTAACGGTCAGATTAAGTCTGAGCTACTACACTTTATAACCTGTCCCAAGTTGTTTTACTAGGTCCACTAGAATCCGACCCCAAATATTTGAGTGAAATAGCCACACTTAAATTTTGTCTCTCAATTTCTCTTTGCTCATTTTGATGAGCACATTTTTAGTGCTTGAATAAATATTAATTAGGACGCAATTTCTTAATAGCTTCTTTCTGATCCTTTAAACGATGAACGCCGGTATAGAGTCCCGCTGCATAAGCGGGGTAATTTTTGGGTGAATAGCTTTTCCAATTCAAAAAGCTATTGAAATATCCCTTCCAATGTTTCGAATTCTGGCCAGCTATTAAACATTCTTTTATTGATTCATCATTAGGGATTTTGTTTTCTTTTAAGTCTTGCAGCTTATTATAGCCAACTTTAAATAAAAATTGTTCACGAAAATATGAAATAGCAGCCCCTACATTAACACCACCTACAAAAAGAGTAGCTGCTGAAAGTAAGCCTTTTAATATACCAAACCCAGGTAAAAAGAGGGCACTTAAGCCTACCACGCCAAATGCTATTCCTGTCCAACGAGGCCAATCGAATTGATATTTTGAAAGATATCTTTTGTTTCGATATATAATTCGCTCTAATAAATTTTCTTGTTGATGATTTAAGAATGGCGTGGGTCTATTTATTAATCCCCAAAAATAACAGTATTGCAAATGATGACATTTTAGGAGTTCTTTTAACATAAAGGATTTTAATGTTGCAAGCTTTAAAGCTGCTTCACTAACCCCTTCAGCAAGTCTAAATTTTAAGAATATAATCTTTTTAGCTTGATAAAAGGCAGGATCATCAAAACGAAAGTTATCTTTACGAGTCTTTTTAGTATTATCATTGCTGTAAAAAATAACTTCTATCTTAGTATGGTCAAGAAGTGCGCGAGTGTTACTTGTTAAATGTATATCTAGTCTTTTTCTTGCCTGTTCGTCAAAGCTATGCCCAAGATTATTTACTTTTAGCAAATTTTTATTTTCCAATAACGCATTTACCAAAGCTGTTTTATCTTCAGGATTTGCTTGCATATTATCCTGCTCATTAATGGTAAATTCAGTGGTTACGCGTGCTAAACCAAGATTGAAAGGCATTTGCAAAGTTCCTATTTTAATAAATATTGAGCGTTTTATAACTTCAGAAAGATTATAGTTAGAAATCTGTATTGTCAATATTTATGTGTTTGATCGCCCCATCCAACCCTCTTTGAGCCCGTGTTTACACTGATTAAATGATGTAATTACTCATTTTATATTCATGGAATTCCATTTTAGAATATTGTCCCTACCATCCTATACACATGATTGATTAATATGATCGTTCAATTCCTGCTGTCACAGAAAATTCATTGTCAAGCAAATCCAACATCATCTTAGAAGCCTTGTTAGCTAAGGGTTTTGATTTATAATATCTTATGCCTACTTGATGCTTATCATAAATTTTATATGGTAGAACTTTTTAAAATCACAGCATTTTTTTAGATAGATAAGCCAATAAATGGGTATTAAGAAATCTATTTAGGTATGTATTTTTGTATAATCGATAGTATAGTGAAACATCAAACTTGAGGAAAAGACAAAACAATGGATGAAATATTAAATTTTTGGTTCGATTATGAACATGAAAAGGCACCTATTTACAATCGAAATTTATGGTGGCTAAAAGATGAGAAAATAGATAATACTATTCGTAAGCAATTTGCTTTACGAAGAGAGCAAGCCATACAAGGTGAATTAAATAATTGGTTGAAATCTTCCAAAGGCACTTTAGCTTATATTATCTTAATCGATCAATTTTCACGTAACCTCTTTAGAAATACACCCCATATGTTTGAGTATGATACATTGGCTCTAAACGCTGCTAAAGCAGCAATAGAACAAGGTCTTGATAAAAAACTGACTCTAACAGAACGTGTTTTTATATATTTGCCATTCGAGCATTCTGAAAATATTGACGATCAGGAAAAGAGTGTTGCTTTATACGAAAAGCTTTTTCTTGAGACTGCAGCCGAATACAAGAATATTGCGCAGATCTTCTTGAGCTATGCCGAAGATCATCACCAAATTATTCAAAAATTTCAGCGCTTTCCACATCGCAATAAAATATTGTCTCGTGAAAGCACAAGGGCGGAGATTGAATTCTTAGAAAGCCATCCAGGCTATTAAAAAATATTGACGTACTACCTACCTTAAATAAGAAGAGAAATGCAGCTATTTATTTTAACACCGTTTAATCCAAAGTGGCCCACTGCAGAATTTAAAAAATTAGATTCTATTATTGTGCGTGCTGTTTCTGAAACCAAGGCGCGAGATCTGGTTAATCTGGTTACCTTCAACAGTGAAAAATCTAAAATAGGCAAACAGATCCATAATCCTTGGAAAAATAGATCTTTCTCAAAGTGTGAGATATATCAAGGCACTGAATTTACAAAAGATGGTAAGCCAGAAATTCTTGCACCCATTGAATTAAATGAGTATTTTAAGAAATTGAAAAAATAGTTTGGTTTGTGTTTCAAAATCTTGTGCCTAAAATTACAAACCGCTTTTTCGCATTTCTAAGAAATCGATCAGTCGGAAGGTTAAAGACTCTTTAGAGGCATTGGGGGGCCAAACCGCGTAAACACCCAGTGACTCGATACCCCATTCAGGTAAGGGCTCAACAAGCAAACCTTGACATATATCTTCTTCAACGAGAAAGGTGGGAGGGGTGGCAAGCCCTAAGCCCGCGATGGCAAATTCTCGAACAGCATCCAGACTATCAACAACAATTCTAGGCTTAAAATTGATCTCAAAGCTTTTTCCAGCGCTATTTACTAATGTCCGCTGATCAGGGCGTGTTTTCAATCCAATCCAGTCCAAGTCAATGAGCTCTTGTGGCTTCTTTGGATTTTTCCGGCCTTTCAGATAACTTGGCGCCACAATCAGCGTGCGCTTCATCTCAGAAAGTTTTTTCGCCTTTAATGTATTATTTTGTAAATCCCCGATGCGTATTGCAAGATCGATTCCTTGACGGATCAAATCTTCTTGTAGATCTGTAAAGCTAATAGATAATCCGATTTTAGGAAAAGTCTTGGCAAAATCGATCAGATCTTTAACTAATGCACTGCGGGTGAGTGCAGCAGGAATAGTAACCACTAATTTGCCTGAAGGTTCAGGAGATTGATGCATAATGGTATTCAGTCCACTTTCAGCAGCCTCTACCATTGCTTTTGCCGCAAGAAAGAGTTGTTCGCCATCTTGCGTTAGAGAAAGATGACGTGTGGAGCGATACAGTAAAGTGGCGCCTAATCGCTCTTCTAGCTGGGAAATATGATGGCTGACAACAGAAGGGGATAACTTTAGCTCTTTAGCGCCTGTTCGAAATGAGCCAGCCTCTACCGTTTTGGCAAAGATTGCAAGTGCACGTAACTCATCAATCATTATATTACTTAATCAAACAATTTGTTCTAATTATATCATCTAATAAATTTTTATTATATATGTTATCTTGTTTTTTTTTAAAAACACCGAAATATTCAATTTTTTTATATTTGGAGATGAAAAATATGTCGCATAAAACTCAAATAGTAAATGTAGAAGATGTTCTACCAGGTATGGATCCAGTAGCACAGCGTGAATTGTTGCAAGCATTTGTACCTGTTCGTGCAAATAGAGGAAATATGAGACGAGATATTGGAAATCTTCTGGAGAACCAAGGAAATGAGCCGGTAAATCAAGAAAATGTGTTAGCAAGACCTATTCCTGCTGTTTTACTTTCTTTTTTACATTCTCGTAATCCAATGATTAGTATATCTTCTCAGCCTCAGCCTCAGCCTCAGCCTCAGCCTCAGTCCCAGTCCCAGTCTCCAATGCCTCCAAGAGAGCGAAGAAGAAAGAAATAAAAATTATTTCTTTATAGGCGTTATAAATGTTGCGTAGAGATTCAGAACTGAGTAATGAATTACAACCTTCACTCCTGAATCTGAAAATGATATGCCGGATATGAGAGTTGTGAATTCTAGAAGAAGTTTGTAGAAATTTCCTATATAGGAGCTGAGCGACTATCCAATTCTAGTAATGAGGTGAAAAATCTATTTCTAGTTGTGTGACTGCAGAAGGATTTTTTTAAGCTTTATTTTAAAAATCCTTCTCTGCACCTAAAGGGGCTTCTTTTTTTGATAACAAAGAAAGAAAATTAAAAAAATTCGTCACTTATACGCTATTCTCTCAAGTATTCGAACCTTGTAACCTCTTCATTATTTTGAGTTTTTATCTTTCCAAGAAACAATGTAGCAGGACGTACCCATAGTTGACCCATGGCAAATCTTTCGGATGTATAGAGCGCTTTATAGACGACTAATTCTTCCAATGTTTCACTGTGTATGGCCATACCAATGACTTCATATAATTTCTGGGTTTTGTGATGACGATATTTTCCTGGTTGAATGAAGGTCATTGGTATATTTTCCTAAAGGATAAGTTATTGAGCTTGTGGAAAGTGTTCTACATGAAAGTCACCATCTCGTCCAAAGTAAATGACTTTTTTTCCTGAGAGGTAAGCAATATAATAAACTGTGCCTGCAGCCATAATTCTGTTCAAAAATTCTTGATAGTTAATTTTATTCGCTTGAATTGTGCGAATGGCTTCTGCAACCAGATGGCCAGAAAATTGTTTTTCTGCTGTCATGTGCTCATGGGAAACAGATTCAACATGCGTTTTGCCATTGGCCAAATAATAACGATTTTCTGAACGAATCAGATCGACATGATAGGATTCAACGTCGAGTGCGCTGAGTTTCATAACCACTTCTGGAAAAGAGAGTGTGCCCTGCAGAGATTGTTGAATGATATTTTGGATGACGGATATATTCATGTTTTTCCTCTTCTATGTTATAGGTATCTTTTTTAGTTGATGAAAGTGAGCGGTTTTTTTAAGAATTTTTTTCAGCGTATTTTGTTCTGCACTGCTTAGCATTGAGAAGAAAGCTTCATCATTTTCATCTGCAAGTGCGGTAAGTTTGGGTACAAGGCGAATCGCCTCTTTGGTAAGTTGAATATTTTGAAAACGTCTATCATCGTTAGATTCTGTGCGTGTGACTAATTGTTTATTGAGAAGTCTATCAATCAGTTTGGATACGGCTCCTCTGGTGAGGCCTGTAAGCGTAGCAACAGTGCTTGGAGAAGTCATAGCTGCCTCATAACCATACATTTCTCGTAACACCACCCATTCAGCCACGGTAACACCACTGGCATCCAGTTTGCGTGCAAATGCATAAGAAACGTGGTTAGAAACGAGTCTCAACCAAAAGCCAATATGTGCTTCTAGGCTGCTTATCTCTGTGTTGCTCTTTTTAGGTTTCATTTATTTGTTTTTAATTCGAATAGAAGCATAATAGTTTACTAGGAAACTGTTATGCGTGCAAGGAGAAGTTAAGAGGCTGAGTGGCGGCGTTGCCTATATTTTGCATCGCATGATCAATCTCTATACGGTTGAAAGTAATTAATTAGATATCTGCAGTATTATCGTTGTCTTTGGAGTCTTTGCTTTAAAATTCAACCAAACAAAAAGTAAGTTGGATGACAATTTTGTTTGGTTGAATTTTAAAGACATCATGCCGCTTTTTTACGGGACTTAATTTGATATAATCATCTTTTTATTTGCAATAAGCACGATCATGCGTACAAAAATTATCAATAAATATATATCTGCCTCTGTTTTTTGTTTAGCGCTCATTTCTCCAATCATGCTAAGTGCTACTTCTTTGCCTTCACCGAATGATAAAACAGCAACAGCATTAAAACCCAAATTAAATAGTGAACGTATTGAGCATTTTTTTGGTAACTATGGTGTGGAAACCATTAATGCATGTAGTGATATTTTCCCAGACAGCCGTATATCAAATTTATATTCCACACATGATAAACAGAAAATCATGAGAACTTTTGCAGTTGTTGATTATGTTTCGCCTATTCCTGAACTATTGCGTACCGTGCATGATCAAAAGATTCTATCTGGTGAATCTATTGGAAGAGCTTTGAAAGAAGCGGGTTGGGAAATTCTAAAAACACCTATTTATTTTGGAGAGATAAGTTTATCTGCACCCGTGATGAAGTGGATGCATGAGGCCAAGAGGAGTAAAGGCACCGCCTACATATATCAACTATCGGTATATAACAAAGAGCATCCAAATTACATTTCATATTGCACAATTTCAGAAATATATAGCCCACAATACTTAACAAAAGAGTGGATGAAGGCACTCTATGGAGATGAGGAATATTTTGAACATGATGATGAGGATCTTTTTGTGAAAATGACATTACAAAAAGTAGAAAATTGTTTGAATAAATTGCCGACTCCAAATTAAATGATTTTTATTAAAAGAGCTTCTAGAGAAATTTGATTGTCAACTAGGGTGGTTGTATGAGTGTATCTGGACCTAGAGAGCTTTTCTTTAATGTATATCTTGCTGGAGACCCTAAGGTTGGTAAGAAGCATCTCATTCAAAGGATGGTAGAGGGACAATATAATGAATTATTAGCAGATGATTTTGCACAAGGTCAGATGCATGTGCATAAAGATATCAGATTGTGTTTTCATTTTGTCCCATCGGAAGGTATTAGTAGAGTGAATGCCATTTTGTATCCAAAGGGCATGCATGCTGTATTATTGGTTGTTGATCCTTGCGACAAGGCATCCGTGCAGAATGCAGAATTTTGGTTGAACGATACAAATAGATATATAGGAGATACAATCTATAAAGTTCTGCTTATTGCTAAATCTGATATCTCAGAAGTAGAGTGGAAGGTAAAAAGAGTAGAATTAGGTATCATGGCGTCAAAACTTGGATTGCCTGCAATAGAGATCTCTGCCAAAAGTGGAGATCATATTGAATTTTTAATTGCACATATGTTTGATGAATGCAAGAAATACTATGGTATAGCAGAAATGCTACCACATTTTTCTGTGGTCAAAAAAAAATCAAAAAAGTCACTTGTAGAATCTTCAGAAGAAATGATAACAAATGCAGGGATTTGCTCAGAAATTATGCAAATATTGCAAACACGTTATGATAAATTAGCACTTAAATTTCAAGATATAAATTTTGACTCATTGGGTACATTAAATAGCTTATTATCATCTAGAAAAGAATCGACAAAGCTTTCTCGTTTTGTTGCATTACATATGATTTTAACCAAAGCGCGCGCTATCAATGAAACTGGCACAAATACACTCAGAATGAAAATATCAGATGTTGTATCTTCTCTTTTCATAGATTTAGATGAAAGTGAAAAAGAGGCATTTCGTAAAAGTACATCCAGTATCAGTTCAGGTAACTTTGGCAAATTTAAGAAAAGTCAATTTGGCAAGATGATGCAGAAGATTAATCAATACTATTTAGAAGATCTAGATCCATTGGGATTTGAATATTTTTCTAAAGAAACCATATCAAAAAGATACTGCAAAAGAAGCTAAAAGACTAGTTTTTAAGAAAGAGAGAAAAATATGACTGAATTGATTACTCGGAATAATGCTATATATTTTGAGAGCGCTAAGGCTTATCCTTTTGATCATCGTGGTGTAAAGTGGGCAAGTGCAGAATCTCAGCGTATCAGGTTTGAAGTATTGTGCAAAATTGCTGAAGATTTTTTTAAATCTTCAATCTTAGATGTTGGTTGCGGTTTAGGGCACTTGATTGATTATTTACTAAGTAATCAATTTAGTGGTTTATACAAAGGTATTGATACCGTTGATCAAATGATTGTTGCCTCTAAAAAGCGTTATCCCTTATTTGACTTTGAAACCAATGTTTTGGATTCCATGCAGAATGCCGCATATGATTATGTTATTGCAAGTGGGATTTTTACTTTTGTAAACTGGCCTTCTATGCAAAGTACAATTGAAAAGCTCTTTTTATGTTCTAAAAAGGGAGTCGCTTTTAATAGTTTGAGTGCTTTTGCGATAGAAAAAGAGGCAGAAATATTTTATCCAGATCCAAGGAGTGTTTTTGAATTTTGTAAGAAGATTACTTCAAATGTAGTATTAAGGCAAGATTATATGCCTCATGATTTCACCATTTATCTGTATCGATAATCTCAAATATCTGTGCAAATTAACAAGCTGTATATTTGCGGCTCTTTTTTGACGCTTTAATTATCCTCTTTAATAAATCCTTTAAATGACGATATAAATAGTAAGTGTAATTTATATGGGGAAAGGACGGTTATGGGCAATCGCAATATTCCTGATCATGATGAGCGAACAGAAAGTCATCACTATCATAAAGAAGAAACAGGTCATGATCATGACCATGAGCGTGAAAAAAGGCGTGATAGAGAGCGCGAGAGTGTGCGTAAAGAACGTGATCGCCAAAATGCAACAACACCTAAGAAAAGATAAGCTATCCAGCTTTTTTAAATTATCTTATTTCTAACCTGTTTGTATTATAGCTGTAAACATGTTGGTTATTATGAACGATTCTATATTGAAGCCTTGGTATAGTGATACAGACTTTTTAGATAACAAGATTTTTTCTCAAAAAGTAGAAAATTGAGTTTTTTGCAAAGCCATGTCGTTCAAATTCAATCTCAAAGCCGAGTTTTTGATAAAATTCGAGCGCTTCCCAATCCATAGTGTTTACAGCCATGAAATTACAATTCTGCTCTTTTGCATATTGTTCAGCTGCGTGCATTAGTTTTGTGCCATAGCCTTGTCCGCGTAAGGATTCTGCAACCCAAGGTTGTCCAACGTATAAGCAGCCATATAAATTATCGCCATTGCAGCCCCCTTGAATTTTTCCTTGGGCATCACGAATAAAAAATGCAAAAAAATCGATGACCTTCAGATCTTTCATTTTCTTGGCATGTGCAGAAATACCGTCACAGAGTACTTGGATATCTTGCTGAGAAGGGGTAGATTCAAAGGAAATTTGATAGGGCATAATGCTACCTTTAGTTTAACAACTAAACATGAAATCCTGTATGGCTAGATAAATTATTTTATAATGGTTAAAATATCAAGATTAGTTTCGTTATAAATGATTTAATGAGGAGCTTATTATGGCAAAAGGTCAAGATAAGAAAAAAGAAGAAAAAAAGAAACCAACAAAAACCTTGAAAGAAAAGCGTCAAGCTAAAAAAGAAAAGAAAGAAGGCAAGTAAATAATTACTTGTGTACCTGCTTTGCGTATAAGTATGCAAAGCAGGTACATTTTGTCTAACTTGTATAGATATCCTACTCAGTTTTTTCTCGTTGTTTGGCTTCTAGTGCCGCACAAGCAATTTCTCCCGCGCGTTTACCAGAAAGCAACATACCACCAAATGTAGGTCCCATGCGTGGTAGGCCACATTTTTCTGATACAGCCATCCCGGAAATGATTAGGTTGGGAAATACCTCTCCTGTGCGCGCTACAATTTCTTTTTCAGAGGCTTCCACCCATAAAGGTCCCATCCCTTTAGATTCCAGCATTTGTCTTTTACCGAGCAATCTACAAATAATTGCATCATGTCCTGTTGCGTCGATGACGAGTTTAGATTCAATGATGATGGGATCTAAGCAAGTGATCATTCTGGGCAACTGTGTGACAGGCATAGGGTTAATCACCAAGCCAGTTAATACTTTATTTTTAACCACAACATCTTCAACAATGGTCATATTTAAAAATGTAACACCCGCTTCACAAGCACCTCGTATTAAACCAGATGCAAAAAAAGCTGAGTCTGCAACAAAAAGTCCAGGCTTATATTCTTTATAGGCAATATTCAACTCATCTAAAATCGCTTGAGCAGGTGCGCGCAAAGTGACTTTATTCATTAAGTAGCCACCGATCCACATGCCACCACCTAGATAATTGTTTCTTTCTATGATAGTTACCTTATAGCCACGTTGTGCCAGATATCGACCTGCAACGAGTCCAGAAGGGCCTGCGCCAGCGATAATTACATCTGATTCAACCGCTGAGTCTAGTTGATCATGGTATTCACGGATGATAGCACGTGTAATTTCTTTTTCATCAATCTGTGTAAACATCATTTGTTTCCTTGTACTGCAATGATTAAATGGGAGAGAAGAAACGGTTGGTATAGCACGCTGAGAGTGGGAGTTGAGACTCAGTGATCTTGAGTCGTTGTGCATAATCTCTTACTTTTTGCCAATCTCTATCAACATTTTTTAAATCTGAAGAGAAATAATGGCGTGTTGCTTGAAAGATTTTCTGATAGATAGGCGTATCCAATCTAGGTTTCGTTTTTATTAAACATTTCCATGCTTGCGCGGGGTCTTTTTTTGTTATTTGCAAACCTTGTTGTAATGCTTGTAAAAAGCAATGCATCATTGGATGGTTGTCTTGAGAAAATGAATCATGTGCGATGATTTGAATAGAGCAAAAACAGCAACATCCTAATTGAGCCATTTCATCAATACGCATTAAATAAGAAGGCATACCCGCTTCTTCAAGCTCTATTTGTTGAAAGCTAGCAATACCAATCGCAGCATCAACGTGACCTGTTAAAATAGCGTGTGCTGCATCCATACCAACGCGTATGGCCTCATAGCAATTAGCTGGAAAACCTGCTTCTTGCACAAGATTATCAATCATTATTTTTCCAAACTCACCCACATAACCAATGCGTTTATTTTGAATATCTGCGATGTGTTTTATCGGTTTTTCTAAAGAAGAAATGAGTCCTGTAGGAGGCTCATCTAGTAGAGTAGCGATAGATTGAATTGCATAACCGCGTGCGCGTGCTGCGAAACAATGCACCATGGCTTTTAAGCCTAATTTAATAGCGCCCGTTCCAATGATTTTTGTGACATCGCTGGGATTGGTTGGCTCTATAATGGCAAGATCAATGTCATATTGTTCGAAAAATCCCATCTCTTTAGCAACCACTAAAGGCGTATGATAAGGATTTAGATACCAATTGAGTAAAAAAGGGACGTGCATAAGCACCTCTTATTATTTTTAAGAAAATTTCTAATGAAAAAAAAAATAATATTTTGAAATGCAAGGCAAAATAAAAACGAAAGAAAACGCAGTGTATTGTAACCTTAGTTTTTAGTAGAATTTTCAATTCGCACAGCGAATTAGGTTTCTCACTTTTGTAAAGGGAGAAAGCGCGTAGCGCAAGAGAGATTTAGCTGTTTTGACTTTCATTTGTGGCATAAATCCCCCTGGTGCTACGCACCGTCCCCCTTTACAAAGAGGGATCTTATTCGCTTCGCTCATAAAAAATAATGTTACAATGTACTAATTGCCTGAAAATTTCAAAATAATAAAGGTGTGATCAACGATCGGGGATGTGAAATAAATAAGGTAAGTATTGAATAAGTGATATTGATAAAAATAGAGTATAGTCAAACATTTCTCTTCCCTCCGCAGATATTATTCAGAGCAGGTTCAGCGGGTCCAATCAAATAAATTGATTATCTCAGCACAACAGTGCACCCCGAGAGTTTAAGCCATTGTCACTTAACTGAAGTGACGATGGCTATCGTTTGAAAATTCTAGACATACTGTTAAGAAAAGTAAAGCATCTATTGAAAAATATTTTATAGTTTTAATTTCTTATCTAATTCTAAAGTAAGCTCTTCGATCTGTGGCGCGTTGTTGTTTCTGGCTGCTTGTCCTGCTGCATAAATGGGGTAATACCAAACGAGATCTTGTGTATAAGGCCTTTGTCCGGTCAGACTTGCATGCAAAGTTCGTATTTGGCCTGCATTTAAATTTCTTAATAGCGCGCTAAAATCTTGGATTAAATAGGTTTCCAAGGTTCGGCAATGTTGGTCAATGGTCTTGCGATTAAAGAGCGTCACAATATACCAAAGCGTGCTTGCGATCCAAGAAGGTGCATTTACAAAAGAAGGAGATGTATGCAAAGGACGAAGCATCATGTCTTGTTGCGTAGCTTTTGAATAAAGTGGTGTGAGGTCAGATCTATATTCTGCTCTGTATTGTTCAATAAAATCATATTGTGCTTTTGACAAAGAGATCTCAGGACGTTTCTCTCGTACAAAGGCGATTGCTTCATCAGGTGTGTAATCCAGGAATTGCATGAGATAGCAAATCACCATAACGACACTGCGACCTCTTCCCGCTTTGCAATGCACATAAGCGGTTTTTCCACTTTGGATGTATTGATGCATTTGTTCTACTGCAATACGAATTTGATCTAATGGTACATCGCCACCAAAGTCACGCATTTTAACTTGTAAATGTGTGACATTTTTCTCTACCCAAAAGTGGGGTGATACGGGTGTGAGTGTGATTAGCCCATTGCCTTTTAATTCAAAATCTCCGCAACAAGAAACAATCAAGCCAAGCTTTCTATTTTCTAAGAATGATTCTTCCAATAATAAAGAGCCATGTTCCCAGTCTGCAATGGGAATTGCGCCAAGCTTAAGACCTGGAATGATATTAGACCACCAAGGTCGATTATTTTTCAAAATAGGTAACATACGTGGAAGAACAGACACAGCGTAGAAAGTGAATCCATATTGAAATTTGGCAAAAAAGGAAGCATCCGCTTCAGCATCAAGTATTGTAGGTGCTATGGATGGTTGAGCTACATATGGCACGATGGCATAAGGGTTTGTATCATCATTTGGCTTTGTTTCTTCTGCATCTTTAGAAATATTTGTGCCGTTTAGCATGGATTTTTCCTTGTAGATTATATTAATACAGCTTCTAATTTTTATTATACTCTAAGGGATCTTAATGATGTCAGTCATCTAATTTTCTATGCTTGTTTAACTTTGTATTGATTATGATGAAAACTTGCCCGCCATTCTTGAATTAAAATACAATTTATTTAAACACTGGATAGGTTTGTAAAAAATATATGCTCGAGTTTGCGCGTAAAATTAAAAATAGTTACCCGGATATCTTAAAAATTCATCGTTATCGAGCCTCTCCTGTCGTTGAGCGTGCAGATAGTATGAATCATGTTGATACAACAGCTGCAATGGAGCATTCAATTGTCATTGCAAATAATGAGCGTTATTTTGCATTGCTGAAACGTTTAGGGGCTGGCGCTTATGGCGTGGTAAAAAAAGCACTTGATCTGCACTCGCAGCAGACAGTGGTTGTAAAAATAGAGCGTATTGACGATACAGTTGCGTATTGCCAAGCGTTATATTATTCAAAATTGATTTCGCAAAAGAGAGAAGAGGCAGAAATTCAGTTAAAGCTAGAAAAAGCACGAACTCGGATTGAGAATACAGTACAAGAGCAGCTTATGCTTGAAGAGCAAGTCAATAAAGCTTTGGGCAGATTTCATGGTTCTTTATATCGAACAAA
This sequence comes from Candidatus Berkiella sp., assembly GCA_050252335.1. Taxonomy (GTDB): domain Bacteria; phylum Pseudomonadota; class Gammaproteobacteria; order Berkiellales; family Berkiellaceae; genus Berkiella_A. The sequence continues at coordinate 7,026 of JBFWLB010000007.1, read as the reverse complement.
CGCACAAGCTATGCGTAAGCGTTACTTGTTTATTGACTATGTGGATGCACAAAATCTCTATGAGCAAAATCATATGCTTTCTTCGTACACAGAAAGCCTTGAAGTTGGGTTGCAAGTTTTAGAAGCATTACAAAATTTACATAGCCTTGGTTACTATCATGGAGACTTAAATCTCTGGAATATTTTATATTCACCTAAAAGAGAGGAAACGCTTTCATCCGTACATATCATTGATTTTGGATGCGCACTCAAAAATAATATGGAGAAGCCAGCACAAGGACAAATCAGAGGTACACATATTGCACCTGAATTATTTTTACAGGATGAGACATCAGTTTTTTGTAGTTTTACGCAACAAACAGAGGTGTTTGCCGCAGGCATGTTATTATATGAATTATTAACTAAAGATGTATTTGATGCATATCGAGATAAAAAATTTGTTGATTATAAGCAAGCATATCAGCAACATTATCAGGAAATTTTAGAAAAATTGAGATTGCAGTCTGATACCCCTTGGTGTGAAATGGTTCGAAGGATGGTGGCGCTAGATCCTAAAGATAGACCTAGTTTATCTGACGCTATTGCAGAGATTCGAGTGCTTTTAAGTGCTATGCCGCAAGAAAAAATCAAAATTAAGATATAGATTATTTCTTTAAGATGCGTTGACGACTGCGTTGCCAATCGCGTTCTTTGATGGTTTCACGCTTGTCATGCAACTTTTTACCCTTCGCAACTGCGATGAGTACTTTGACAAAGCTATTTTTCCAGTACATTTTCAATGGGACGATGGTATACCCGTCTCTTTCTTTTGCGCCGATCAGCTTTCTTATTTCGCGTTTATTTAAGAGCAGTTTTCGTGTACGTTGTGACTCAGCTGTGACGTGGGTTGATGCACTATTTAATGGGACAATTTGAGAGCCTAGGAGCCATGCTTCATTATTTTTTAAAATAACATAGCTATCCGCAATATTGCCTTTTCCTGCGCGAAGGCTTTTGACCTCCCAGCCTGCGAGCGCAATACCGGCTTCTAAGGTGTCTTCAAAACTATATTCAAATTTTGCTTTGCGGTTTACGGCAATTTGATTGTTTTCTTCAGTTTTTTTCTTTTTCATAATGTATCTGCCGGATTAAGCCGTTGAACTAAATTAAATCTTTAAGCGATTTTAAACTATATAACAATCAAAGAAAATAGTACAATAAGGCTAAGCGTTGAGCTTCTCGTAAAGAAGATAAAGCTCATTCTCTGCAAAAAACACAATAGTTTACATTTTCAATCCTATGCCTATCATTACACAACAACAAATATTACCTTACCGTGCGGCTGACATGTATGCGCTCGTGAATGACGTTGAACGTTATCCTGAGTTTTTGCCTATGTGTGTTGACGCAAAGGTTTTATCTAAGACAGAGCATGAGCTTTGCGCTACCTTATTTATTCAAAAAGGGCCTTTGCAGTTTAGCTTTTCAACGAGAAATCATTTAATTGTAGATACGCAAATAGAAATGCATTTGTTAGATGGGCCTTTTGAGTATTTGAGAGGTAAATGGGTCTTTACTGAGCGTTCTCAAGGCTCAGAGGTTAATTTGAGGCTTGATTTTGAGATGAAGAACACATTGTTGAAATTGACGTTAGGTCCTGTCTTTAGTGCCCTTGCTTATAGCATGGTTGAAATTTTTAGTAAAAGAGCGAAAAAATTATATGATTAAGATTGAAGTTGCTGCTGCGACTACCCAATTACAAAAAATAATTGCAATAGAGATAGATGCCAACGCGAATATACGCCAAGCGATAGAATTATCAGATATTTTGTCTTACTTTACAGACTTTCCTACCGTTGCATTGCTTGAAGCTTGTGGCTTTTCCGTTGGTATCTATAGTAAAGCAGCGACAATGGATACTGTTTTACAAGATGGGGACAGAGTAGAAATTTATTTGCCCTTAAAACAAAGTGCTATCGATGCGCGTAAAGCAAGAGTGCAACAGAAGAAAGCGCGCCAAAAAGTCAGACACAAAAAAATACGACCTACACGTTTTTCTTCGTTACAGGATTAGCTTGATCGTGAACAAGATGATCAACTTTGCCATTCACAAAGAAAACAGCAAGATGATTGCGCTCAATGTTGCCATGTCGAGGCTTTAAATAATAAACATAATCCCAGCGTTGATTATGAAATACATCTTGCAGCAAAGGTGTTCCCATGATGAAACGCACTTGGTCTTCATTCATACCGGGCTGAAGTTGAGCAACTTTCTCTTCAGATATAATATTGCCTTGCTGAATTGCAAAGCGATAGGGCTTAAAAGCACAATTATTTAAAAGTAACACGGTTAATCCAACGAAAATCGCTTTTATTAATTGTTTTTTCATAGTTTTTTTAGGTATATAGTTAATTATTTTTTAAGCATGCAAAGGCTAACATGCTGAACTGCATCAATCAACTACTATATATCCTCCACATTTGCATTATCTGCTTATCTTGCAGCTAATAAATAATTGTGATAGCTTACTCTGTGTTTTTAGCGAATATTTAAGCAAGGGCATTAGCGATATGACAGATGTCAAACTAGAAAATACCGAATTACGTAAAGCAGGTTTAAAAGTAACTTTGCCTCGGATCAAAATCTTAAATATTTTGGAAAATTCTACTACGCGTCATATCAGTGCTGAAGATGTATATAAGCAGTTATTAGAATCTGGAGATGATGTGGGTTTGGCTACCGTATACCGTGTGCTTACACAATTTGAAGCCGCGGGTTTAGTGGTAAGACATCACTTTGAGACTGGACATGCTGTTTTTGAATTGGATCAAGGTGAGCATCATGATCATCTGGTTTGCATTAAATGTGGTCATGTTCAAGAATTTGTCGACGATATCATTGAAAAACGCCAACAAGAAATAGCAGAAAAGCTTTCTTTTAAAATTACAGATCATTGCCTCTATTTATACGGCACTTGCCAAGAGTGTCAGTAGCAGGCTTCCTCTTTGATTGTTAGGTGTTGTTGTCTTCATCTATGTCACATTCGCATAGCGAATGAATTCCCTCTACCAATTTTGGGAGAGGGTGCTCGAAGAGCAGTTGAGGGTTAAAGTCTACAAAAATGAATCAAACACCCACAGCCTGCTTTTCCTGTTTAAGTAAATGTTTGGCTTGAGCACGTGCTTCTGCACCAATATCAATTCCCCCCAGCATTCTGGCAATTTCATCAACGCGTTCATCTTCCGTTAATTCATGCACAGTGGTTTGGGTTTGTTGCTTTGTTTTCATCTTGGATACATAAAGATGTTGATCGCCAAAGGCTGCTACTTGTGGTAAATGAGTGATACAGATCACTTGTTGATTATGGCTGAGCGTGTGTAAACATTGTCCGACAATGGCGCCTGTTTTACCGCCAATGCCTACATCCACTTCATCAAAGATCAAAGTAGGGGAGGGTAAGTCTTTCAGTGTTGTTAATTCAAGCGCTAAGCTGATCCTGGATAGTTCGCCGCCTGAAGCAACTTTGTGAATGGGCTTGGGTGGATGTCCAATATTTGCCGAAATACAAAAGGTTACCTCATCTAAGCCAGAAGGGCTTAAGCCATTCGCTTCTGGTGTCGCCTCACATAAAACGCTGAATTCTGCACCTTGCATGGCCAAGGTTTGAATATGCTTGGTAATTTCATTTTCAAGTTTTTTTGCAGTTTGTTTGCGTTTTTGGCGGAGCTGTTTAGCAATTTTAAGATATTCTTTGGTTAATATATCAATTTGAGCATCTACCTCATCAATAGATTGATTTTGTTCAATCAAGGTGGCAAGTTTGGTTTTTAGTGTTTCATGGTAAGCATAAAGCTGCTCTGGCTCAATCTTATGTTTTCTTGCAATGTCGTGAATTCTTTCTAGTCTTTGCGTGATATCACTGAGTTTTTCTGGATTAATTTCTAAATTATCCATGAAATGAGAAAGCTCTGATACGGTTTCATTCAGTTGTATACAAGCACTCTCTAAACATTCTTTTACATTTTTAAGTGTTTCATATTTATCAAATAGGCTACTGAGAGACTGCTTTGCTTGATGAACAAGTTGCAGCGCATTACCACATTCTTCATTATCCAGAGAGTCAAGCGCTGTTTGGCAAGCTTGTAGCGTATTATCTGCATGCGCTAACTGATCATGTTCTTGATAAAGCTTTTGAACTTCATTGGGAAGTAGTTGTAGGTTATCAATTTCTTCAATTTGATATTGTAATAGTTCAATTTGATAGTCCGCAGAACCATCTGTAGCGGTAATTTTTTGTTTGTGATGTAATAATTTTTCTACTTTATAATAAAGTGTTTTTAATGCCTCGACTTCCTGTGTATGTTTGCCATACACATCTAATATACGGAGTTGTTCGCGTGGTTGTAGTAGTACTTGATGTTTATGCTGACCATGCATTTGGACGAGATATTCGCCTAAGAGCCTTAATTGTTGTGTCGTTGTGGGAATACCATTGATATAAGCACGTGAGCGACCATTTTGATAAATAGTACGCCGTAAAATACAGCTTTCCATTTCTTCGCTGTTTAGCTCTAAATCTGTTAACCATAAAACAGCGCTTGGCAGATGACTTACATCAAAGAGTGCAGTTACTTCGGCTTTTTCTTGTCCGGGTTGGATGAGATCAATATCGGCACGATGTCCTAAGACCAGATTTAAAGCATCTAATAATATACTTTTACCGGCACCTGTTTCGCCTGTAATAACAGTCATACCTTTTTTAAAGTCTAATTCTGCTTCTTGCACGATGGCTAAATTACGAATAGTGAGATGCTGCAACATACGTGTTATTAAATGCTCCAATTCAGTTTTGTTCTTAAAGTGTGATAGTAGTCATAATCAAGTGGATGTAAAAGATTTAATAGCTTATCTTTCTTGGTAATCAGAATGCGATCGTCAGGTAGCACATTAAAATTAACTTGCCCATCGCAGCTGACACGTGGGTGCAAAATATTTGCAGATGTAATATGTAATTCAATTTTATCGTTAGAATCTAAAACAATGGGTCTGCTGGTAAGCGTATGAGGATGCATGGGCACCAGTACAATGGCTTCAAGTGTTGGATGCAAGATAGGTCCCCCCCCTGAAAGTGAATAGGCAGTTGAGCCTGTGGGGGTTGCTGTAATGAGACCATCTGAGCGTAACCGATAAACAAACTGTTGGTTAATTCTGACCTCAAATTCAATCATACGTGCAATATCACCTGAGTAGAGCACTACGTCATTTAAGGCGGAGCTGGATCCGATGGCTTGATTGTCTCGCATCAATGTCATATCTAATAGAAATCTGCTTTCAGTTTGATATTTTCCTTGCAAGATGGGCAATAAATATTGTTTGAATGCTTGAGGAGATATGTCGGTTAAAAAACCTAATCGACCACGATTGATACCGACCATGGGGCGTCCCCAATTTACAATAGAGCGTGCAGCATCTAAAAAGCTACCATCGCCACCGACCACGATGATTAAATCACAGAGTTCGCCTAGCTTTTCTTTGCTTAATTTGTTTACTTTAATACTGATAATTTCAGCGCATTCGCTTTCAAGTGAAAGGCTATAGTGCTGTGATTGCAAGAATTGTACTAAAGAGGATAAAGTACTTTGTACTTCAGGATTGCCTGGTCTACCAATAATTCCGATATGCGAAAATAAATTAGCCATGCTAGTTGTTTAAATAATGAGCAAATTTAGTATATCATATCATTAACTTTAAGTTTCCTCTTGTAAAGTAAGTTAAGAGGAAAGTATTTTTATGTTAATTGAGTAAATTAGTTTTAATTTCTAAAACGCACGTAATTTCAAAGATAAAGAATGTTATGAGTGATTTGATAATTTCAAAACGCGCACAGTTACTGCTCAAGCATTTGGTAGAGCTGTATTTGCGAGATGGCGTTCCTGTTGGTTCCAAAACATTGGTGAATGAATCGATTACTTCATTGAGTCCTGCAACGGTTAGGAAAGTTTTAGGTGATTTGGAAGATCAAGGTTACCTGGTTTCTCCACATACATCCGCTGGTAGAATTCCCACTTCACTGGGGTTGCGATTTTTTGTTGATAGTTTACGTACTATCTATCCGCTGGATGAAGTCAATTTAAAACAATTTCAAGAAAAATTTGAAGCCAATAAGTCATCGGATGATTTATTAACCACGACATCAACGGTTTTATCAGAGTTAACACGCATGGTCGGTGTTGTAACACTACCGAAACGAGAGCATTTGATTTTAAGGCATGTAGAGTTTCTGCCACTCTCAGATAATCGTGTTTTGGTGATTTTAGTTTTAAATGAAAGGGAAGTACAAAACCGTCTTATTATTACTGATAAGCCTTATACGGCAAGTGAACTTACTCAGGCTAGCAACTTTCTGAATCAGCATTTTGTCGGTAGAGATTTGTTAAGTTCGCGCCAAGAGCTTCTACAATCTTTGCAGATCGATAAATTACAAATGGATAGCCTCATGCAAGCGGTTGTAGATGTAGCTGGAAAGGCATTTACTTGTGCTAAAAATAATCCAGATTATATTTTAGCTGGACAACAGAATTTGTTATCTGATCCTACCTATGTCAAAATGAGCCAGTTACAAAAGCTGTTTCAAGCTTTTACTGAAAAACACCAGATATTGCACGTTTTAGATAAGTGTTTACAGACAGATGGTGTTCAAATGTACATTGGTGATGAGTCTGGTTACGATGTATTCAGTGACTATAGTATCGTGACCTCTCGTTATTCGGTGGATGGAAAGTTAGTTGGTGTTCTGGGTGTAATAGGCCCTACACGCATGCCTTATAACAAAATAATCCCCATCGTAGATTTGGCTGCAAAAATGTTGAGCTCAGCCTTGGATAATGAAAATTAGACCCCATTATTCATTCATATTTCATATATTTTAAGCAATAATACTAGCTTTATAGAGGTTAATAACAATGGTTGCACACGATGATTCCCCTACCAGCCTATGGACGCAAGGTCAGCAAGAAGGAGGAGAAGATATGCCTCCGCAACGATTT
>JBFWLB010000006.1:65867-81685 GCA_050252335.1 Candidatus Berkiella sp. | reverse complement strand
ATTATCAATTATTTTTAAGAACGTTAAGGTTACCTCTAATGTGAGGCATCGATTATAAGCAAAAGTTACCTTTAGCCATGAGGCAACACGAGAATATAAAAAAGACCACAATAGCTTAGTGCTTAAGCAATGAGTGTTGATATACACCGAATCACCTATAAATGCGGTTATCTCCACCATCATATACTCGACCAGATATGTGGTTGAGAAAAAATCAAAATAAATAAAAATGATTGACAGCCGTATGTACAGATTCAAACAGCAGAAATAGTCCAGTCAAAAAATATGTTTTTTTCTGAACCGATACAAAAAACAGAAAGCGAAAAATAAATCGGTTTTAGTAGCCCATATAATATTAATAATACTGCATTTAGCCCCGACCAAGGAGTTTGTCCTTGGTGGGATACCTTTTGTCTTAAATCCCCCCTTTGAAATTGATTTTGCATATCTGATGAATGATTATTTGTAATATTTTCTTAATCGTGGCTACCTTAAACACAGGTATGGGGGGTAGTACACCAATACAAATAACCTATCTTTAAAGGCATTTATGACACAGCAAGAAACCTTCGCAGAATTAAAGAAATATGTATTAAATGCTAATACAGAAGCAGTTCGCACCTTACTGGCGACTGATGCGGGAAAGGAAGTAGCTTCAGTCGACAATAACTACGTACTATACTCTGCTGCTGCAAATGGTCATATTGACATCGTTAAAATGCTGTTGGATATTTCATACGTGAAAGACAACGTGGCAGACAACAATAATGCACTACTACACTGGGCTGCTGAAAATGGTCATGTGGATATCGTTAAAATGCTACTGGAGATTCCAAGTGTGAAAGACAATGCAGCAGTCTACAATAACTACGCACTGCGCTTTGCTGCCAAAAATGGTCATACAGACATCGTAAAAATATTACTAAAAATCCCAGTCATAAAAGAAAATGCGTCAGTCAACAACAACTACGCACTGTATTCTGCTGCCGAAAATGGCCATATTGACATCGTAAAAAAACTGCTTAAAATCCCATGCGTAAAAGATAATGCGGCTGACAGCAACAACCTCGCACTGTGCGTTGCCACTGAAAGTGGTCATACCAATATCGTTAAAATATTGCTGGAAATTCCCAGTGTAAAGAACAATGCAGCAGTCAACAATAACTACGCACTATGCGTTGCTTCTGAAAATGGTTATGCCAACATCGTTAAAATGTTGCTGGAGATTCCATGCGTAAAATACAATGTGGCTGCCGACAATAACGACGCGTTGCTCTCTGCTGCTGAAAACAATCATATCGAGATTTTTAAAATGTTGCTTAAAGTTGATACTCTTCAGTATGAACTCTTGCGAAATGAGGCGAAAAATTTAATTTCAATTCTTAAAGAATGTAGTAGTCAGGAACACTTTAGCTCATTGGTGAACGCCATTCGAATCTATGGAGTACCACTTTCTAAAGTAGTAAACTTTAAGGAAGATAAACTTTGGGAAGAGCATCTAAGAAGCTATTGCTTAAATCCAGACAGCATAAATCTTGATTTAACAGAGAGCCAATTGCAAGCAGCACGATTGCTCAAAGCTTACCAAGATGCGATTAATCACGAATATGAAAGAAAATATGCCGCATTGGCAGCGCAAGAAGCAAACCCTGATGATGAGAAAAAGCTAAATGCTGCATCGTCACATTTTGCAAAGGTGATTCAGCCTCATTTTGAGGCAGCTTTTTTAGAACGTGGTGATGATTTAGAAGAGAGACTAAAAAGTATTGAGTCGGATACCCGTGCACTCTTGATATCACGTCGTATCGTTCAAGCAAAACAGTCTATTGAAAAAGGAATTCATGTTGCAGCATCAGAGGCGTGTATTCGCTTTTTAGAAAACAATGCAGGCGCATTAAGAGGTGGTCAAGATGAAACCTTGATGAATGAAGCAAGACAGTATTTTAGCTCGTTAGCACAAAGTGATGAAATTGCTTGGCGTGTTTATGATAGATGGGCGCCTTGTGAGGGGTGGCCAAATTTATTAACGAGCCCATTAGGCGCATGTGCAAAGGATAAGGTTTTTTCTGCGTCCTTAAGCCAAGTCACACACCTTGAGGCAAGCTATAAAGCACGAGAATGGGTTGCCTATAGCTTCCTGTTGGTAATGGATGAGTCTAATAGTAAAGATGCAGAAAACAAAGCATCTAGAATAGAAGGCTTTATTGCGCAGTTGTCGGATATTCGTCGTGCGCATAATGAAGGCTCAATAGGAATAGATAACCCTTCTTGTTACCCTGGGATAATTGGTCGAGCACTTAATATGTGGGCTATGCACTCATTAGGTCTTCAAAAAAACACTATCGCGCTATTGCCAGATATTTTGCGGTCTCTGATAAGCCAAAATCTTGGGAAGTATTTTGAAAATGCAACAGCAGATGCTCGAGAGGCATTGTACAATGCTTTAATTTACTTACGCTATGAGAATGCTGAAGACATTATTAATGATAGGGATGGCGAAGTAGAGTTTAATCAAGACGAAGATTATCCAAAATTGCGCCAATCTTTTATAGATAGTTTAGGGAGCCATAAGGCGTTATTGGACTTAATTCAAGCGGAGCTTAAGGCAATGAGTGCCACGGAGACAGAAGATGATGAAGAATTACTTGTCTATCTTTTAAAATATTTAGCAGACATAGGTGGAGGCTGGTCAGCTGCCTCTATCACGAGTTTGTATCAACGCTATCAACCAAAGGCAATGGAGATCAAAGAACGAGAGACTCCAACTATTGGATCAAAACTAACGAATCCGTTTTGCATTCCAAACTGGCTTCCTGAGAAGGTCAGAGAACAAAGAAAACAGCAATCAGATGTTTGGGAGTTTCTGGTTCAATTTCTTACCCCAGCGTACTTATTTGAAGAACCATTGAAACAATTAGCAACCGCATGGACAAAATCACGAAACCAAAATAGTCCAGACTTATTACTATCGAACTATTTTGATGCGACATTAAATGAAACTTCTCTAAGCAATGAGCAGAAAATAACGTTAAAAAACTGTATTGCCCAAGAGTATAAAAATCAACTCGACTCACAAAACATGCTTATTTTTTCTGCCCCTGATACCAAAAACAGAAAGCGTAGAAGAGAAACAAACGACAGTTGCCGCATAGCAAAAATGGCCAGAAGGTGAAATATGGGGGCTTTTGAAAGGAAATCGTACTTAATTACTATTTCAATCAGGCATCCATCTGCTAGCAGTATAGTTAAAAAACATTAGATGGATTTTGCAATATTTGTAAATACAAAAAAATATGCCATCAGATCAAGTCGCAACTACTACAATTAAGCAGAAGGATTTTAAACTAATACCCCCTTAAAATAAAAAAGCCAAGATTTTTTTTATTTTGGATGCAATGCCTGATATACAGCTGCCGCTAGACTTGCACTCATACCAGGCACACGCCGAATCGCTTCTTCACTGGCAGCAAGCAATTCTTGCAGCCCGCCAAAATACTGAATTAAATTTAATTTTCGCTTTTCACCAATGCCAGGAATATCATCCAAAACGGATGATTGAGATTTTTTAGCGCGTGCTTGTCGATGTTTGGAAATGGCAAAACGATGTGCCTCATCTCTAATCTGTTGCAAAATATGTAAGGCAGGATGATGAGGAACAAGATTTACCTCTGCGATTTCTTCACCCTCTAAAATGAAAAGTGTTTCCAGACCAGGTTTTCTCTTCTCGCCTTTTGCAATGGCAAGTAATTTAACGCCGGTTATCTGACACTCTGCAAATACTTGTCGCGCGCAATTTAATTGCCCTTTGCCACCATCAATGATAACCAAATCTGGTAAAGGCGCATTTTTTTCTTTTAATTTTAAATATCGACGCGTCAATACTTCTACCATACTCTGATAATCATCATTCGTTGCTGATTCTATTTGATAAATGCGATAGGCAGACTTGTCAGGGCCATCTTGATTAAATACCACACAGGATGCGCGTGTTTCTACACCTTGGGTATGAGAAATATCAAAACATTCCATTCGTTTACACTCTTCTAAGCCCAATAATTCTTTTAGGCTTTCAAAGCGTTTAATATATAAATTAGACTGATTAAGTCTGCGATGCAAATTCGTCTTTGCATTTTCAACAGCAAGCTTTAACCAATTGAGTTTATCCCCTCTTTTTGCCACAGAAATTTGTATGGTGCGCTTTGCAAATTGTGTCAGAGTCTCGGCGATTAATGCGACATCATCCATTATTTCATTGGTGACAATTTCATTTGGCCAGTTTTTATTTTCTTGGTTAATATAACCTTGCAAAATAAACATTCTTAAAATATCAGATAAGGTGAGATTATCAAACTGTTTAGTAAAATAAGATTGACTGGCAAGAATTCTTCCTTCGCGAATCAATAAATAATGAATACACGCTTGCCCATGTTCTCCTACAATGGCACAGACATCTAAATTCTGTGTGCCACCATAAATATTTTGTTGATCAAATACCGTTCTTAAGCTAATAATTTGATCTCTAATGCTTGCTGCTTTTTCAAATTCCAAATTATTTGAAGCAGCAACCATCTCCTCTACAAATTTCTGAATCATTTCATTATTTTTACCGGTTAAGAACAATTCAAGTTTTTTGACTTCCTCGTTATAGGTGTGGGATTCAATATAACCAACACAAGGTGCAGAACAGCGTTTGATCTGATACTGCAAACAAGGCCTTGAACGAGATTTAAAGAATAAATCGTCACATTGTCGAACTTGAAAAGTTTTTTGCAGTAAATTGAGTGTCTCTTTCACTGCCAAAGCACTGGGATAAGGGCCAAAAAAAGTACCCTTTTCCTTTTGTTTACCACGACAATAAATCAAACGCGGATATTCGTGCTTGGATACAAATAAATAGGGATAGGATTTGTCATCTCTAAAAATAACATTATAACGAGGTTTGAGTGATTTAATGAGTGAGGTTTCAAGTAACAGCGCTTCTTTTTCGCTTGCTGTAACCGTTAATTCAATTTTGAATATTTTTTCAACGAGACGTTGTGTTTTTATTTCAGGGAGATCACGATGGAAATAACTACTTAGGCGTTTTTTGAGATCTTTTGCTTTTCCAACATACAACACCTTGCCCTCAGTGTCTTTCATGCAATAGACACCAGGGCGAGTTGGAACTGTGTTTAGAAATGTTTTGTAATCAAACATTAAAAGAGGTACAGCAGAAGAAATAGACTAAATAATCGCTTCTTCCTCAGCTTCCAGTTTCTCAGAGTCTAAAATGCCATGCCTAATCGCCAAATGTGTCAATTCAACATCACTGTGCACATTTAATTTATCGAATAATCGATAACGATAACTATTAACGGTCTTAGGACTTAAGCAAAGTTTGTCTGAAATTTCTTGAACTTTCAAACCACTGGTGATCATAATCATCACTTGTAATTCACGTTCAGAGAGAGAGTCAAAAGGAGATGCTTTATCATCCGATAAATGTTTTAAAGCAAGTTGCTGTGCAACCTCTGGGCTAATGTAGCGCTTGCCATGATGCACAGAATGTATGGCTTGCACCATCTCATCCAAGCCCGACCCCTTGGTTAAATAACCAGCAGCGCCTGCTTGTAATAATTTAGAGGGAAATGGTTCTTCACCATAAACAGTAAGGGCGATTACTTTGATGTCTGGATCAATTCTCAGGATTTTGCGCGTAGCTTCTAAACCACCAAAACCAGGCATGCGAACATCCATTAGAATTACATTGGGGTGTTTTTCACGAGCAAGTTTAACAGCATCTTCACCACTTGCAGCTTCACCCACAACCTTAATACCATTAACCCCAGATAACAAACTACGTATGCCGGCTCTAACTAGTTCATGGTCATCAACGATAAGTACTGTTATCAAGGCAATAATCCTCAAGTTAAGTAATTAAAAAAGGTAACTACTCACTCTGTATCATAGAACATCCCTTTTAGGGCCATTTTGACATGGGATTCAAGGGCAAGTAGCAAAAGTAAAAAAATACATTGTCTCAAAGATAACGCATACAACTGCATTTGACTAGGGTTATTTTTTCAAGAAAAAATTATTTTATTATTTATAAAATATTATTTGTAGGATAGCGACAGCACTAATATGGCGGAGAGGTAGGGATTCGAACCCTAGGAAGGTTGCCCTTCAACGGTTTTCAAGACCGCCGCTTTCGACCGCTCAGCCACCTCTCCGAAACCAAGCGGAAGTCTACCCAACCCTTTGTTCGATTGCAATATGTTTTATATACCCTATTCAAAAATTTAGGCATATTTTGTAATTACGCCCAAAAAAAATGTTATTTGATTAACTTTTAAAAAAAGAAAAATTTAATTAAATTCTATACAAATCAATATAGTAAATATAATCGGATGATATACACTTGAAAGTTTTATCATTATCCCTATTTATATTCCTAAAGATGAATGTGTTATAATAGTGTTAGTTTAAGAGTGCTTTGCTTTGAAGGAGTAATAATTATGGCCCATGATACCTCAGTGGTACAAAGAGTCCGCGCAGAATCGGTACTTGCCACAAATTCTGTTATTAAAAACACCTATCTACTACTAGGCATGTCGCTAACATTCAGTGCAATCATGGCTGGTGTAGCAATGGCTACAAATGCCCCTTCCTTAGGTCTTATAACCTTAGCGGTTTACTTTGGCTTGCTATTTTTTATACAGGCTTTTAGAAATAGCGCTTTAGGCATTTTGGGTGTGTTTGCATTAACTGGCTTCATGGGCTATACCTTAGGGCCAATGCTAAATGCCTACATGCATACCTTTGCAAATGGTTATCAACTCATTATGACCGCTCTAGGTGGCACAGGCGCCATTTTCTTTGGCTTGTCTGCATATGCCTTAACAACCCGCAAAGACTTCAGCTACATGGCTGGATTTTTAGCGGCAGGCGCAATGGTTTTATTTTTAGCCGTTGTTGTGCAAATTTTCTTCCCTATGCCTATGCTGCAGCTTGCTTTATCAGGCGCTTTTGTGATGTTCAGCGCTGGTATCATTTTGTTTGAAACCAGTCAAATCATCCATGGTGGCGAGAAAAATTATATTATGGCAACTGTAAGCTTATTTGTTGCTTTATATAATCTGTTTATTTCTCTTTTACACCTACTATCTGCCTTTAGCGGTAACAGAGACTAAAAGCTCTAAACCACAAAAAAGCCTCCATCTGGAGGCTTTTTTATTTGTCAAAAATGAATATCTATAACGCACCTTTAATGCTTTGCCTCATCCGCAAGCTGTGCCATCTTATTATGGTATTTGCAATATTCCATATAATCAAAATACGTTTCCTCATCATATTTATTCTTGGCAATCTCAAGCACCGTTGCGCCTGACAAATCTTTCGCATTCAGATCAATGCCTGCATTCAATAATGCCGAGGTTACAAGTTTTAAAGCAGAGAATTCATTACAAAACTCTACCGCTGAATGTAAAGCATTTCGACCAACCAAGTTGGTAGCATGAACATCCGCACCTTTACGAATAATATGTTTCAATACGTGGGTACGACCATCTTGTGCTGCTATGTGCAAAGAAGTATCGCCATAAATGTTTTTGGCATTAATATAGGCACCATTATCAACCAGTAAACTAATACTCACAGGATTGTTATAGTGCGCAGCACAATGCAGAGGCGTCTTACCTGCTTTATTCGGCAAATTAATATTCGACTTTTCTCTTAGCAACATTTTAAGCATTTGTTCATCATCATGTTTGCAAGCCAAATGCATAGGGCTGTTACCATTATCATCCTGCATATTTAAATCTGCGTTGTTTGCTATGAGAATCATTGCTGACTCTAGCTGATTACCCTGAATGGCTTCATGCAAAGGCGTACTATTAAAGTAATTATTAGTATTGACGTCTGCGCCTTGAGCTAACAAAATGGACAAAATTTGTGTATGACCAAATCTAGCGGCCAAATGCATGAGGCTATCGCCAAAGTAGTCACAAGCACTGATAAGTTGCTTGTTGATGAGTTTTTTAAATGCGTCCACATTTCCGGTGACTGCATAATCAAAAATAGCCATGCTATTTAAATCAGGTATTGTTCTAGCAACCATTTAAGCATCCAAACTTATTAAATAAGGTTAAGACAAAATACTAGCTAAAAGATAACACAAAATAAACATTTTTATTAAAATGTTAGATTTCTAAGTATTTTTCATTATTTTCAAAGGAGTATTCATCTTGAGTTACAAACCTTATAAATATTTATTTTTTGACATGGATGGCGTATTGGTATTAAGCGAAAATCAGCATTTTAAGGCATGGAAAAAAATACTGGAAAACCACAACTTACCTACTAACTGGATGAATTTCAACGAATGGATTGGTGTATCAGACACAACGAACGCCCAAACAATTATTAGTAAATTTGAATTGAATACCTCCATTCAAGCCTTGCATCACCTGAAGAAACAAGCCTTTATCGAACTCATTGAAAATGGTTTTGAAAAGCATCAGGGTCGCGATAACTTCTTAAAAAATGCCAGTTCACATTTCAAATTAGGACTCGTATCCAGTGCAAGTAAGATAGAAATTGAAAAAATTGTCTCTATTGAAAACATCGCACATCATTTTGAGTTTTTCATTGGTAATGAAGATGTAACACAGCATAAACCACATCCCATGCCCTATTTACATGCTTTAGAAAAAGCGAATATTCAACCTCATGAAGCGCTTATTATCGAAGATTCTTATGTAGGCATTTCAGCTGCACTTGCAGCTAGCATTCCCGTTATTGGGCTTGAAACAATTGCGAGTATTCCAAATGATATAAAATCCCAGGTCGAATTCTATAAAGATTTTAATGAGATAGAGAATTGGTTATTGGCTCAGGCGGAGTAAACTTTAATATTCCGTCATTGCGAGCGCTTCGCGAAGCAATCTATCTTAAGAGCTTTAAGAAGAACATGACAAGAAAGACTTTAAGATGGATTGCCGCGAAAAAGACGTTATAGTTTATCTCTCATTTCACCTTTTTCCTGCGTCTTTTGCTCGCAATGAC
This sequence comes from Candidatus Berkiella sp., assembly GCA_050252335.1. Lineage (GTDB taxonomy): Bacteria > Pseudomonadota > Gammaproteobacteria > Berkiellales > Berkiellaceae > Berkiella_A. The sequence goes on along the minus strand of JBFWLB010000006.1, from coordinate 72,640 downwards.
GGAAAAAACTATTCACTTTATCATTGTGAGAAGCAGAGCACATAAACACTCATGCCTCAAAAGAAGTATCCACTCCAATACGATAAATATTCACTGACTTGTGAGGCGCAATGTTAAATAATCCGCTGCTATTCTTATCTGGATGAATATGCTCAACAGAGGCCTTTACAGCAACCTTATCTATTACATTCCATTGTACGCCTGCCGTATAGGAACTTTGATTACCCGCAGCAGGGCCATCTATTCCTTCTGCAACATTTTGCAAGACTACATCTAGAGTATTTCCTAAACCACCTGGTATAGGAGCTAAAGCCGCTGCATTCACTGCACCTGAGAAGCGTCTCGTATGATTATCCGTAATGCGCTGACGTGCAAAGCTAACATAAGGAATCAAATCAAGATGTCTCACGCCAAACATGACATACCAAGCATTTAAATTTGGTACAATAGCAGCCCCTGATTTGCGTCTTAAAAGTTCAGAATAGCTAATTAACTTCCTCCATTGAAGAGAATAGCCCAATGATTGATATTGAATACGCTCATTCACAACACTTAAATAGTTTTGATAGTCTAAACCTAATAGCCCACCTCCCACCAATGTATTGTTAATGAAAGTATTGGTGAGTTCATTTGTAGCATTGGGCCCCCATGTTAATCTGCCAACACTGAAGCTACCATGGATCTTTAATACATCATCCCCAAAAGTACCAACCAAATTGATTAACTGTCGTAATTTATATTTAAACTCAACATCGGTAATAGGCGTTGTTGTATGCTCGCTTAAAGCGCCATAAGTAGCTTTGAGTTTGAGTTTTCTCTTCCAAAAATTATATTTAACACCACCGCTTACACCATCCAAATAATGAAAGGGTATCATGTCATAAAGGCTTTCTGGCAAGGTGATCCAAGGATATTTATTGCTTTCAAACACATCCTCAGAATGAATTAAATAATCAACGGGCACTCGACCCATTTTCCAATGCCAATTATCGGTAGGACTATATTTAAAAAATGCGCGCGTTGCATGCACATCCCAATCTCTTTTGCCGGCAACAACGAGCTGCCCTGTTGCAGAAAAGCTTTCATCTATTTTTTTAACAAGCTGCATGCCTAAAACAGAATCTTTATCAAAGCTGATCTGTTTACCAACATAACCTAAATATAAAGGCTCAACGCCAGTATCTAAAAATTTAACATTGGAGGCAGCACCTGCAGCCGTTAAAAATCCTGACCATGTCAATTCAGCATTAGCGACAGAACTCTGAAAAGCCAATGCCGAAATAAGACCTGATAATACTACTCTTCTCATGTGCAAATCCCTTTCTATTCTCTTGCTCTACTTACAAGCTAATTTTTTCCACACCACCCATATACCCTTGCAGTGCTTTTGGAATACGAACGTTACCTGCTTCGTCTTGATAGTTTTCAATAACTGCAATTAAGGTTCTGCCTACAGCAAGTCCAGAACCATTCAATAAATGAACATATTCTGGCTTAGCATTCGCCTCTTTGCGATAACGGGCTTGTAAACGTCGTGATTGAAAATTTTCCGTATTTGAGCAAGATGAAATTTCACGATATTTGTTCTGAGAAGGCAACCAAACTTCAATATCATAAGTTTTTGCTGCACAAAATCCAACATCTCCACTACAAAGTGCCATCACACGATAAGGCAATTCTAAACGCTGCAAAATAGTTTCTGCATTCTTTGTGAGCGTTTCAAGCGCTTCATAGGATTTCTCAGGCTCAACCACTTGTACCAACTCAACTTTCTCAAATTGATGTTGGCGAATCATGCCTTTGGTATCTTTGCCATAAGATCCCGCTTCACTTCTAAAGCAAGGACTATGACAAACAAATTTTAAAGGTAAATCATTCTTCTCTAAAATGGTGTCTCGTACCAAATTTGTAAGTGGCACTTCAGCCGTTGGAATCAATGATAACGTTCTTTCGCCTTTGATATGAAATAAGTCTTCTGCAAACTTGGGCAATTGCCCGGCCCCCCATAATGCATTCGCCTCTACCAAAAAGGGCACATAGGTTTCTTGATAGCCAAATTCTTGTGTGTGAATATCAAGCATAAATTGAATGAGGGCACGATGTAATCTTGCTATTTGGCCTCTCATCACCACAAAGCGAGAACCTGACATTTTAGTTGCAGCATTAAAATCTATTTGAGCTGATTTTTCAGTTAAATCAACATGATCTTTGGGTGTAAAAGAAAAACTGGGAACAGTGCCCCAACGTCTTACCTCAATGTTATCATTTTCATCTTTGCCAACAGGAACAGAATCGTGTAACAAATTCGGTAACATGAGCTGTAGATTTGTTTGCTTTTCCAGTAGCTCATTTAATTCTAGCTCTGCTTTTTCAAGCGAGTCTTTTAACTGATTCACTTCAGCAAACAATGCTTGTGTATCTTCACCTTTAGCTTTACGTTGACCTATTGATCTGGACAGTTCATTTCTTTGATTTTGCAAATGCTGCGTGGAAACTTGTATTGATTTTCTTTTTTCTTCAATCTGCATTAATTGATCAAAATCGAAAGTCATTTTTCTATTTTTTACGTTTGTCTTAACTCTTTCTATGTCTTGACGTAACACTTTAGGATCTATCATGCTTCTTCCTCTTTCTTTTTCATGGGATGCTCTGCATCCTCTCTCAAGCGCTTTAATTTCTCAGATATTTTTATTTCTAAGCCATTTTGTGTGGGCTGATAATATATTTTTTCTTTTAGTTCATCGGGTAAGTAGGATTGCCCTTTGGATACACCACCTATTTGGTCGTGGTCATAGCGATACCCTTTGCCATAATTTAATTTTTTCATCATTTTTGTAGGTGCATTTCTAAGATGCATGGGAACGGCTAAAGAAGGCTTAGCTTGAATATCTTGCATGGCTTGATTAAAACCAAGGTACACAGCATTGCTTTTGGGAGCAACCGCTAAATAAACAACCGCTTGCGCCAAAGCAAGTTCTCCTTCAGGGCTACCCAAAGTATCAAAGGCTTTATAAGCATCTAAGGCTATTGTTAAGCCTCGCGGATCTGCATTCCCAATATCTTCTGAGGCCATACGAATAATTCTTCTTGCCACATACAAGGGATCACAGCCACCATCTAACATTCTACCCAACCAATACAGGGCACCATCCGGTGATGAACCTCGTACTGATTTATGCAAAGCTGAAATCTGCTCATAAAATAAATCACCCCTTTTATCAAAGCGACGATAATCTTGGCTAATGATCTCAATGAGCAAAGCATCAGTAATGCATAAGGTTCCCATCTCCAATGCTTTATTAATGGTGATTTCTAAGATATTGAGTAAACTTCTTGCATCTCCATCCGCAGCCATAATCAATCGCTCTTCTGCAGCTGGTTCTATGCTTAACTTAATGTCACCCAACCCAGTACGTGGATCTGTTAATGCTCGTTGCACCAATTGTGATAGATCCGTGGCAAGCAAAGATTGTAAAACATAAATTCTACAACGTGACAATAATGCATTATTCACTTCGAAAGATGGATTTTCCGTGGTTGCACCAATCAGCGTAACCGTACCCTGCTCCACAAAGGGTAAGAGTGCATCTTGCTGTGCTTTATTAAAGCGGTGAATTTCATCAATGAACAATATGGGCGCTTTATGGTTCTCTCCATCCATTTTTGTATCAATTTTTTGAATGGCATCTTTTACTTCCTTAATGCCAGACAAAACTGCAGAAAAAGTCATCAGCCTTCTATCTGAATGATGTGCAATCATTCTTGCAAGTGTTGTTTTACCCACACCCGGTGGTCCCCACAAAAGCATAGAATGCAATTTCTGAGCCGCTAATACACTGCGCAAGGGCTTACCTACCCCAATTAAATGCTGTTGCCCCACAAACTCTTCAAGACAAGTGGGACGTAATCTATCTGCTAAAGGCTGTGACATGGTTCTAGGTGCTCGGTTTAATCACATCAACACCCGCTGGTGGAGAAAATTTAAATAAATTTTCTTTTACATGACCATTGACTGTAATTTTTGTAAATTGTGTATGAATATGCTGCCCAAGTGGATCATTCATTTTCACTTCTACAAGCTGATTGTTGTTGAAGGTTAGCTGAATATCCTGGAATGCTTCATCTGCTTTTATAGGTGTTAAAGCAAAGCACAATTTTTGATTTGACTGGCATTCGCCTGTTTGCAACTCTGACACTTTGAAATCAGTTAATAATTGATGTGTTGAGCCAATTAAAACTGCTGCAGGGCTGGAAGAGAGTGCCTTTGCAAGTTCTTGTTTGGTTACTTGTTCAAGCTCAATGTCATAAGTCCATAAAAAACTGCCATCAGCAACAACGATGATGGCATCAGGTGGATTACTTTTCCAATAGAATTTGCCAGGACGCAACACCTTGATGTCGCCCTTCATACTTGAAATAGAGTCCCCTTTATCATCACTGATATTTTGGGTGAAAGATGCTTCAAAACTTTTAATATTTTCAACAAGCTTTACAAATTTTTGATCTGCGGGTATTGCATAAGCAATGCTCACTGACGTTAATAATATAAAAGAAGTCACTAACCTTAACATAAATAAGATCCTCTACTCAGAAACTGGGGGAGCTAATACTTCACGAGTACCGTTAGATTGCAATTCACTCACAACACCATCGGTTTCCATTTGTTCTATCAGCCTCGCTGCGCGATTATAGCCTATTTTGAGCTTTCTTTGGACGAGAGATATTGAAGCCCTTCGTGTTTCTGTCACAATAGCTACTGCTTGGTCATATAACTCATCGTAAGGCTCACCGCCATTTGGTGAATCACCTGAATTAAAAGTGCTTTTAACAACAGACTCAATGTAATCTGGTTTACCAGATTTTCTAAGCTCATCAGTGACTTTATGTACCTCATCATCCCCAACAAAGGCGCCATGAATACGCTGGCAAATACCTACTCCTGGTGGCAAAAATAACATATCACCATGCCCCAGCAACTGCTCAGCACCCGATTGATCCAAAATAGTACGTGAATCAATGCGCGATGATACCTGGAAAGCAATTCGTGTTGGAATGTTCGCTTTAATTAAACCTGTAATCACATCAACTGAAGGACGTTGTGTTGCTAAAATTAAATGCACACCTGCTGCACGCGCTTTTTGAGCAAGTCTCGCAATGTATTCTTCAACTTTCTTACCCACCACCATCATCATATCAGCGAATTCATCAATCAAAATGACAATATAGGGTAACGGCTCTAATGGTTCGGGCTTTTCGCTATGACTTGGATGCCATAAAGGATTCAAAATTGGTTTTTTCTGTGCTTGAGCACGGCGGATACGTTCGTTATAACCCGTAATATTTCGCACCCCCAATGCCGCCATTAATTGATAACGATGCTCCATTTCTGCAACACACCAACGCAGTGCATTTGCAGCATCTTTTACATCGGTAATAACGGGGGTTAAGAGATGGGGAATATTGTCATAAACAGCAAGCTCAAGCATTTTAGGATCAATTAAGATCATGCGTACATCTTTGGGACTTGCTTTATAGAGAATGCTTAATAACATAGCATTCAAGCCCACAGACTTACCAGAACCCGTGGTTCCCGCCACAAGTAAATGTGGCATTTTGGCCAAATCTGTCACCATTGGACGACCAGATATATCTTTGCCCAAACCAATTGTTACCGGAGATTTTGACTGTTGATAGCTGGGATCTGCTAGTACTTCTTTTAAACGCACAACTTCTCTTTCAACATTCGGGATTTCCAGACCGACAACTGATTTACCAGGAATGACTTCAACAACCCGAACGCTCACCACTGATAAGGAGCGCGCCAAATCCTTTGCAAGTCCCGTAATTTTGCTTACCTTAACACCTGCCGCCAAATCAAGCTCAAAGCGAGTGACAACAGGCCCTGGCAAAACCCCCACTACTTTAACATCGACACCAAATTCTTTTAGCCTTGTTTCAACCAAAGAAGATAACTGTTCAAGTTGATCGGAGCTAAACCCTGTATCATGGGCTTCACTGTGCGCTTCTAATAATGAAAGTGATGGAAGTATATGCTCGCCTTCAAAGCCACTGGCAAAATCATGGGTGTTTACTTCATTCCTTTCGGCATGCGCTGTATCTTCCCTATCTGATTCAACTTTTTGATGGTTGTGAGCAGGCTCTTTGATGAGGTCGGGCTTAGCTTTTTTATTAATAACTGATTTTTTCTTCCGATTAAAGATATCTAATGCCGATTGCTTGAGTTTTTTTCCTTCTTTTAAAGGAGGCAAACCTATTTCCTCATCCTCCCAAGATTTTTCATCTTTTGTTATTGGTTTCAAAATATCTTGAATAGACGTTTTTTTGCTAGAAACAGAAGACTCGCTGCTTTTTTCTTTCTTTAAAGGTGCACTTGATGCTTTGCTTGACTTTGTTTTCACTAGGGCTGGTAGTTTAATTTCCTGCACCTGCTCTATTGATTTGCGACTGAAAGCAGCAAACTGCAAGGGAAATTTTTTGGCGCCCATTAGCATAAATCGACCAATTAAATCAGCAATTTTTACCCATGATAAGCCTGTAAATAGGGTAACACCTGTTAAAAACAATGCCGATAGCATAATAGTTGCGCCGGTTAGATTTAAATAACCGACCATACCTTGCTTTACTAAGGCGCCAATCACCCCCCCTGAACTCATGGGTAAAAATTGTAATGTGGTATTGATATGAATGCTGGTTAAACCGCAACTTGAAGCAAGCGTTACGATCAGTCCTACAACGCGTAAAAACCAAATAAT
>JBFWLB010000006.1:0-65857 GCA_050252335.1 Candidatus Berkiella sp. | reverse complement strand
CCAAATAATTGGATTTTTATCTTTATCGTCCTCGTTCTTTGTTTTATAAATAAAGATGCCCATCAATGAAACAGCTACAGGAAATAAATAGGCAATATAACCAAACAAGGAAAATAAAATATCAGAGCAGAATGCCCCTGTCCTACCCGCAAGATTCAAGACTTCTGACTGCATCCCTGTATGAGACCATCCAGGATCATTTGTATTGTAAGTAAAAAGAGAAATGAATAAGTAAATAGCTACTGAGCTTAATAATATAAATGCTCCTTCGCGCACTCTCTGATTGATTTGCTCCCGCCAGGTATTTGTTTGATGTCGCTTGGTAGCCTGCCTCATTTAAACCATTTCCCTTAAGTGATAAGCCAAATTTTGACTTATTTTATCATGTACTTACCTTCACCGCCTCAATTCTTGTACTTGAACAGCCCCCCTCCCCATCCTAAGCCAAAATGATAATTTGCTATCGTTATGATTCAGGACAGCCATACTTATTTGTAGTTATTTTAATTACCCATAATAAAAAGGACAGCCACAAAATAAATGGGACAGCCACAATAGTTTTGATAGCAAGTCACGAAGAATCAACGCTTTGGATTATGCGCGTCTTTACTACTTTATGATCAATGGATTAACATAAATTCAAATCACTGAAAATAGGTAATAAAAATGACTCAAGCTAGACATTCTAAGCTATTGATTCTAGGTTCTGGCCCTGCAGGATATACAGCAGCTGTTTATGCGGCTCGCGCGAATCTCAAACCCGTCTTAATTACAGGTCTTCAAAAAGGTGGTCAGCTTACCACAACAACCGAGGTTGATAACTGGCCAGGTGATGTTGAAGGATTACAAGGCCCCGCACTTATGGAACGAATGGAAGCGCACGCCGCACGTTTTAACACAGAAATTATTTTTGATCACATCCAGAAAGTCGACTTATCTCAAAGACCTTTTGTTCTTCAAGGGGATGGTAACAATACTTATACTGCGGATGCATTAATTGTGACCACAGGTGCATCAGCCCAATATCTAGGCTTGCCTTCTGAACAAGCCTTTATGGGTAAAGGTGTATCAGCTTGCGCAACCTGCGATGGTTTCTTTTATAGAAACCAAGCTGTTGCTGTTGTTGGTGGTGGTAACACAGCTGTTGAAGAAGCGCTGTATTTATCTAATATCGCTTCACACGTTACGCTCATCCATCGTCGTGATAGCCTAAAGGCAGAAAAAATGCTGCAAGATAAACTCTTTGAAAAAGTAAAATCTGGCAAAATTACAATGGCCTGGGATCACACCATCCATGAGGTGCTCGGTGACAAACAAGGTGTGACAGGCGTTGAAATAAAAAATGTTAAAACCAATGTCCATACAAAATTGGAAGTCACAGGTCTGTTTATTGCGATTGGACATATTCCTAATACTCAATTATTCGAAGGCCAGCTAGAAATGCATAATGGCTATATCATCGTCAAAGGTGGTTTAGAAGGAAATGCAACAGCTACAAACATAGCGGGCGTATTTGCGGCTGGCGATGTTGCAGATCATGTCTATAGACAAGCGATTACCTCTGCAGGCACAGGATGTATGGCTGCCTTAGATGCAGAAAAATATCTAGATGGCTTAAAATAAATAATTAAGCATGTCTTTGGTCATCTTAGACACATATTCAAATCTATTCCCCCATCCAAGCACAGCGCATACGGAACCCAACGGCTTGCTTGCAATGGGGGGCGATTTGTCACCAGAACGACTGCTCGCAGCCTATAAGCAAGGCATTTTCCCTTGGTATGATGTAACGACGCCCATCCTATGGTGGTCTCCCAACCCTCGCGCTATTTTACGCATTGATGATCTGATTATCAGTCACAGTTTGAGGAAAATGCTCTCTAAACAAAATTTTTCTTACCATGCAGATACTCAATTTGAAAATGTCATCAGTGCCTGTGCAGAGCGGACTTCAACAAATCCCGATCTTCCTGGTACTTGGATTACACCAGAACTAAAGCAAGCCTATATAAGATTGCACAAAATGGGTTTCGCACATTCTATTGAAATTAGACAAGGCTCAGCCTTAGTCGGTGGTCTCTATGGTATTTGTTTAGGCAAAAATTTTTTCGGGGAATCTATGTTTCACCGAAAAAGTAATTTTTCTAAGGTTGCGCTCATTATTTTGGCAGCACAATTAAAGCGTTGGGGATTTAGCTATATTGATTGTCAGGTTGGATCTAAACATCTGGCATCTTTAGGTGCAATTGAAATCGAACGCGATCACTTCCTAAAACTCGTACAAAATAATCTTACCCCAAACACTCACGCTCTCATTGGGCCATGGACCTTAGATGATGACTTACTTCCCTATCGATAAATGTTATCCAAATAACACCCTTGAACTTAACTACGCGCGCTTTCATATTCCGAAATCAAACTATATAATGGCTCCTCAAATTATCTGGAGGCAGAATGGCAAAAGAAGACTCAATTGAGATGGAAGGTACGGTAATCGATAGCTTACCTAATACCATGTTTAGAGTTGAGCTAGATAACAAGCACGTTGTTACTGCTCATATATCTGGCAAAATGCGTAAAAACTATATACGTATTCTTACAGGTGATCGTGTAACCGTTCAGCTTACCCCTTACGATTTAACCAAGGGTCGCATTATATTTCGTAACAGAGATAAAACGGGTGCTGACAGAGACAATAGCAGCGATTAATCTATTTTCTTCCTCGTAAGATCATCGTTATAAAATAACAGTACCCACCCACTCTTTTTTGAATGGGTGTGTTGTGTTTTTTCGACACCCGCTTTATATCATGCAGTTACAACATAATAGCTACTCATAAACAAAGCTATTTATGCTCTGTTATATTAAAAAAATGCAATAATCCTCACATCTAAATTCAGTTATCTGATATATTTTTAATATGCCTAATTAAAAATAATCATGCAGCGCTTTAGCTGCCAAATAGCGATGCCCAAAACACCTAAAACAGAAACAAGCCCTTTAGATCCAACGCTTTGGCAAACTTATGACAGTGATTATGCAGAACATCTAAAACGCCCCTTAAAATACAAAGCCAAAGAAGGTGGCGCTAAACAAGGTGGTGCACATACAGGTGTATATACATTTAAAGGCAAAACTGATTCTGACACCCCGCTCATGATGCTCATAAAACAAGGAGATAGTTTAGGTGAAACGATAGCAGAATATGTAGGAGGTAACTTATACCAACTGACTATTCCAAATCATGCCGCCAAAGCAATCTTAGTGAGAGACAATTTATCAAAATCTCCGTCCGCACAAGATGTTTATGTCACCTCCATCTATGAACAAGACGCAACCAATGTGCAAGATGCCTATAAAATAGCAGGCTATAAAGAAAGACCTCGCTTCGCCAGAGTACAACATGCAATTAAAAAAGCCTTTGGATATGAAGATGAAAGCTTAATGAGAAAAATCCTCATTGACGATCAATCCATGGCTGACAATTCTCTTGGATATATCATTGCAAATGTGCTTTGGCATGGCGATCACGATGTTCATATGGGCAATTTTGTCCGCATTGAAAAAGACGGTGGCGTAAAATATTCTAAAATCGATCATGGTTTTAGCTTTTTTAATTTTGACAAAGAAATTGTTGATATTTTTGACCCACTCGGTGGCAAAAAAGTCGATATCAGCTTAAAACGCGCTTTTAAAGGTGGAAAATTCGTTGAATGGTATCCTTTTAATCATTTTTGGGACTTAGCCGCTGAAAAAAAAGGTTTTTACTTCTCGGGCCCGTTTATTACAGGCTGCGAAGATATTGCAAGTTTAGATGTTGATGCAATGAAAAAAAATATTCATGCATCACTGAAAACCGTAAAAAATATATATGCAAATCAGGCGAGTGAAGCTTTAATCGCTTTTGCGAAGAGAATGGGCATGAATAAAAAAGAGTTATATGGCAATGAAGAAAACTCTGCTCAAAAAGATCCAGAAAAAATCATCCATCATATTGAAGAATTCATGCTAGAACGACTAAAGTACAGACAAGCATCTCTCAATAAGATTGCACAAATCTGTAGAACAGGTGCAGCAAAATTGACAAGCGAACATCATGCATTATCTCGTGAAATAGGAAAGATTATTGTAGATAAATTAGATGAGATCATGCAAATAAGTGTTCTCTCTAAAACGACAATGCTAGATGAACACAAAGTTCTTTATCACAAAGAAAGACAAGCCTTAGAACAAGAAATTGATTTTTTAAAGCTTCTTGAGCAGGCAAATGATTTAGGCTATTTGACTGCAGTCAATGGCAAACTAATTATCTTTGGAGAATTTAATTATTTAAACGCTGGAAAAAAGCAAAGAATAACGCCTGCTATTTTTGAAGAAAAGCTTAAAAACATCATTGATTTTAAAACTTATATTACAGACACAAAAGAAGAGCAACATAATACAATTCCGCTCTCTACACGCGGGAAAAATATGCTGGCGAGGTTGACGACAGAACTACCTAACCACAAACAATTGCCCGCCTCTTATTTCGGCATCAAGTCCAAAACAAAAGAAGCCCAAAGCCCTTCACCCATCACATCTACTCAAGAAGCGCTCCCTCAATCTTCATTTCAATCTTTACAGAAAAAATATCGTGCTAAGCTTTCTAAAAAGAAAGCCCATATAATCGAAAAACTAAATGAATCCGACCTCAATGCAACTAAGGCATTTGCTGACAAAATCAAGAATATTTTTTCAAAAAATGAATGGAAAATTTCTAACCAAGATAATATCACATCACTTCATCCTAAAGAAAATCCTGATGTATTCATCAAAATAGAAAACACACAAGCAACTGAGGTTACTTTTAGCTCAAACGATGAAAGCTGTATTCAACACCTTGCAAAATGCGCTCAGCTTTATCAAGAGAACACGGCTAACGATAATGTTGAATACGATGTTTTTGCACAAAACAAAACAATTGCCACAGAAATATTAAAAAGCATGATCCAACAAGGAATTAGAAAAGAAAATATAGGTGATATAGAAATTAATGGTATACGCTTGGATGCGAAAAAGCGACTTGAATTCATTGAGCAAAGCCAAAATGAAATTCGTCCTAGCCATAGTGCAAAAAAAAGTAACAAATAAAAACCCAATCAAAAAGTGCAACTACACTTTTAATCTTGAAAAATCAAATGCACTTTTGAAATAGCAACAAATTCAAGGGTGCATTTTTGTTTTAAACAATTCCGATTTAAATGCGACATATAAATAACAACAAACCTCAAAATCATCCACAATGCCTTTTTCTCTCTAAATACTAAAAAATCTCTTTATTGCATTAAAATCTAAAAAAAAGCAGAGAAAAGGCACATAGATTTTGACTAACACATTTCTTCATAATACGCTATATCATTTTTTGTCATTGAACTCTCTTCTCAACAAAGATACTTTACCAACTCATTTTTTTTAAAATTATAAGCTTAATTTTTATGACCAATAAACCAGAACCTATAACACAAGATCTCTATACGGCTATAAAAAGTGGTAACATAGCTACTTTAAAATCGCTCTACAATACTTTACACAAAAATGCCAAGACATCTACCTTAAGTCCTGTCGACAAAGCCTCAGATTCTAATAATCTTTTTTTTGATGAAACTAAAAAAGCACATATTTCTAAATTATTATATGCTGTACTATGCAAACAAGAAGCAGCTGTTCGTTTCCTTCTTAACCAAGACAGTGATTATTATTATATGTATAGCTTTAATGAGGTGCAGGAAAATCCCGTTATTAAAGCCATACAGACACAACAACTTAATATTTTCAAAGCATTCACACAACATGATTCTTTTCTCAATCAAAGCATCAAAGACAAACAAGGCAACTCTATTATACATTACATAGGCCGCATTCAAGATAAAACCTTGAGACAACAATTTGCGCAATGCTTAATTGAAGCTGAATTTGATATACAACTCAAAAATTATTCAGGAAAAAGAGCCAATCATATTGAAGAATTTGAAACGCTTGGAAAAACCTATCATCGCAGTCTGAAATATCGCTTAACACAACAATTCAGAAAATCTCCGCGTTTATATTCTTCTTTCGCTACTTTTGCAATCACATCTGTTTTAATGTTGCCACTGTGCGCAATATACAGCCTTGCTTTAATTCCATATATCACGGTTGGAGTAATAGCTGCGACCATAACCACCGCGTGGATGGATAAAACCCCACCTACACCACAGCACATCCAAATGGAGGCAGAATTTTTTCATGCCATTCAAAATAATAGGCTCACAAAAGAAAAAATAAAAACTTTTGTTCTTCGTGGTGGAAACCTAAATAGATTATCAACGATATCAACCATTCTTTCTAAGAATCCCAGTGCATTAGAACTTGCTATACTCTTCTTGCAGCCTGATATGCTAAGGTTGTTAATATCCTCAATATCTGATAATGATAAAACGATAGCCCCAGAACTTAATCCACGATTATTATTGCTTGCTATTTGTAGCAATCGCCCTGAAATGGTTTCTCTCCTACTTCCTCATTATGAGAATATAGATTGTGCTATCAAAAAACATATAACCCCCCTCATGCTTGCATTGCAACTTCCCAGTAAAAAAGCAAACGAGGAATATATTAACAATCAATGTAAGATTATAGAGATGCTTCTAAAACGCAATGCAGATTATGGAGCAAATACTTTAATTGCCATACTCAATGAGGCCAAGAAAGATTCAAAAACGCCATGCACAATCGCGAGTTATGCTCGATATCTTCATTCACAAGGAATGATTTCTGAAAAAATTGCAGATTTATGTGAAAGAGTCATAAAAGAGAGAGAAATATCACAACAAAAGAAAAGTAAACCGCCCCAGCCAATTCTTAATCAGTTTAAACAAAAAAATACTACAACGCTAAAAAACAAAGCAGCCATACAACCTACAATATCTACGTCCCCCAAAAGAAGATGTATGCGCTAATCTAAAATACCAGAAGCACATTTGGAGCAACCACTTCAAATGTGCTTTTTGTACTATCTAAAATGATTTGATTTATTTACTCAGTTTTTGAGTCGCATTGTTTCCAGTAGTTGGTGCACTTAAATAATCACCCACACTGTGTGCAGCATTTGAAAACATGGCTAATGGGCTAAAGATAATATTAGGATGATTTTCAAGCATATGGGTACCAATATCCATACCAACATCCAGCATTTTTATTCCAATTTTTTCGCACAAATCAACAATTTCAATTGAAAGTTTTTGACCAAAAGGCAATATCACTAAAGGACCATATTCAATTGCATATTCAATAACACGCGTCTCATTATGATAATACTCAATATATGATAATGGCGCATATAACGCAGAATATGCGGAAGGTGGGCTTCCATAAATAAGAGGGAAACCTTGCTGCACAAGCGCGCGTGCTAAGGTTGGACTACAGTAAAAAAAACCGAAATTCACAATAGCAGCAAATACGCCTTTTATTGTATTCCGCCATGTTAGCTGGTTATTTCTTGCATTTTCATACATTCTATACAAACTAACTGTCGCGACAATATTCCAAGTATTGTTTACGACCTGACTCAAAACATTTGTTATTAAATCTCCAAACATTATCCAGCGCTTCCACAAGTATAAAATCGTTAAAGTAAATTCGTACTGCACTTTAAGCTATGCGAATAAATACCTCAACTCCTCATTGACAGGAGCCTATACTTGAACGATAAACGGTGTTTTTTTAGAAAAAAATAACAATATAAATAAATGTGAAATATGTCGTTATAAAAAAAATCCCAAGCATTTTCATGCTTGGGATTTTATGAGTGCCAGGATATTGCTATACCTAATATATGGAAGCTTTATAAATGTGCCTGTAGCTCCTCTACCTTGAGGCGAATATCATCTTGCTCAACAGTCACAGATACATGCCCACCCATCACAAGTCGACCAAAGAGAAGCTCGTCTGCGAGAGGTTTTTTCAAACGTTCTTTGATAAGTCTAGCCATGGGGCGCGCGCCCATCTTCCTATCATAGCCTTTCAAAGCAAGCCATTCTCTGGCCTTCGCATCCACTTCAATATCAACTTGTTTTTCAAGAAGCCTATCTTTTAGCTCCAAAATAAACTTATCAACAACTTTATGAATAACCTCTTGATCTAAAGATGTAAACTGAATAACTGCATCCAGTCGATTACGAAACTCAGGTGTAAACATCCTGTTAATTGCAGACATACCATCAGAAGAATGATCTTGATCCGCAAACCCAATGGAAGCCCTTGTCATGACTTCAGCCCCCGCATTTGTGGTCATAATCAATGTAACATGTCTGAAATCAGCTTTACGACCGTTAGTGTCTGTCAATGAACCATGATCCATCACTTGTAGAAGTAAATTGAATACATCAGGGTGTGCTTTTTCAATTTCATCTAACAACACAACGGAATGTGGGTTCTTCGTCACCGCTTCTGTTAATAAACCACCTGTGTCATAACCAACATATCCAGGAGGTGCGCCAATCAATCTAGAAACCGTATGACTTTCCATATATTCAGACATATCAAAGCGAATCAATTCAACGCCCAGTGACAGTGCCAATTGTTTACAGACCTCTGTCTTACCCACACCAGTAGGACCGGCAAAAAGGAAGCAACCTTGTGGTTTTTCAGGATCACTCAAACCAGAGCGCGCCATTTTCACCGCATCTGTTAAAGCCTCAATGGCTTTATCCTGGCCAAATACTTTGCCTTTGAGTTCCCGTCCTAATTCCTCTAAAACTGTCTTGTCTGAAGAAGAAACGGTTTTAGAAGGAATGCGAGCCATTTTAGCGACAATCTGTTCGATTTCTTTCACGCCAATGATCTTCTTACGTCGAGACTCAGGCAACATGCGTTGGAACGCCCCTGCTTCGTCTACAACATCAATGGCTTTATCTGGTAAAAATCTATCGCGAATATAGCGTGCAGATAGCTCAGCAGCCGCTTTAAGCGCGGGATAGGTATACCGAATATTATGATGTGTTTCAAAATGAGATTTAATCCCTTTCAAAATACGAATGGTTTCATCAACCGAAGGTTCTTTCACATCAATTTTTTGGAAACGTCTTGCTAAAGCATGATCTTTCTCAAAAATACCGCGGTATTCTTGATAGGTTGTGGAGCCAATACAACGTAACTCTCCATTCGCAAGCATAGGTTTAATGAGATTAGATGCATCCATCACCCCTCCCGATGCTGCACCCGCCCCAATAATGGTATGGATTTCATCGATAAAGAGCACAGCACCTGAATCTCGTTTCAAATGTTGCAATAATGATTTAAGTCTTTTTTCAAAATCACCACGATACTTTGTACCAGCAAGTAATGAACCTAAATCTAAAGAATAAACGGTGCAATGCCTGAGTGCTTGAGGAACATTATTATCCACAATTGCTTTGGCCAAACCTTCAGCGATTGCTGTCTTACCAACACCGGCTTCGCCCACAAAAAGAGGATTGTTTTTCCTACGACGACATAAGATCTGAACGGTTCTTTCAATTTCACTTTCACGACCGATCAGTGGATCTATTTTACCCAATCTTGCCATTTGATTTAAGTTGACTGCAAAACTTTCAAGTGGACTCTTATTAGGTAAATCCGCAGCAGTTTCGTGATCAATGGGTTGTTCTAAGTCTGGCTCTTCCATTTGCCTAGTCTCTTCTACTTTAGATATGCCATGTGATATGTAATTCACAACATCTAAGCGCGCAATATTTTCCTGCTTCAAGAAATAGACTGCCTGACTTTCTTGTTCACTGAAGATAGCAGCCAAAACATTTGCTCCGGTTACTTCTTCCTTACCTGCTGATTGAACATGAAAAACAGCGCGTTGTAAAACCCTTTGAAAGCCTAAAGTAGGTTGGGTCTCACGATGCGTTTCACCTGTTGGAATCAGGGGTGTGGTTTCATCCACAAAAGTTTGTAGATCGCGACGCAGCCGATCTACATTTGCTCCACATGACCTCAAGACTAAAGAGGCAGCTGAATTATCGATCAGAGCCAACAACAAATGCTCTACTGTCATAAATTCGTGACGCTTGTCCCTGGCATCCTTGAATGCTAAGTTGAGCGTCATCTCAAGCTCTTTGCTCAACATTTCTGCCTCCCAGCTATATCTTTAAAGTTTTAGTTAATATCGCTTTCTTCCATTTTACAAAGTAATGGATGCTCATGTTGCTTTGCAAAATCATTTACTAATGCTACTTTTGTCTCTGCAATGTCTCGCGTATAAACACCACAAATAGCTCTGCCCTTCTGATGTACGTCCAACATTATCTTCACTGCTTGGGAATACTCCTTAAAAAAATACTTTTGTAAAACAATGATTACAAAATCCATCGGTGTATAATCATCATTTAGCAGTAAAACTTTAAACCGCTTAGGTAGTTTTAGCTTCTCAGCAGTCTTCTGCTGAATAACTGCTGGTGATTTTACCCGGCTGATTTCATTGCTCATAATCTGATGTTAGCCAATAATTGGCATCCCCGCCTGTATTTTAAAAAATATCTTAAAACCATTCTCGCATAGAAAATCATTTTTGGACAGCTGACAAACAATTCTAAGTTATTTTGAAGTACTTGACTGAATATGCGTTTATGTACAACAGTTATATCTTCAGAAATAATTATTGCGTATAATTTATGATGTATTTTGTATTAACGTATTTGACTAAAAGGACTTTGATATGGCGACTGGGATAGTAAAGTGGTTTAACAGCGCAAAAGGTTATGGATTCATCAGTGCTGATGGTACCGGTCATGACGTATTTGCACATTTCTCATCTATTGTCATGGATGGCTATAAAAGTCTAAAAGCTGGACAGCCTGTACAATTTGAAGTCAATGAAGGCCCTAAAGGTTTGCATGCAACCAATATAAGAGCCGAAGAAACCAGCGACACTCAAATAAGCGAGAGACAAACTCACTTCCAGCGTGAAAGAGAAGAAGCCTAAAGTCTACTTCAATATCAAAGCACACTCCTTCATCTAGCCCACTTTATTCATTGTGAAAGGCGCTGAAAGAGTGTGTTGAATGCCTTTCAACACTTTTTCAGAGCGGGCTTTACAGTTATTGCTAAAACCCCCGTAGAAATTATGAGTGAGGGCGCTATTTGCCCCCCCACCATCTTCACTCATTGATTACATATGTTTAATAATGCAATCACCGAATTGAGAGCAACTTACTTCTGTCGCACCTTGCATTAATCGCGCAAAATCATAAGTCACTTTTTTCGCTGTAATAGCCTGGCTCATACCTTTAATGATGAGATCTGCTGCTTCAACCCATCCCATGTGACGCAACATCATTTCTGCGGATAAGATTAAAGATCCTGGATTCACTTTATCTTGCCCAGCATATTTAGGTGCAGTACCATGCGTCGCTTCAAAAACCGCAATATGGTCACCAATGTTAGCCCCTGGTGCAATACCAATTCCCCCAACCTGCGCCGCCAAAGCATCAGAAATATAGTCGCCATTTAAATTCAAGGTTGCAATCACGCTATAATCTTTGGGTCTTAATAAAATTTGCTGCAAAAATGCATCTGCAATCACATCTTTAACAACAATTTGTGCTTTGGTCTTGGGATGCTCAAAACTTTGCCATGGTCCACCATCAATTGGTTTTGCGCCAAACTCATTGCGCGCAACTTCATAACCCCAATCTTTAAAAGCACCTTCAGTAAACTTCATAATGTTACCTTTGTGCACCAAAGTCACAGAGCTTCTGTTATTGTCGATAGCATACTGAATAGCACGTCTTACCAAACGCTGTGTACCCTGCTTAGAAACGGGCTTAATACCGATACCACAATGCTCTGGGAAGCGAATTTTAGTGACATCTAACTTATCTCTTAAAAAAGCAATTAAGGTTTTTGCCCCTTCAGAGTCTGCTAACCATTCAATCCCTGCATAAATATCTTCAGAGTTCTCTCTAAAAATAACCATGTCCGTATTTTCAGGCTCTTTAACAGGAGAAGGTGTGCCATCGAAGTATCGCACAGGGCGTAAGCACACATAGAGGTCTAATTTTTGGCGAATGGCTACATTCAAAGAGCGAATTCCACCACTCACAGGGGTTGTCAGAGGACCTTTGATAGAAATTGGAAATTCTTCCATCGCCTTTAAGGTTTCATCCGGCAGCCATTGATCACCACCATAGACCTGTGTGGCTTTCTCTCCCGCATAAATTTCCATCCACGCAATACTTCTTTCACCCTTGTACACTTTGCTCACTGCAGCATCTACAACTTTCTTCATAACCGGCGTTATATCCACGCCTGTACCATCTCCTTCGATAAAGGGAATAATGGGGTTATTGGGAATGTTTAAGGTCTGATTTGAATTGATTTGAATTTTTTGGCCATTTTTGGGCACAACAATTTTTTGATAAGTCATTATCTATCCCTATTTTTATCAGAAGTGAGCATTAGTGTAACGAAAAGCAACTCAGACGAAAAATAAATTTTGCTGTGTTAGAATAGGTAGCCGTCTTAAATAGAAGTTATAAAGCGTACCCAAAGTGAGTTTATCAACAAACACAAAAGAACAAACCGTAATTGTAGGCCTGTCTGGTGGCGTAGACTCTTCGGTCACTGCGTGGCTGCTAAAACAGCAAGGCTACCACGTAGAAGCACTCTTTATGAAAAATTGGGACGAAGACAATGATAGCGAATACTGTAGCTATGCAGATGATCTTCGTGACGTTAAACAGGTATGCGACATACTTGAGATCCCCTTACATACCATTAACTTTGCGCAAGAGTACTGGGAACGTGTATTTAGCTATTTTTTAGATGAATATAAATCTGGACGTACCCCTAACCCAGATATCCTCTGCAATAAAGAAATTAAATTCAAAGCCTTTTTAGAATACGCACAAAAAATTGGAGCAGATAAAATTGCTACTGGTCATTATGTGCAATGCTTTCAAGAAGACGATTTTGCCGTTTTGTACAAAGGACACGATCTGAATAAAGATCAAAGCTACTTTTTGCATGCACTCAATCAATATCAATTAAACAACAGCCTATTTCCAGTGGGACACTTAGAAAAGCCCCAAGTTCGTGCCATTGCCAAAGATTTAAAGTTAACAACACATAGCAAAAAGGACAGCACTGGCATTTGCTTTATTGGTGAACGAAAATTCAAAGAATTTTTAAAAGAGTTTTTAGCGGCCCAACCAGGCGACATCAAAACACCCGAAGGGAAAATTATTGGCAAACACGATGGCTTGATGTATTACACCTTAGGTCAACGCCAAGGCTTAAAAATTGGTGGTCTCAAAGAATCGAATGAGCAACCTTGGTACGTCGCAGCCAAAGATCTCAAACAAAATGTACTGATTGCTGCCCAAGGTCATGAACATCCATGGTTATTGACCCAAGAATTAGTAGCTCAACAATTAACTTGGATTAAAGGCACACCTCCTTCAACACATTTTAAAACAAAAGCAAAAGTACGCTATCGTCATCAAGAAGCAGAATGTGAAGTTGAAATTGACGCGTCAGGCAAAGCGCGTATTTATTTTTACGAAAATCAATGGGCTGTTACACCCGGCCAATCCATCGTATTTTATGATGGTAACATTTGTTTAGGTGGCGGAATTATAGAATCAACACAATGTCCTGGTGGCATTTGGTATTAATATCGGAGACAAAATGAGCACGCTTTCTACTCTATTAGCTTTATCACCTTTAGATGGTCGTTATAGTGAAAAATGTTCTGAATTATCAAACTATGCAAGTGAATATGCATTAAATCAATACAGATTGCTTGTTGAGATAAAATGGTTGATTGCTATCACCGATCAAAAAGGAATTTCTGAGCTTCCACCACTCACAGACAAAATGAAATCAAAGCTATTAACCATTTATGAAAACTTTAATCTTGAATCTTGTCAACGTATCAAAGCCATCGAATGTGAAACAAATCATGATGTGAAATCAGTAGAGTATTTTTTAAAAGAGGCATTATCCCTCTATCCTGAATTTGCACCTTATCTTGAACTGATTCATTTTGCCTGCACATCAGAAGATATTAATAATTTATCTTATGCATTGATGTTGAAAGACATCCGAAGTCAAGTATTAATGCCCACTCTAAAAACGATACGCGAAATGATTGGGGTCTTTTCAGAAAATTATAAAAACTGTGCCATGCTGTCTCGCACACATGGACAAGCAGCTTCTCCCACAACACTTGGCAAAGAATTTGCCAATGTTGACTATCGTCTTAAAAGACAAATGAAGCAACTAGAGCATATTGAAATCTTAGGAAAGATAAATGGCGCAGTTGGAAATTTCAATGCACATGAAGTTGCATGTCCACAAGTCGATTGGATAAAACTTTCACAAACATTTGTAGAATCTTTTGGTCTAACTTGGAATCCACTCACAACTCAAATTGAACCACATGATTATCAAGCAGAATATTTCCATACTTTAATACGCATTAATACAATCTTCATAGATTTTGCGAGAGATATCTGGAGCTACGTTTCAATTGATTATTTCAAACAAAAAATGATTGGCAAAGAGGTCGGCTCATCAACAATGCCACATAAAGTAAACCCAATCGATTTTGAAAATGCAGAAGGTAATTTAGGTCTGTGTAATGCATTGCTTTGTCACATGGCTGAAAAATTACCTATTTCAAGATGGCAACGTGATTTAACGGATTCAACTGTTTTAAGAAACATTGGAGTAGCCATCGGATACCATTATTTAGCGATGCAGTCCCTCATCAAAGGACTTAGAAAATTAGAAGTGAATGAAGCGAAAATAAAAGAAGATCTCAATAATCATTGGGAAGTCTTAGGTGAAGCCATTCAAACTGTGTTAAGAAAATATCAAGTAACTGATGCTTATGAACAATTAAAAAGCTTCACTCGCGGTAAGGAAATTACAAAAAATACATTAAGTGATTTTATTGATACTTTAAAATTACCTTTTGAGGTTAAAAATCGACTAAAGCACTTAACCCCTCACGACTACGTGGGTCTTTGTTCTAGCCTTATGAAATTTCATAAAGATTAGATTAACAGCCTCTTAAATTAAATGGTAGAGAGGAGCAAACCGAGCACCTCTCTGCCATTACAACTATTCATATATATACCCACAACCGATGATTCATACCCGTAAAGGGTATACTATAGTTCTTAATAATATATCTCTATTACTTAAGAACAAATGCCATGAAAAACTGCTCCTTTAATCAGCAATCACAATACTTAAGTCTTGTGATTGCTTGGGCATTTTTAATTATTTTTATCCCCTTAACGGCATTTGCTGATAATCAGATTTATTTAATAGATTTAAAATACCGTAGCAGTAATGATATTGTAAATGCCATTGCGCCACTTCTGCCTCAAAGCACCACAATCAAGCAATTTGAAAATAAAATATTACTGAAAACTGATCCAGAGACCTATGCATCCATAAAAGCCATTGTGGCAGAATTAGATGTGATGCCTGTACAATTACGCATTACACTTTACCATGGCAATACAGCACCTTCTAATGTTGCTGGTATTGATGAAAACAACCAAACAGATTTAAGGGCTGGTAGCCTAGATAAAGGCACACGATACATACGCTCAACTTCTCGAGAAACTGAGCGTAAAACCGATGAGATTTTAGTACAAAGTGGTGAGGTTGCTTTTGTTAAAACAGATGTTACTTTACCTTTATTAAACCATCAATATGCCTATCAAGACCGCAGTCAAGCGCAACGCAACTTAAACCAAAAGGCAACGTCAATCAGTACAAACCAAGAACTCACCTTACCTGCCGAATTAGGAACCAAGATTATTATCCCTACTCCCAGCACTACGACGGACGATGAGGATGATGGTACGCTCTTGAGCATTGAAAACCCAACAACGACTGATTTGCCTATTAATATTCCAGCTACGCCAGGCGCTGATTTCACACTCAAAAATGCTAATAGCAATTCAAGTTCTTCAACCCTTGCTGAAGGTAATTTTCAAGCAAATCGTGGTGCCAGTGCTCAATCATACGAGTATCATCAACTCAATAGTGGATTACATGTCCGCCCTATTTATACACCAGGATCAGATAAAGTTATTTTGGAAATTTTAAGTGTTAACACAACCATTGAACAACCCAATCAAATGAATGACAAAGCCTATAGCCAATACCAAATTAACAGTAAAATGATGATCCCTTTAAACGAATGGGTGTACATTGGCGGAAATCGATTAGACAAAATAGATGCTACCAGCTATGAATACAGAACCTCAAGTCATGAAAAAAATAATCAACATTTATGGGTTTATATCAAAAAATCCGACCAATAAACGAATTTAAAATAGGACATCCAATTTAACTATACGCTGTATTATATATAGGACAGCCATATATATTTTTAGCAATAAATTATTATTCATATTTATCAAGATAGTCACACAATTCTGATATGCAAACTAATTAAATTTCAAAAAAATAGAATTAGATAGGATTTTTATATTGTGAATCGACAGATTGCATAAAGTGCAGAATAAGTTAAGCTATTGCTTGAAGATTATTATATATTTTCTTTGCCTGAGTGATACCTTTTAACCCCTTCTTTCCCTCTTTTCCAAAATTAAGCAGTAAGATTTCACTACCTATTGCATGAGAGAAGCTTTTACCTAAATTTTTTACCAATGATACCCAGTTTGTGGGTTTGAATTGTAATCGGGTCAAGATAGGCGCTAAATACTCAGGAATAGAGCCAGCTTCTTTATCATCACGAATTACTCTGCCGGTATAATCCACAAGCTCTAAATAATCCACAAGTTTAAAATCGATGGCATGGGAGTGATATTTTGAAATGTTGGCAAAAGGCACTAAAGATTTGGGTTGCGCGAGGCCGTTATAGATATCTGCTCTTTCACGCTTTTGTTGTTTGATAGATTTTAATTTACTCATTCTTAATTGTTTGGAAATATGCTGAATGCGTTCATGAATAGAAGTAAATTCCGCATCTTCCGGTTTTTGAACAACTCCTGCTCTGACCGGATTTAAATCCACATAGACCATTGCACTCAACAATGCACCTTCATCTAATAAGGCTTGTGATTTAAAACGCCCCTCCCAGAATCGCCCTGCAGTATCATCCTCTTCATTCACATCTCTTGCAATACGCTCATTTAAGCAACGCATAAACCAGCTAATACTTGTTAAGCGTTCTTTCCAAAGCTGAATTTTTTGCCTTAAATGTTTATTTTCTTTGGCATCTTTGGGAAAAATAGATGCCCAACGATGAATAATTTCTTCTTCTGACCAAGCCTCTGCCTGTTTTTCTTCTACATATAAAACAACATGATAATGATTACTCATGATGGCGTAAGCGCAGATTTTTATTGCGAAGATATCGGCTAAATATTTTAAGCGATCGACAATCCATGCTTTGCGATGAGAATAGTCCGTTTGAGTAAGTTCATCGAAACCACAGAGAAAACTACGACGCACACATCGGTTCATGACGTGATAATACGGCGTTGCATTCAAATCGATTTGTTCTGAGCGAGCTAAGGTCATGAGCTAAAATAATTTCCCTATTACGGAAAAGAATTCTAGCGCAAAGATTTTGGGTAAAGCAACTTAATGTGGCTGTCCTGGAAGGGGGGAGGTAGCCCCCTTATGAATCGTTATCACATAAAGACATTAAAGAAGCATTACCACCAGAAGCGGTTGTGTTCACAGATAAGGTGCGCTCGGTTGATAAACGAATCAAATAATGAGGGCCTCCCGCTTTAGGACCTGTTCCAGACAAACCTTCACCACCAAAGGGCTGAACCCCGACAACAGCACCAATCATATTACGGTTTACATAAATATTACCGACATTAACACGCGCAATAATATAATCAATTGTTTCATCAATTCGACTATGAATACCAAGCGTTAAACCAAAACCTGTTTGATTGATTGATTGAATGACTTTATCTAGATCCCGACCTTTAAAACGTATAACGTGCAACACAGGCCCAAATACTTCATTCTCCAACACGTCCATACTTTCGATTTCATAAGCTCGAGGCGCAAAATAACAACCAACCTGCCCGTCAGAAAGTTTAGCCTCACATATTTTTTTGCCAAGCTTATCCATCTTCATCGCATGGCTTAACAATTCATCTTTTGCAGAATTGCTAATTACAGGCCCAATATCCGTTGTGAAATCCACAGGGTTGCCCACCACAAGCTCTTGTGTGGCGCCTTTTAACATTGTAATAATTTTATCGGCAATATCTTCTTGAACAAACAATACACGCAAAGCAGAACAACGTTGACCTGCGCTTTTAAAAGCAGAAGTAATAACATCGTTCACTACTTGCTCTGCCAATGCAGATGAATCAACAATCATTGCATTTTGTCCGCCTGTTTCTGCAACAAAAGGCACAATCGCTCCAGGTCTGTTTGCAAGCAATTGGTTTATATTTCTTGCTGTTTCGGTTGAGCCAGTGAACAACACGCCTCGAACACGCACATCTTTTAACAAATGCTCACTCACCAAATGTCCTGATGTCGGTAATAATTGCACAACAGCCTTAGCAAATCCTGCCTGGTGCAGAAAATCAATTGCACGCTGTGCGATTAATGTTGTCTGAGCAGCAGGTTTTGCAATCACACAATTTCCACTGGCAAGTGCAGCTGTCACCTGACCGATAAAGATTGCTAAAGGAAAATTCCACGGACTGATACAAGCAATAATGCCACGTCCATGCAAGCTGAATTGATTCAATTCACCCGTAGGGCCTTTCAGCGTGATGGCTTGATGATGTTTCAATGCCTCTTGTGCATAATAGCGACAAAAATCAACTGCCTCCCTGAGTTCATTGACCGCATCTTCTAAAATTTTTCCGCCTTCATACATTAAGAGAGCCAATAATTCAGTTCTGTTGTTTTCCAGCACATCGGCTGCTTGATTGAGTAAATGACTACGCGTAGTGGCATCACTCAAACGCCATTTTTGATAGGCTTCATCTGCTTTATCTACGGCTAATAAAATACTCTCAGGCGTTGCCTGAACGACCTCTCCCAAACAATGTTTTGTGTCTATAGGAGAATAACATTTAACAGCTGTTGTATTTTTTTGTTCTAAAAAAGTAGGCTGTGCAAAATGCATCTTGTTGGCAAGCAATTCAATTTCTTTTAAAACAGGATAAAACGCTTTCGGTTGCGCTAAATCCAAGCCCTTTGAATTTAAACGCTGCTCACCAAATAAATTTTTAGGTAAAGGAATATTCGGATGCCGCTTGCTGCTATAGCTCTTCAGCTTTTCCATTGGGCTTTGAATAATCGATTCTAAAGGCAACTCATCATTTGCAATACGGTTTACAAAAGAAGAGTTAGCACCATTTTCTAATAACCGACGTACCAAATAGGCCAATAAATCTTCATGACTACCGACAGGGGCATAAACTCTACAAGGTTTTTGACTTACAATTTGATCATACAGAGGATCGCCCATACCATGTAAGCATTGATATTCATAATGCTCCACATGATGTTGCTTACATAAATGCTTTACAATAGATACAGTAAGTGCATTATGCGTTGCAAATTGCAAAAAGAAAGAATCTTTATATTCGCATAGCTTTTTAACACAAGCGATGTAATTGACATCTGTCGTCACTTTACGGGTAAATACTGGATAATCTTCTAAACCTTGAACTTGTGTTAATTTAATCTCTGTGTCCCAATAAGCCCCTTTGACTAAGCGCACACACAATTTTTGATCATATTTATCACTTAAAAATTTAAGATGATCAATCACTGCCAAAGCACGTTTTTGATAAGCCTGTACGGCCAATCCTAGGCCATCCCATCCTTTCGCAATGCCTGAGGCTAATATTTTTTCTAGCAACCTCAAAGAAGGCATTAATCGATAAGATTCTTCTGCATCAATGGTAAGGCCAATATTTTTCTCTTTTGCAAGTAGAATAAGTTTATTCATACTGGCTAAAAGCTCTGTTTCAACGCGCTTGGTTTTAGAAAGTTCATAGCGAGGATGCAAGGCAGATAATTTAATCGATATGCCAGGACCAACAAAAGGCCCCTTTCCTGCGCTTTCTTCACCAATCGCTTCTATCGCACGCACATAAGCATCTAAATAACGCTTTGCATCATCCGCTGTAAATGCAGCTTCACCCAACATGTCATAGGAATATCGATAGCCCATTGCTTCTTTATCACGCGCTCTTTTCAATGCTTCTTGAATGCTACGCCCCATGACAAATTGCTTGCCTAATATTTTCATTGCTTGGCTAATTGCTTGACGCACAATGGGCTCACCACCCTTTGTTGCTAATTTTTTCAATGCACTTGTCAGCCCTTTACCATGTTCAGTAAAAGATTCATGATGTGGCTGAGCAATCATCTTACCTGTTAACATCAATGCCCAAGTAGCTGCATTCACAAACAAAGAATGACTCTTACCTAAATGCGCACTCCAATTAGCAGAAACCAATTTATCTCGAATTAATTTATCAATATTTTCTTTGTCAGGTATGCGCAATAAGGCTTCTGCCAAACACATTAAAGCAATGCCCTCTTCGCTGGATAAATCATATTGAAACATAAAGGCATCTAAACCACCTTTTGTGGTTCTTTGCTTGCGTAACTCTGTCACAAGCTGAATTGCTTCTTCTTGAATGGATCGCATATCCATATTATTAATAGCCGCTTTCTCTAAAAGCACATTTACTAACTGTTCTTCATCTTGGCGATAAAGCTTATCTAAGTGTTTCGTTTGTTCGAGATTAGCAATGGTTTCAAACTCAGCATTAAACATTATAAATCCTTACTACTTTTAAGATGCTTTGATAAATGCCTTGACTTCATCAAATTGATCCGTGATTTCTTTTGCTGGTGGCTCATCAAGCAAGCTGCCAACAATCATGGCTAATGTGCCAAGAAAAAAGCCTGGTATGATTTCATATAAATCAAAAATACCACCTATATTCAAATGCCAAATAATAACTGCCAATGCACCCACCACAATACCTGCCATTGCACCTTTTGCAGTCATTCTACGCCAATATAAAGCCCCAATCACAGCTGGACCAAAAGCACTTCCCAATCCTGCCCACGCAAAAGCAACGAGGTGAATAACACGGCTCTCTGGATCTCTTGCTAAATACACCGCAACCGCAGCAATGACTATAATTGCAAATCGACCAATCCACATGAGATGTTTGGGTTTTGCACTTTTATGAACCCATTTATGATAAATATCTTCTGTTAACGCACTGGAAGATGCTAGCATCTGTGAATCAATAGCACACATGATGGAAGACAAAATAGCTGCAAATAAAATACCAGCCAACCAAGGTGAAAACAGTGATTGAGAAAATAAAATAAAAATAGACTCAGGATGTAATTCTTTTTGATAGAAGTAACTTACTCCGACAATACCAATTAATACCGCTCCCATCATTGAAAAACTCATCCAGCCAACGCAAATACGTCTTGCAATTGCAATATCTTTGAGTGTTTTCACTGCCATAAATCGAACCAAAATATGAGGCTGACCAAAATAGCCTAAGCCCCATGCTATCAAATTAAAAAAGAGCAAAGCATTAAAATCTTGGAGTGGGTTCAATTTTTCAGGTGTTGTATTCTGAATCGTTTGTGCCATTTGCGACCAACCACCCAACTCAGAAACTGCAATGAAAGGCACCAGCAGCAAACATATAAACATGAAGGAGCCTTGAAAGAAATCTGTCCAGCTTACTGCTAAAAAGCCGCCAATGAAAGTATAAGCAACGATAATAGTAGTGCCCAGCCATAGTGCTTCAGTATAGGAAATATTAAAGCGTTGTAGTAAAACAGCCCCCCCTACTAAACCAGATGCCGTATAAAAAGCAAAAAAGAAGAGTGTTACTAAAGCTAAGAGACATCGAATAATACCGCTCTTATCAAAAAAGCGATTATCTAAAAAGGCTGGAAGTGTCAAAGAGTCATTTGCAAATTGAGAATAAACTCTTAATGGTTTTGCTATTAGACGCCAACTAATATAAGCACCCAGTGTAAGCCCAATAGGGAGCCATATCTGATTTAAGCCAAAAGTATAAACTGCTCCAGGCAAGCCTAAGAGTAACCAAGCGCTCATATCAGAGGCTCCAGCACTCAGTGCTGCAACTGGACCGCCTAATTGTCTTCCGCCTAAAACAAAGTCACCTAAATTCTGAGTTCGTTGATACGCTACCAGCGCTATTGCAACAACAACAAGCAAATACAAACTAAAAGCGCTGACTGTAATTAAATCCATAACTCTCACTTTTAAGTAAAATTAATTCAAGCCAAGAATTGAATTCCCGAATGAGGGAGAAGGCAAACTTCTAAGAAAATCTATTATAGGGAAAATAACAGTATCAAACTAGCCTCGATACAAGCAAATCAACTAAAGCAAGACGCCCTACAATTGCATATACTTGGGGTATGCAACTTTCTAATTCTTTCTCCAATCTTTGCTGTCGATCAGAACGCTCAAAAAAGTTGGCCAAACAACTATTTGTGGCGGGCGTATTTATTTACACAGCCTTCATTGTTTTTGTCTCCATCATTCCGCTTGACGATTGGCAAGCACCACAAAAACCCTTTCCCTATGCGCTACTTTATGGATGGCAACACCGCGTTTTCCTCTTCGATATTGTGCAGAATTTATTACTATATATACCTTTGGGTTTTTTAATTACGCTCATTTATCATCTTGAAAAAAAATCTCTACTAAGATGCATGCTGGCCAGCTTTTTATTTGCACTGCTGTTATGTACTTGTATGGAAACAGTACAAATCTATAATCCTATTCGTGTAAGCTCTTTATTAGACATTGCTTTAAACGCAAGCAGTGGACTCATAGGCTCTTTTATTGGGCTCATTTTTATTGCGACTTTTCGTTTTTGGGAAAACCAATTTCACTTGACCGTAAAAATCGACTATTCATCCCGCCTTTTACAAGTTTTTGCTTTTGTACTTATGATTATTTGGGTGCTTTACCACCTCTATCCCTATGTGCCAACCTTGCATCCCACTCATCTCAAATCTGCTATTAAACCGATACAAGAAGTACTGCATAATTGGTCATCATTCGAGAGCGATGTCTTCTACAAATACGCATTACAGGGGATATTTTTATATATTGTCAGTATCCCTTTGCTACAAGCCAAACGAAGATTATTCATACTCTTATTATTGATAACAGGTGTATTACTTCTAAAAGTAACCATAATCACAAGGTATCTAGCACTTGAAGCAATATTGGGACTGATAGCTTCTTTGATTGTGATGGAATGCCTAATAAAAATATCAGAAAAGATAGCAAAAAAACTGAATTGGGCACATCAGATAAGAGATTAGAAGCTGTCTCAAAAATAGTAATTCTTGATCCAGCTTCTCATAAAGATTTTATTTCTTCTTATTAGGCAAATCTGTCACAGTACCCTCATACACCTCTGCTGCTTGCATCAAAGTTTCAGACAAGGTTGGATGAGGATGGATAGTCAACGCGAGATCTTCTGCTTCACATCCCATTTCAATAGCTAGTGCCATTTCAGAAATTAAGTCACCCGCATGTACACCGACAACTGCGGCCCCTAAAACGCGATGAGTTTTATTACAGAAAATCACTTTGGTTAAGCCCTCTTCTCTGCCCAAACCAATCGCACGACCACTCGCTGCCCAAGGATAAACACCTTTATCGTAATCAATATTTTGCGCTTTGGCTTCTGCTTCTGTGAGTCCCACCCATGCCACTTCAGGATCGGTATAAGCAACACTTGGAATACATTTTGCGTCAAAGAAATGTTTCTTGCCGGCAATCACTTCTGCTGCCAATCGACCTTCTGGAACAGCTTTGTGTGCCAACATAGGTTGTCCCACAATATCACCAATGGCAAAAATATGTGGCACGTTTGTGCGCATTTGCTTATCTGTTGCAATAAAACCACGCTCATCAACCTGAACGCCTGCTTTTTCTGCATCTAACATTTTACCATTTGGGATACGACCAACAGATTGTAAAACATAGTCATAACGAACCGGATCTTTAGGCGCATCTTTACCTTCAAAGTGAACCCAAATACCATCTTTTTTAGCTTCAGCCTTAACCACTTTAGTGCTAAGCCAAATATTTTTGTAGCGCTTTTGCACAAATTTATAAAAAGGTGTTGCAATGTCTTTATCCACACCTGGCAAGACAAAATCAGTTAATTCAACCACATCAATTTCACTGCCTAAGGCATGATAGACAGTGGCCATTTCCATACCAATAATACCACCACCGATAACAAGCATTTTCTTAGGAATTTCTCTTAATTCCAAAGCACCGGTAGAATCTAAAACACGTGGATCATCTTTAGGTTTAGGTAAGAACGGTAAATGAACCGGTCTAGAGCCCGCAGCAATAATAGCATGTTCAAATTCAATGGTTGTTTGTTTGCTGCCAGAAACCATCAATGTATGTGAACCACTAAATTTTGCTTCGCCATGAACAACTGTCACTTTGCGAAGTTTAGCCATTTGTTTCAAGCCAACATTTAGCTTTTTCACTACACCATTTTTGTGTTCTCTAACTTTATCGATGTTAATGTTAGGCGCACCAAAATCAACACCATGTTTTGCCATTTCTTTGGTTTCATTAATAATATTTGCTGTATGAAGCAGCGCTTTTGAGGGGATACAACCCACATTCAAACATACACCACCCAACTCTTCATAGCGCTCAACCAGCACAACACCTTCACCCAACAAATCGGCTGCTCGAAAAGCGGCGCTATAGCCACCAGGACCACTACCAATTACAACTACCTTGGCTTTGATAACGTCAGCCATATTTTCACCTCTTTTTATTTATCATTTAATCTAATAGTCACAACACATGATGCCTGGTAAGCGTCAAGCCTCGAGTAACCTTCACTCCCATAAAAGTACATGAGAATTGCGAGATGGCGAAGCCCCCCGCCCCCAGAAAATTCATATGTGAAGACTATAATAATAACTTGCGTATATCTTGTAACTTCGTACAAATATGCGTCATAAATTTTGCACCTTCAACCCCATCAATGACCCGATGATCATAAGAAAGTGCTAACGGCAACATTTGTCTTGGCATAAATTGTTCATTTAACCATACTGCTTTTGTGCTTAAGCGCGAAACACCTAAAATTGCAACATCTGGTGCATTGATAATAGGTGTAAATTGCGTTCCACCTAAATTACCTAAGCTGGTGATTGTAAAGGTATTGCCTTGCATTTCTGCAGCTTTTAACTCACCTTTTCTTGCTTTTTCACTCAGCTCACCTATTTCTTTGGCAATCTCAAATAATCCTTTAGCATCCGCATCCTTTAGAACAGGAACTAACAGACCATTGGGTGTATCCACAGCAACACCAATATTAAAATATTTTTTATATACCAGCTCTTCACCATTTTCAGAAAGTGAAGCATTAAACTGAGGAAAAGTTTTAAGCGCAGACACAACTGCTTTGATAATAAAACTAACCGGCGTTAAACTAATACCCTTATCTTGTGCCGCCTGCTTATTTCCTTTTCTAAACTTCTCTAATTCAGTAATGTCTGCTTCATCAAATTGAGTAACATGAGGAATATTCAACCAATTACGCGACATGTTTCGAGCAGTTAGCTTCTTAATCCGTGACAATGACTTTATCTCAATCTCTCCAAATTGGCTAAAATCTTGAGCAGGAATAGGCGGAATACCTGTACCAGTAGATTCAGGTTGCTTTTGTAAATAAGCTTTTACATATTGCTCTATGTCTTGAGTCGTAATACGGCCTTTGTGCCCACTCCCCGAAACCTTTGACAAATCCACGCCTAATACACGCGCTAATTTGCGTGTTGCAGGTCCCGCATGACCGCTACGACTACTCCCCTTTCCGCTTTGCACAGAAACAACAGCAGGAGATGTTTGCGTTGTTACTTGCGCAGCTTGTGCAACCGGTGCGGCAATTTTCTCAGCAGGCTCTACTGTTGATGTCTTTTGAAGTGGTACAGCAGATACTTCTACTTTTGCCAACATTTTCAATATTTTTGTGCCAGGATTTGCTTTATCCCC
Organism: Candidatus Berkiella sp.; assembly: GCA_050252335.1. Taxonomy (GTDB): domain Bacteria; phylum Pseudomonadota; class Gammaproteobacteria; order Berkiellales; family Berkiellaceae; genus Berkiella_A. Next base: position 39,741 of record JBFWLB010000006.1, on the reverse strand, counting down.
CACTTTTACAAAAATTTCTTCTATTACACCCGCTTCTTGGCTAGGCAGCTCTAAGCTTGCTTTTTCACTTTCAAGCGCAATAATTGATTGATCTTTAGTAATTTCATCACCAGCTTTTACTAAGATTTCAATAACCGTTACATTTTTAAAATCATCCGCTTGTGGCAAGCTTATAATCATGCTGCGAGTAGACGTCTCTGCTTGTGCAGTAGAGGCTGATTGCGGCTGTTGCTCTACTGCAACAGGCGCAGAAGATTCGATTTTTATCTCATCTTTTTGCTCATCTTTTTGTGTATTTCTTCCTTCATTGGCTGTCGCTTTGAGCTTTAGAATCACATCACCTTGCGATACTTTATCACCTGCTTTTACCAAAATAGCATCGACAACCCCTGCCATAGGGCAAGGTATATCCATCGTTGCCTTTTCTGTTTCCAAGGTAAGGAGTGGATCTTCTGCTGCAAGCACATCACCCACTTTTACTAAAAGCTCAATGACTTCAACACCCTGAAAATCACCAATGTTAGGAACTCTGATATCTTCTAAAGCACTCAATGTATTCTCCGCTTTTACAAAAATCTAGGATCAAGTTTATCAGGCGCAATCTCTAAAGCTTCTCTAGCTTTCAACAAGATCTTCTGATCAATTTTACCCTCTTCAAATAGTCCTACCAGTGCCGTATAAGCAATCATATGACTATCTACTTCAAAATGCTTACGCAGGCGACTACGTGTATCACTACGCCCAAAGCCATCTGTGCCCAAGGCATAAAAGCGTTGCTTAATAAATGGGTGAATCCCATCTACATAAGATTTCATATAATCTGTTGCGGCTATCACTGGGCCTTGTGCGTCTTTTAAGAGTGTTTCTACATAGCTCAATTTCTTGCTCTTTTCAGGGTTTAAGAGATTATATCTTGCAACCGTCAAGGCATCTTTTCTCAGCTCATTAATACTTGTCACACTCCAAACATCAGCACTTACTTGATATTGCTCTAAAAGTTCTACTGCTTTTAATACTTCAAGCAAAATAGTACCAGAACCCATCAATTGCACATGACATTTTTGTGTTTTCTTTGCTTTTTGAAGCAAATACATACCTTTGATAATGCCTTCCTCAACACCTTGCGGCATATCTGGATGTACATAATTTTCATTCATGAGCGTAATATAGAAATATAAATTCTCATTATCCTCATACATGCGTTTTAAACCATGCTGAATGATAACGGCCAACTCATAAGAATAAGTAGGATCATAAGTAACACAATTAGGAATGGTACCAGCTAAAATATGACTATGGCCGTCCTGATGCTGCAAGCCTTCTCCGTTGAGTGTTGTTCTACCAGCAGTACCCCCCAATAAAAATCCTTTGGCACGCGAATCACCCGCCGCCCATGCTAAATCCCCAATGCGTTGAAAACCAAACATTGAATAATAAATATAAAAAGGAATCATTGTTTTTTGATAGGTGCTATAAGAGGTAGCAGCTGCTATCCAAGAACAAAAAGCACCGGGTTCATTAATACCCTCTTCCAGAATTTGCCCATCTATTGCTTCTTTGTAATACATCACCTGATCGGCATCCACAGGCTGATACATTTGGCCAACACTAGAATAGATCCCAATTTGTCTAAACAAACCTTCCATACCAAAAGTACGCGCTTCATCAGGCACAATAGGCACAATTCGCTTACCAATGCTCTTATCTTTAACAAGTTGCGACAAAATGCGCACAAAAGCCATTGTTGTTGAAATTTCCCTGTCTTTGGTGCCCTGTAATTGCGCAGCAAAAGACTCTAACGCAGGAATTTCAAGCTTTTCATCTACGCTCGCATGACGATGAGGCAAACTACCACCTAACTGCTTCCTTCTCTCTTTCATATATTTGATGGCAGAGTTATTTTCACCAGGATTATAGAAAGGTACCGCTTCTATCTCTTCATCAGAAATAGGTAAATGGAAACGATCTCTAAAGATTTTTAAATCTTCTGTGCTTACTTTTTTCACATTATGAGCAATATTTTGCGCTTCACCAGCCGCGCCTAAACCATAACCTTTAACTGTTTTAGCCAAAATAACGGTTGGCTGTCCTTTATGTAAGGAGGCACTACGATAAGCTGCAAATATTTTCTGTGGGTCATGACCACCACGGCTTAAGCGCCAAATATCATCATCGGATAAATGCTCAACGAGCTTTTTCAGCTCTGGATATTTGCCAAAGAAATGTTCGCGCGTATAAGCGCCACCTTTTGCTTTATAATTTTGATAATCACCATCAACTGCTTCTTCCATGCGCTTGAGCAATAAGCCATCTCTGTCAGCAGCAAATAAAGGATCCCAACTATCACCCCAGATGACTTTGATAACGTTCCAATTTGCACCACGAAATACGGTTTCTAACTCTTGAATGATTTTACTATTGCCTCTTACTGGACCATCCAAACGTTGCAAATTACAGTTAATAACAATGACAAGATTGTCCAAATGTTCTCTACCCGCTAATGATAAACCACCAAGAGATTCAGGTTCATCCATTTCACCATCACCGCAGAAACACCAAACTTTTCGATCGGATTTTTCAACAAAGCCCCTATTTTCCATGTATCTCATGAAGCGTGCTTGATAGATGGCTTGTAAAGCCCCTAATCCCATTGAAACGGTTGGAAATTGCCAATAGTGTGGCATTAACCAAGGGTGAGGATAAGATGACAAACCTTTACCATCTACTTCTCTACGAAAATGCACCAACTGTTCTTCCGTAATTTGACCTTCCAAATAAGAACGTGCATAAATACCAGGTGACGCATGCCCTTGGATGTAGAGTAGATCTCCGCCAGTGGGATGATTAGGTCCCCGCCAAAAGTGATTAAAGCCAACATCATAGAGAGTTGCAGAGGAAGCAAAGGTACCAATATGCCCGCCTAAACTGCTATCTACTTTTTGTGCACGCACCACCATAGCCATGGCATTCCAACGAATAAGTGCTCGCGCTCTTTCTTCTGTTTCAGGATCACCTTCCACACTGGGCTGTTCCTGCACAGAAATAGTATTGCAATAAGGTGTATTTTTATGCTGTTCTGAACGACATCCTTTTAAGCTGGCATAGTAGCTTAATTTATCCAACAGATATTGCGCGCGCGTAGCACCACTGTTTTTTACTACTGAATCTAAGGCATCTAACCACTCTTGGGTTTCTGTTGGATCAAGATCATCAGGTCTTTGCATACCCTTTCCGTCCTTCTTCTTTCAAACTAATAAATTAATAAATCATTATTTAAACTGAAGCCTTTGGCGCCAGTATCTGCGCTCGGTAATGCGACCAGTCAAATAAGGGGCCTGGATCGGTTTTACGTCCTGGCGCTATGTCTTCATGTCCCACTACCGCATACGGTGTTATAGCAGGATAAGCTTGCATGATCGCATGTGTACAAGCCACTAATTGTGTATATTGGATCTCAGTGAAAGGAACCTTGTCTGTCCCTTCTAATTCAATACCAATTGAAAAATCATTACATTCTTTTCTACCTTGAAAATCTGACGCTCCCGCATGCCAAGCACGTCGATGAAAAGGCACAAATTGCAATATTTCCCCTGTTCTACGAATCCATAAATGACTCGATACCCTAAGATGGCCAATCGTCTGGTAATAGGGATGTTTGGCGACATTCAATTGATTTAAAAAAAAATCTTTTACATCATCCCCTGAAAATTGATTAGGCGGTAAACTGATGTTATGGATAACGAGTAAGCTTACTTTCTCTTTTTCAGGGCGCTCGTCTTGATTTGGAGATGCAAAATATTGCGCTGCACTTAAAAGCCCTGTTTTTGAATCAATCTGCATTTTATGTTAGGCGGCATTATAATTATGTCTTTCAGTATTATAACAAATTTAGAAATCAGACCGTAGCACCTTAATGCCGCTTAAGCCTATATTCTCTCCAAGATGACGTTAAACTATTATGTAATATGCAATACATGCCGATTAGTTAATTAACTATAACAAGGTTTTGCCCCGTGGACAAATTACCAGCACCCTACAACGATCCAGATGATGATGACATACCACCGCTTCCAGAAGAGCCTTCACACTCACAGCTTGGGCTGTGGATGGCTGTTTTTGCCTGGCTGATGGTAATTGTTGTATTTTCTGTATTATTTGACAGCTGGTTGGCCAAAGATCTTAACTCTAAAAATACCCAAGCTAAGATAACCACAATCAATGGTATAGCTCAAACGATTATAGAGCGCAATGTATACAACCAATATTTAGCCAAAGGCAAAATCAATGGGAAACCTGTTATTTTTCTCTTAGATACGGGTGCAACAGATGTTGTAATTCCAGGAAAATTAGCACAAAAATTAAATCTTAAAAAAGGATATAGAACTTTTGCAAATACCGCGGGTGGAAAAGTAAGTATTTACAACACTGAAATTGAGTCGCTCGTCATTGGACACATTGTTATCAAGCATTTGAGGGCAAGCATTAACCCCAGCATGCATGGCGATGAGGTTTTACTCGGCATGAGTGCGCTTAAACACGTTAGTTTTACTCAACGTGGTAATACGCTGAGTTTAAGTGTCGAACCCTAAAAAATTATGCCTCTTATGACAAGTCTTTTTCAGGGATAGTAAGGTTCAAGCTATCTTCTAAATCTTGTGTTTTAGCAGATTTCCCAAGTACAATTTCATCAAATTGATGAAAAGAAGATGCATTTGATATTGTTTTACTTTCAGACAATAAAGTTTTTCTCAGCATTTTCTCAGAAAGATTGAACAATTCTTGTATACGTTCCTTTAAAACACACTCATTTTTTTCAATCTGCTTATGATAAGCTCTCCATTCAGATAATGAATGTGCTTGTGTATCAATTAAATCTTGGCAATTTTGCCATTGTGCTTGAAGTTTTCCAATTTGAAAATGATGGCCAGCATAGCTTGGAATCAATATCGTCAATCTATGTTTATTTTTTTGAGCGAGAAAAGTTGCTTGCTTAATTTGCTCGGTAAGAGACTGCATAAAAGTTTGCAATGTTTTAGAAATTTCTTGATCTGTAACACGTTGCTGTATCTTTAACGTCGTTTTGCTCAAAATATCAAGCATCACCCCTAAATGTAATTCAAATTGATGCAAATTTTGAACAATCAGAGTAACTGTTTCAAAACCTGATAATGTTTTATCTCTACATGCTTTTGTGATAGCTGCGCCCTTGTCTAAAGACACAGATAATCCCTGTGTGATACCTTTTTGTTCATTCACTATGCGAGAATGCTCTTTTTGATGTTGTGAAAGTGACTGACATTCTCTTTTAAATTCTTCAAGGTTTCTTAAAATCGCTTGTGTCAAAACACTTGTCTGATTCGCCGTCAGAACAGGCTGTGTATCATTTGACTGGAGCATTTGCTTTAAATCTGTTATTTCCTGTGTCGTTCCAATAAGTTTATCAATCAGTTTTTTAACAGAAGCAATTCCTTTTTTCAAAACGGGATGTTCAAAAGTAGCTTCTTGTAGAGATTTATAAGAGTGGCCTTTCTTTTGATAATAGAGCTGAGACTCGCTAATAACATTTACAAAAGCAGCAATTTCAACCTCGATTTTTCTTAATCTAGTTGTTGTTTCTTTCAATGCGTCTTCAAGTCTTATTCTTTCATTTCTAGAAGGTGTTATCACTTCTAATACATAGCCAATCCATTCATTTTTTTCTTTTAAGGGTGTTACAATCCAATCAGCAGAAGGATCTTGCTCTTGCAAAAATCTTGCTTTTTGTTTCGTTTTTAAAGCCTCATGCAATAGAGATTTCAGATGTACATCTTGATCGTCTATTAAACTATCCAGTGATTTTCCTTTCCAGCTTGATAGCTCTGATTTTGTTTTTCCAAGCACACGCAATAAAGCAACATTAAGGTATTGAATATTGGATTGATGATCAATAACCAAAATTGCGTTCTGACAACGCTTAATAAAATACTCTAAAGAAACAAAGGATTCTGTCGGTGCAACGTATAATTGTGGCACACAATAATGCTCCACTACGGCCTGTTCCGTATTTGCAGGAAGAGTCGTGTCAAGAATATGTGCGTCAAACTGAGCTTCATGAAGCTCCTGTTCAAAGCCTTTTAAAAAAATAGGATTTAAATTTTCTGCATCTTCAAAAAGTGTTTTGCTTTGATTTTCTTTGGCCAATTGCTGTTCATATCGTTTTACTTGTTTTCTTAATTTTCTGAGTAACACAATTGAGTAAACAGCAATAATTCCAGCAATTATCCAACCCCAAAGCGGTACCAATGATTGAAATGACAAATCAACAATAATCGCACCAATAAGAGGAAAGAGTATCGTAAAAAAACTTAAAGAAATAATTTGACTGGCTTTGAAGCTTTGCACACTGGTCATCCTTTCAGGAATAAAGCATCTGAACCATAATGAATCACAGCACATGACTTTTACCCACAAGGAGCGCAATGTTGTGTAGATCAAGCCTTGTGCAACCAGGGTGTAATGCAGATTGCAAAAAGACGAAGACAACACCCTTGAAGACTCATGTGTGAAGACTTATATGGGCTTATAGCTTAAGTGTAGATACAAAGCAACGAATTGCAAGCGTCAAAATTTGTTAGTTTTTCGACTTTTTTCGTTCTTTCAAGTCTTCCTTTGCCTCTTCAACTTTCAAAATCAAATGATACTCACCCTCATCTCCTGTCATTGAAAAAGCATTGACATGGTCATCAATTCTGCTTGTATTACTTTGATTAGGGATACTCCACTCTTTCTTCAACTGAGCGCCTTCCCACTTAAGCTTTAATTTGACAGAACCAAATAAATCATCAATATTCCAAGGCGGTACATCCCTCTCAACCAAGGAAATAATAAGTTCAACAGCTTCATCTTTTTCTAACGGTCTTTGCCACAAAACAACATCATGCACTTTTGTAAGATAATCTGATAACCAGTGTGTAGGGAAATCAGGCACCTGATAATGGCTTGCCTTACCTGTTGTTGAATATTCAGTAATACTAAAATAAAGCTCATCACCTTGCTGCTCCTGAGCCTGGATTCTTTCAATTGCCTCTAACTTAACGATAAGCTTTTTATTTTCAGTAGCTTGAGCGGCTGATAAAAACATAAGTGCTATTGAAAAGGCACTAACTTTTGCTAAAGAACTCAACATAGATTGATCCCTAATTGTAAATCCGTATTGTACCGTCATTGTATCTACCTTTTTATTGATACCATATATCGCAAATGAAAAAAAAGCATTGACAGGATATGACGATTAAGATACGGTGAAGAGGCTATGAAAATACAACACAGACAATTACAAATGCAGTTAAATTTTTGGTGGCCTACCGCTGTCGGTGGGCTTAGTTGCGCGTGGATAAAAACAAAATAACATAGCGACAAATATTTAAAAAGCCCACCTTTTGGTGGGTTTTTTTTTGCCTAAAGAAAAATATAAGGTGAGTAAATGAGAAAAGAATTTATGTCTTTCAAAGATAAAATCAGCAAACTTAAGATAGGCAGCACAGTAAAATATAATCCGATTCAAGTTGGTAGCCATACAATAGATAGTAATAGTTTTACCTTAGTCGCAGGCCCCTGCGCTGTTGAAAATTATAATCAACTGAAAATAACTGCCGAAAAAGTTAAACAATGTGGCGTACATATTTTAAGAGCAGGTGCATACAAACCAAGAACCTCACCTTATGCATTCCAAGGATTAGGAATGAAAGGCTTAAGTATTTTGCATCAAATCAAGAATGAGCTACAAATACCAATTATTACAGAACTTCTAGACAGTCGAGATTTAGATTTTGTTACTGAAGTAGCCGATATTATTCAAATAGGCTCACGAAATATGCAAAATTTCAGCCTATTAAAATCTCTAGGACATATTAATCAACCGATATTACTCAAAAGAGGCGTATCTGCAACTTTAGAAGAGTTTTTGCTTGCTGCGGAGTATATCCTCGATGCAGGCAATGAAAAAGTTATTTTGTGTGAACGTGGCATCCGATCTTATGACTCAGTAACACGAAATCTACTTGATCTCAGCGCGGTTGCTATTTTAAAGCAAGTCACCCATTTACCCATCTTTGTAGATCCTTCACATGCAACAGGGATTCCAGAAATTATTACGCCTATGTCCATAGCAGCCAAAAGTGCAGGGGCAAATGGCATCATGGTAGAAATTCATCCATCACCTCAAGAAGCACTATCAGATGGCGATCAAGCTTTAAATTTTGAAAAATTTGATTATTTAATTTCTTCACTCGGTTTATGTGCCTGATTAGGAAAAAAAATGAAGCAACGCACTCTCATCCACAAAATACAAAAAATCGACCCCATCGATGCACTTTCATTATATGCACAATTAACGAATAACGGGGCCAACGCAAATAGCCTATTATTTAGCAATCATGAAAAAAATGACTCCGCAAGCTTCATTATCTCTCAATCTGCTCTGAAGATTGAATACATTAACAAGCATCTTGTTTATCATGCACTCACGCCTTTTGGAGAACAATTGATACAAGATTATTTCCAGCTACAAAACCTAAGAAAAAGCTATACGATAGAGATACAGGATCATGAGCCACTTTCACGTATACATCCTGCACTTGAAGAAATCAATCAACTTATTAAAATGTATAAAATCAAGGTGGCTATTCTCTTTGGCTTCGAATTTTATGATTGCATAGAAAATCTGCCCGCAATGCAAAAAACAGAAAATAATTTTCCACAGCTTATTGTCTTTGTGCCAGAGATTTATTTTGAAATCAAAGAAAAAATGCAGACTTTTTTTGCATGCTTCAATAGTTTTTCAAATAATACAAATGCCTTTCAAGAAATTATTTCTAAGCTTTCAACCTCTCAAAAAGTACATCCCCCCACAAAAGAAACCACTCAAAAAATTGAGCCAACATTGACCATACAACCTAATGACTCAGAATTTATGGATCAAATTGCAACAGCCAAGCAGCACATACAAAAGGGTAATGTTTATCAAATTGTACTTTCAAGAGCATTTTCACTCCCTTGTCCTAACCCTTTTGCGAGTTTTAAAAAACTCCGAAAAAACAACCCAACAGCTTATCAATTTTATTATCACTGTGACCACTCTATTGTATTTGGTGCCTCACCAGAGACCAGTATTAAAATAGAGAATCAAAAAATTGTATTACACCCCATTGCCGGTACAAAACCCAGAGGATTCAATTATCAAGAACAGATTGTAGCTGATCTCGATATAATTAATGAGAACGCATTATTATCTGATCCAAAAGAAATGGCAGAACACATGATGCTTGTTGATTTGGCACGAAATGATATATCAAAAATTGCTGTTGCAGGCAGCACAAAAGTGACAGCACTCAGCCAAGTGTCTAAACACTCTCACGTCATGCATTTGTATTCAATCGTTGAAGGCGAGTTGCCTCCTACTTTTGATTGTATTCATGCTTTTTCAGCCTGCCTCAATATGGGAACCTTAAGTGGTGCCCCCAAATTAAGAGCTACCACACTCATCAAAGAAATAGAAAAGACATCTCGAGGCGCTTATGGTGGTGCTATTGGATGGATATCCCCTGATGAGACCTGCGATACCGCGATTATTATTCGCTCTGCCTGTGTTCAAAATGGAGTTGCTACCATTCGAGCAGGTGCAGGCATTGTTTTTGATTCAGATCCCAAGACAGAAGTAACTGAAACATATCTCAAAGCAAAAACAGTTATTAATGCAATATAGTCTTCTCACATGAATTTGAGAATAAGGCACTGTTATGAAAAAAGATTTACACATTATACTGATTGATCACTTTGATTCATTCACCTTTAATCTGGTTGATCTTTTTAAAAAGAAAAATCTCATAGTAACCGTACTTCGTGCAGATATGAGCTTTGAAAGTGTTTGTGCATATCTCAATAATCCAGATTATCAGACAGTGCTTGTTTTATCACCAGGCCCAGGAAATCCCAAAGAGGCAAGCCTGGCCATTAAACTGGTTCAACATTATTATTCTGCACTTCCTATTTTAGGGGTATGTCTGGGACATCAAATCATTGCCTATGCGCTTGAAGGAAGTATTGAACAGCACATCCAACCCTTACATGGAAAAGCTGTGTACATCGAGCATAATCATCGCGATTTATTTAAAAATATACCTACACCCTTACAAGTTGGACGATATCATTCTTTATTTGTAAAAAATGTGCCGAGTAAACTCAGTATAACTGCCACCTATAACAATATGATTATGGGCATATCTCATAAAGAGTATCCTGTATATGGATTACAATTTCATCCTGAATCTATCTTAACACCACAAGGAAGTAAAATAATTGATAATTTCTTAGAGATATCTAATAAATTTTACCAAAAGAAACAACAAATCCATGAGGTGGATTATCATGCATAATATTTCTAAGCAAGAAGCTTCTTTTTCACACATCATTGAGCATTTATGTTACAAGCATGATCTCAGTCAAGATCTGAGTCATCAAATGTTCAACAATATTCTCTTAAATCAAATAAGTGCCGTGCAAGTGTCCTCTTTCTTAACTGCTTTAAAAATCAAAGGTGAGTCAGAATCTGAGGTTCTGGGAGCAATTCAATCTATACTGGCTTTAAAAAATAATTTCCCTAATCGAGATACGCTTGTCAATCAGCATATTATTGCAGATTGCTGCGGCACAGGTGGAGATGGCAAAAACACGCTCAACATATCAACGGCTGTCGCTTTTATCGCAAGTACGCAGAACATTAAGATTGCAAAACATGGTAATAAAGCAGTATCTTCTCAATGCGGAACTTCAGATATTTTAACAGCACTGGGTATTAATTTATTTATTTCTCCAGAGCAAGCGTACCAGCAACTTATCAAATACAATTTAACTTTTTTGCATGCGCCACATTATCATCCGCATGTAAAACATGTAAGCGAGCTAAGAAGCCAGCTCAAAATCCGCACCATTTTTAATTTAATGGGTCCCCTGATTAACCCTATTCAGCCCCACTATCAACTCATTGGCAGTTACAATCCAGAACATACACTGCTGTTTGCCAAGCTCTTGCAAAAAAATGCTGTTAAATCTGCACTCATTGTACATGGTTCTGGCACAGATGAATGTGCCATTCATGATAAGACAATAGGACATTTTCTTAAAAATGGTGAAATCACAGATTTTAAGCTCACACCAGAATCAGTCGGCTTAAAGCGTTATGATTTAAGCACGATTCAAGCTAAAGAGCCTCAATATAATAAGCAAGCACTCTTAAAACTCTTAGAAGGTAAAGGCTCAGATGCGCACCGCGCAATGGTTGCCTTGAATACAGGCGCTTTATTTTATGTAACCGCTGTTACAAAAACAATCAAAGAAGGCGTTGAGTTAGCACAATCTATATTATCTACTGATTTAGGAATGCAAAAATTACAGAAACTCATTCATAGTCAGGATATAATATGCTAAGAAAAATCATTGAAACTCAAAAATTGATTAACAAAAAAAATGAAGAGCAATACGATTATAATTTTTTATTAAATAACGCTAAAAAATCAACCAAACTTTTTATAGACATTAACAATAAAAGCAAACATCACTACATTCTTGAGTGTAAAAAAAGCTCTCCTAGCCAAGGAGCAACAAATAAAAACTTCGATCTTATTTCACTCATTGATACTTATAATCCCTTTGCAGATGCCATTTCCGTGCTCACTAATGAGCCTTTTTTTGAAGGAAAACTTGAATATCTACACAAAGCGCAACACCATAGTTCTTTAGCTTTGTTGTGTAAAGATTTTATTTTATCAAAACATCAAGTACTATTAGCAAGATTTTTTGGGGCAGACGCAATATTGCTCATGCTGTCTGTCTTAGATGACGAAACCTATATCACTTGTAAAAATCTCGCGAATCAACTCAATATGGCGGTTTTAACAGAAGTTCATACTGAAAATGAGCTTATACGCGCTATCGCACTCAATGCACCTATCATTGGGATCAATCAACGCAATCTGCATGACTTATCCATTAATAAAGAAATTATTTATCAATTAAGTCCTCACATTCCCAAAGATAGAATGATTATTGCAGAATCTGGCATTTGCTCACATGAAGATATTCTCAAATTAAAACCCTATGTAAATGGTTTTCTCATCGGTACAGCACTCAATCAAGCAACAAGACCTGATCTTAAACTAAGGGAGCTGCTCTTTGGGCATGTTAAAATATGTGGCCTCACAAGCCAAGAAGCAGCTATTGATGCTTATCAGCAAGGTGCTCTCTATGGGGGACTAAATTTTATCCCCACATCAAAAAGAGTGATTAGCAAAGACCAGGCTATTAAAATACAACAAAGCGCGCCCTTAGCGTATGTCGCCGTCTTTGCCGATCAATCCATTGAATATATTGTTGATATAGTCAATGCTCTATCATTACATATAGTTCAACTACATGGGCATGAAACTCAAGAGTACATCAATACACTTCGAAAAAAATTACCGATTAGTTGCCAGCTCTGGAAAGCAATCAATGGTCATCAGCCGCCACCTAAAAAATTACCTAAAAATATAGACAAATTGATTATTGATAGCCAACATGATTCTATTTTAGGTGGAACAAACACTTGTTTTGATTGGGAAAAATTAAAGCATGCTTCTATTTTAGAGCATAGCTTCATTGCTGGGGGCTTGAATGCTCAGAATATTGAGAAAGCAAAATCTTATGCGAGTTTTGGATTGGATGTTAATTCGGGTGTAGAAACGACACCCGGCATCAAAGACAAAGTTAAACTCAAAACTTTATTTGAACAATTACGATAGGTGAGCCAACATGTTAGAAAATAGATATTTTGGAGAATATGGTGGTTGCTTTGTGCCGCAATTACTGATGCCTGCTCTAGAAGCACTTGAAAAATCTTATTTACAGTTTAAAAATAATACTGTGTTCAATGAAAAGCTTAATCAATTATTAAAAGATTTTGCTGGACGTCCTACACCACTTTATTTAACTCAGAATTTAACAAAACATACAAACTGTAAACTCTATCTAAAGAGAGAAGATCTTGTTCATGGTGGTGCGCATAAAACAAATCAGGTTTTAGCACAAGGATTAATCGCAAAATCACTCAATAAAAAAAGATTAATTGCAGAAACAGGAGCAGGACAGCATGGTGTGGCTACAGCAATGATTGGCGCACTCTTAGGTCTTGAGACCGTGATATACATGGGTGCAAAAGATGTTGTTCGTCAAGCTTCTAATGTTGCACGCATGCGTTTATATGGCGCGCAAGTCATACCTGTTCAAACGGGAAGTCAAAGCTTAAAGGATGCAGTAAGTGAGGCTTTACGTGATTGGGCGTCTAGCTTTCACGATACCCATTATTGTCTTGGCTCTGTGGTTGGCCCACATCCTTATCCTACAATGGTAAGAGATTTTCAAAAAATCATTGGAGAAGAAACAAAACGCCAAATGCTTGAAAAAGAGGGTCGATTACCAGACCTTGCTATTGCATGCGTGGGTGGAGGTTCTAATGCTATTGGCATGTTCTATCCTTTTATTGAAGATACAAGCGTTCGCCTCATTGGTGTGGAAGCAGCAGGTAAAGGTCTGTATTCAAAACAACATGCCAGTGCCTTACAAAAAGGCAGAACAGGTATTTTTCATGGCACCAAAAGCATATTTCTACAAAATGAGCAGGCACAAATACAAGCAGCTCATTCTATTTCCGCCGGCCTAGATTATCCAGGCGTTGGACCAGAACATGCTTATTTAAACGCCATCAAAAGAGCGGAGTACACAACCATTACTGACAAAGAAGCTGTATCCGCGTATCAACAATGCGCTCGCCTTGAAGGTATTATACCTGCCTTAGAATCAGCGCACGCACTTGCTTACGCATTAAAAATAATCCATGCAGAACCTACAGATAATAAGATTATTGTTGTTAATTTATCTGGGCGTGGCGATAAAGACATTGATTCTGTTCAAAATTACTCGATATCTGATAAAGACTAGTGAGGTATTATGCGATTTTCTATTATGTTTGAGAAATTAAAAAATACAAACTCTCTGCTTGTTATGCCTTACTTAAGCTTAGGATTGTTAACCGAAGATACTACCATTGAGCTTGTTCAATTTTTTGTTGAGCACGGCGCACAAGCAATCGAATTTGGCTTTCCTTTTTCTGATGCAATTGCAGATGGACCGATTATTCAGCACGCCAGTAAATTAGCCATTCAAAATGGCTTCAGCTATGAACAAGGTTTCTCCACCATTTCGCGTATTCGTGCTTTATATCCTAACTTGCCTATTTGTTTAATGCTCTATGCAAATCATGTTTATAGCTATGGCATAGACAATTTTTATGCCAAATGCAAACAATCAGGCATTGATGCTGTATTGATCCCTGATATACCCAATATAGAGGCAATGCCCTTTTTAAAAAGCGCAAAATCATATGATATCCAACCTGTTTTATTTGCAACGCCCAGTTGCGATAATAAAGACTTGGAATTTTCTGCAAAAAATAGTGAAGGATTTGTGTATCTTGTCACAAGAACGGGCGTCACAGGCACAAAGCAAGCAGCCAACTTTGATCAGATGTCACCTATCATTCAAAAATTAAAGTCCTTCCAAAGTGCCCCTATTATTTGCGGCTTTGGCATAAAACAGGCAAGTGATTTACACAAAGCACAGCAAAGCAATAGCCAAGGCGTTATTATTGGTTCTGCATTAATAGAACCCTTGCTGCCCACAGCAGATCATCCGAAGTCTTGTCTAAACGCCGCAAAAAATGTTTTTAAGGAGATTGTTACTAACTCTGGCTAAACGCCATGCTTAAAAATTTAGGACAGCCATATATATTTTTATGGAAAATCATTACCTATATCTATCAAGGTGACCATATAATTCTGATGTACAAATTAATTAAAGTTCAAAAATTTAGACTTAGATAGGATTTTTCTATTGTAATCGGGTGATTATATAAAATGATGAATAAATTAAACGGCTGCTTGGAGATTATTATATATTCTCTTTGCTTGAGTGATGCCTTTTAAGCCCTTCCCGGCTTCCTTACCAAAATTCAATAATAAAATTTCACTCCCTACCGCATGAGAGAAGCTCTGACCTAAATTCTTGACTAACGAGATCCAACTTTGAGGCTTAAATTGTAATCTGGTTAAAATGGCGGCTAAATGTTCAGGAATAGAGCCTGCTTGTTTATCTTCTCGAATCACTCTACCCGCATAGTCTACAAGCTCCAAATAATCCGCAAGCTTAAAATCAATGGCATGAGAGTGATGCTTTGATATATTAGCAAAAGGAACTAAAGATCTTGGCTGTGCAAGACTATTGTATATATCTGCCCTTTCACGTTTTTGTTGTTTGATAGATTTTGGCTTGGTGATTTTTAATTTCTTAGCAATATATTGAATACGTTCATAAATAGAGGTAAATTCTGACTCTTCTGGTGTTTGTGTAATGCCTGCCCTCACTGGGTTTAAGTCAACATAGACCATGGCGCTTAGAAGTGCACCTTCATCCAATAAGGCTTGTGATTTAAAACGTCCTTCCCAAAATCGACCAGATGTATCATCCTCTTCATTTACATCTCGAGCAATACGCTCATTTAAGCAACGCATAAACCAGCTAATACTTGTTAAACGCTCTTTCCAAAGCTGAATTTTCTGTTCTATATGCTTATTTTCTTTGGCGTCTTTGGGAAAAATGGATGCCCAACGATGAATGATTTCTTCTTCTGACCAAGCTTCAGCCTGTTTCTCTTCTACATATAAAACTACATGATAATGATTACTCATAATAGCATAGGCACAAATTTTAATGGCAAAGATATCAGCTAAATATTTTAATCTACCTACAATCCATTCTTTACGATGAGAATAATCTATTTGGGTTAGCTCATCAAAACCGCAGAGAAAGCTACGCCTAACACATCGGTTCATGACGTGATAATACGGTGTTGCGCTTAAATCAATTTGTTCTGAACGAGCTAAAGTCATAACTTAAATAAACGTCATTATTCATTGATGACAATATTACCGCCAACTTTTTGGGTACATCAACTTATTGTGGCTGTCCTGAATTTCTATAGGTGAGCACCTAAATATATATTTAACACAGTTGTACACAATATCTGGGGATTCACCTCTGAATGACTTGTGGATAATTATATTTTTACTGATAAATTCATATATTTTATACACTGTTCAATTTTTGTACATATCATCTATTAAAGGTATGATAATTAACTCAATAAAAAAACTTGCATCTACTCTCATAATCCGTACGATACCTTAAATTAAGCGTAATCATTGAGTTTTAGGTCTTCATGCTAAAAATACTTCCCAGCCCCCTTAAAGGTGCTCTCAATGCACTTTTCCTTGCAGCACACACTATTTTTTGGTGTATGCCAATGTATGTTTTTCTCATTTTGAAATTTCTCTCCCCAAATAAATCTTTTCGAGCATGGACAGACAAAGTTTTAGTCAAGATTGCGAATGGCTGGATCAGCACCAATAGTCTATGGATGTTAGCAACACACCGTACAAAATGGGACATTCCCAATATGGATCATTTAAAACTAAATGATTGGTACTTTATTACTTGTAATCATCAAAGCTGGACAGACATTCTCATACTACACAGAATTTTTTTAGGTAAAATCCCATTCATTCGATTCTTTATTAAAAGAGAATTATTGTTTTTACCTTTTTTAGGTCTTGCCTGGTGGGCCTATGATTTTCCTATTATGTCTCGTTATAGCAAACAACAAATTGCAAAAAACCCTTCTTTACGTGGTAAAGATTTAGAAGCCACTAAAAAAGCTTGTAAAATATACCAAAATTACCCAGTCACTATTTTAAATTTTCTGGAAGGCACGCGAAACACAGCCGCTAAACATAAAATGCAAAAATCCCCCTATAAAAATTTGCTCATCCCCAAATTAGGCGGATTCTCATTTGCAATTTATGCAATGGACAAAAAAATCACCCATGTGCTGGATGTTACAATTGCTTATCCTTATGGCAAACCTAGCTTCTGGCAATTTTTATGTGGCGATGTAAAAGAGATCAAAGTTCACATGCAAGAATTTGAAATTCCACAGAATCTACTTGAATGGGACGATCTAGAAAACCCAGAGCAACGCAAACAATTCAGTGACTGGGTTAACCATATTTGGGAAGAAAAAGACAAACGCCTAGAATCTCTGAAAGCAGAGTCTTTACAAGAAAACTCTTTAAAACCATCCCCCTTAAAATATGACGCAGACTAAATTTATATCAAATAAGTACATATCTTAGACTCTTCAACCCTCATTAGCTCTTCGGGAGTTGCACTACTGCCTCTCCCTCAAGCACAATTTTATCTTTTACCAAACAATAGGTTCGTAATTTAGCGCGACGTTTTTCAGGAAAGAGTTCTGTGACAACCGCTTTAGCGTAAACCGTATCCCCAACATATACGGGAGCTTTGAAAGAAAGAGATTGACTAACATATACACAACCAGGTCCAGGGAGTCTGGTGCCAATAACAGTTGAAAGCAAGCCAGCACTTAACATTCCATGCACTACACACCCTTTAAAAACAGTTGCGCCTGCATATTCCTCATTCAGATGCATAGGATTGGTATCACCCGTAACACCAGAAAAATTGCGCAGATCGGTATCGGTAATTGTACGACTATAAACAGCTGACATTCCTACTTCTAATTCTTCAAAAGCGTATCCATTCAATTCTTTTATATTTACTATGTCTATCATTTCTATCCCCTCACGTTATACCCTGCATCAACATAAATTGTCTGGCCAGTGATCTGCTTAGCATTGTTAGAGACCAAGAATGCCGCTACTTCTCCGATTTGCGCCAATGTCACTAATTGATGTAGGGGTGCTTTACTGGCCGCTTCCTCCATCAGCGTATCAAAATGCGTGAGACCTGAAGCAGCACGCGTCTTGACTGGTCCCGTAGAAAGCGCATTCACACGTATGCGCTGACTTCCTAATTCGGCAGAGAGATATCTAACACTAGCCTCCAATGCAGCTTTGACAGGTCCCATGAGATTGTAATGCGTAACCACTTTTTCTGCACCATAATAGCTCATTGTCAGAATAGAGCCGCTCTCTTTCATCAATGGCTCGGCAGCTTTGGCAAGACGCATCAGTGAATGACAGGAAATATCCATCGCTTGAGTAAAACCTTCGCTCGAACTATCCACCACTCGCCCTTGTAAATCCATTTTTGGCGCAAAGGCGATGGAATGCAATAGGAAATCCAATTTGCCCCATTTGTCCGCAATAACAGCGAAAAGGGCTTCCTGCTCCTGTGGTTGCGTGACATCAAGTTTCATACAGATGGGTGCTTGCAACGATTCTGCCAACGGCTGCACATAGTCTTTTGCCTTGTCGTTAAGATAAGTTACCGCTAATTCTGCACCATGATCGTGAAAGGCTTTAGCACAACCCCATGCAATCGATGCATCATTGGCAATGCCAACCACTAATCCTTTCTTCCCTGCCAGTAAATGGCTCATGTGGCCGCCCTCCCGTCTAATGTACGCTCATCCAAGGTCATGTTTTTCTTTGTCACAATATCAGCATCCCCACACATTTCATTTATTACTAATTCGCCCTTCGTCCTGAAGGCAATGCCAGCAGCATTAGCTTCATCAGTATCGATATGCATTTCGGTAACATAACCTTGCTTAACTCGAATCAACGTATTAGAAAATGATACACTTCGCTCCCCATCGCCCAGCTTTACATCCACATAATCACCATTCTTCAATCCCATTTTTGCAGCATCCTCAGGACTCATATGAATATGACGCGCAGCGATAATCACCCCGTCACTTTCAATCTCTCCTGCTGTACCACGCAATTTGATAAAGGGTGTATGTTCTAATTGACCAGAAGGACGTATTGGCGCATCCACACCCAAGGTGAAAGTATCTGTCTTGGAAACTTCAATTTGTGTCTGTTTACGCGTAGGCCCAAGCACACGCACCGTTTTAAAAGATCCTTTGGGGCCAATGATCTCTACAGTTTCTTCTGCTGCCCAACCTTCTGTTTGGCTTAAGCTACGCATCTTTTTAAGTTGATGACCTTTGCCAAACAAGGCTTCCACAGCCTCTTGGGAAAGATGCACATGGCGAGCAGAAACAGCAACAGGAATATGTCTCACTTTAGTTTTGATCTGACTTTTCTGTTGTTTCAACAAATATTGAACTTCTTGGGCAATCATCAATTGCTCGCAAGTTTGTGTGACAATAATCTTGATACGCGAGTCAAAGCTCTGTATTTGTGGCGCATCAAAACCCTTGAGCTTTACTGCTTGATTCTTGTCTTCATCAAGATACAATCCTAAAAAATCGAATTTGCTACAGATGCGACGACGCATAAAAGCAGAATTCTCACCAATGCCACCGGTAAAGGCAAGGACATCTACCCCACCCATTGCAGCTGTGTACGCGCCAATATACTTTCGTAGGCGATAGGCACAAACGTTGATTGCAAGCTGTGCATCCACATCCCCTTCAGCAGCTCTGCTTTCTACCTCACGCAAATCATGACTCCCAGCTAACGCTTTTAAACCACTGTTTGAGTAAAGTTCTTTTTCAATTGCGTCAATACTCAAACCAAGCTCACGGGCTAAATAACTAAACATACCTGGATCAACATCACCAGAGCGCGTACCCATGACTAAGCCTTCAAGCGGTGTCATACCCATTGAGGTATCAATCGAAAAACCATGATTAATAGCACATATACTTGCACCATTACCAAGATGACAACTGATAATCTGTAATTCTGTGACAGATCGATTCAATGCTTGCGCCACTCGTAATCCAACATATTTATGCGAAGTGCCATGAAAACCATAGCGACGCAATCCCTTATCGCGCCACTCTTTAGGCACAGCATAGGTATAGGAAAAATCAGGAATAGTATGATGAAAAGCGGTGTCAAATACTGCAACTTGAGGTATCTCTGGCCAAAATGTGCGACTCATCATGATGGCTTTTAGATTGGCAGGATTATGTAATGGAGCTAAGGGCGTACAGCTTTCGATATATTGCAATACATTAGGCTCAAGCAGCGTAGCATCATAAAATTTTTCACCACCATGCGCTACACGATGACCAATTGCATCAAAGACATCGTAACCAAATTCTTTTAGAATTTCTGGCACACGCCTAATCGCATCTTCCACAGATATTAAAGATTCACTACGCTCTTTTTCTTCACCTTGCTCACCACCGACACGATAATGCAGTAAGCATTGACCATTCTTAAAGTTCTCAAACTCACCTTTAAACACGCGGTTATCAGAAATGGCCATATCAAATACGCCAAATTTTAGGCTAGAGCTTCCTGCATTGAATATGAGTATTTTCATGACAAAGACATCCCTTTGTATTGTTCCTAATATACAGCCATTACTTAGTCACCAAACATGTGGTATCTACACTGCAGAGTGGTTTTTCTTACTTATTTCTAATAAAAATGACCTATTGAAAAACACGCTTGACAGGCAAGACAGAAGAAATAGATAAAGCTACGTTGACACAAAGCAGGCTTCCATTCAAGCAGAAAAGAAAAAGCCATTCCCATAATATGTAGAGTAGATATAGAGAAGAAAAAAAATAAGAAGGGCTAAAAAATCCTGAACCAAACATCTGTCAAGCCATACAGCCTATATATCTATATTCAGGAAATCTAATATTTTAATTTTCTTGACCTACCTATATTCATGTTATTGATAATTACACACGTCATATCTCAAAACGACCATTTTGAACAAAAAGAAATATACACACGAAAAAATACCTCGAAACATCACTTTAGTACTGATGTCCAATATCCAATAAAGAGAATATGGGATTTACTTTATCAATGTGCATTTATCGAGCCTGACCAAGGTCATAAATTTACGTGATAGTTCACCTATTGATTAGACATATGGGGCAAGACAATGAGTGATTCAATCAAACAACAAGAAGATCAAGACAATAATAACACTGATGATACAAAATCATTGTTTCAGCGTATAAAAGCGATGATCCCAACTTTATCAAAAGAAGCAGATGCTGTACCACAAGCAGATATTGCAGAAAAAAAAGCGACGGATCCAAGCATAGATCCAAGTCAAGAAAAGCCTCAAGAAGAAGTCATGCAAGATGGAACAGCAAATGTTTCTGTGCCTAAAATTGAAGCTTCAGAAAATATGCCCCAAACAAGCTCAGAAGCTGCAATCAGTGAAATAACAGCTATAGAAGACGACAGTAAAAAAGAAGATGAACAAGATGATGAAGAACTCAGTCTCGAAGACATTCAAAATTTAGATGCTTCAGCAGCGGGTGCGAGTGGTGGCGGTGCAGGTAGTGGTTTTACGATACCTGATGCAATCAGTATTGGTAATAGCGCAGATGTAAACAGCGTTGCCAGAAATTTAGATATCAGTACTCCTGGTATTCCCAAAGATGAAGAGTTTATCCCTCCGCTGATCGCAAGAAGAATTAATAGGTTTCCTTCTGCTGTCGATGATACCGTTGATAGCCAAGGTGAGGCACTGGTATTTTTCGAAAAAAGCTTATCTGATGGCAGCGCTCCTGGTAGCAAAGCGCTCATACTCTCTGGCAATATTCTAGCCAACGACGACTTAGGTGATGCACCCATCGCTATTACTGAGCTTTCTATTCAAGGCTTTCAAACCGACAAAAGCAATCCATCCGTTTGGATCATAGAAACCAATGCAGGAAAACTTACTGTTTATGTTCAAGATTTTAATGGATTTAACCAGGGTGATTTTAGCTATGAGCTTTTTGATAATGATATGCATGCGCCAGGCAATGGAGAAAATTTCATTATTGAAACTTTTTCTTATACATTCCAAGATTCAGACGGTGATCAAGCAAGTGCAAATATCATAGTTACCATCGTGGATGATGTTCCCAGCATTGAAATAATAGCCACACAAGCACCAGATGTAATTGTTGATGAAAGTGATTTTAACATAGACGCTAAAGCTTCATTTTCTGTACTTTTTAATATAATACCAGGTGCAGATGGCATCGCAAGCCTAACCTATAATTTAAGTATTTTAGCACCAGGGATTGATAGTGGATTAGTCGACACCCGCAGTCAAGAAGCTGTCAGGCTATTTCTAGAGGGCGGTGAAGTTGTTGGGCGTACTGAAGCAAGCAATGAAGAAGTATTTAGAATATCTATAGATGCAAATACAGCAGAAATTACACTCAATCAAAGTCGTTCTGTTGTACACCCTGATAGCACAGATCCTGATGAAGCACTCTCTCCCGCCTCTTTTGCCGCAAAGAATTTAATTTCTCTTAATGTACACGTTGTTGATAATGATGGAGACAGTGATAATCAATCCATTGACATTGGTCATGCTTTTCAGTTTAAAGATGATGGCCCTAGCATAGAAATTAACGATGTTTCTATACCTATGTTACAAGTAGATGATAGCGATTTTTCAAAAGACGCTGTTGCCTCTTTTGCAGGACTTTTTGCTATTAATTTTGGAGCCGATGGCCCTAAAGATATTGATAATGATGGCATAGCAGATGTTGATGCTGTTCAATATGCGCTCTCTATCAGTGCACAAGGCACCAATAGTGGCTTGGTGGACACACTCTCTAATGAAAACATTATGCTTTATTTAGAATTAGGTGAAGTGGTTGGACGTACTGAAAATGGCAATTTAGAAGTTTTTCGTATTTCTGTCAATCCAGAAAATGGAGAGATAACATTTGATCAAAGCCGCTCTGT
Source organism: Candidatus Berkiella sp. (assembly GCA_050252335.1). Lineage (GTDB taxonomy): Bacteria > Pseudomonadota > Gammaproteobacteria > Berkiellales > Berkiellaceae > Berkiella_A. The sequence goes on along the minus strand of JBFWLB010000006.1, from coordinate 16,936 downwards.
TGTTCACAATAACCCCAATGATCCCGATGAGGCAAATGAGCCCGCCACTTTAAGTTCAAGCGATCTCATCACGCTCACACTGACTGTAATTGATGGTGATGGCGACTCTATAGATGAATCTATTTATATTGGTCAAGCTTTTAGCTTCAAAGATGATGGCCCTAGCATATCACTCACAAACATAGACATACCTATTCTCACCGTAGATGAATCTGATTTTACAATAAATACAAGTGCTTCCTTTGCCGGAGTGTTTGCAGCTTTATTTGGCAATGATGGTCCTAAAGACTCAGACAACAATGACATCGCAGATGTAGATGCAATCACTTATGCTTTAAATATCAGCGCACAAGATGCAGACAGCGGCTTAATTGATAGTCGTTCTAATGAAACTGTAAAACTTTTCCTAGAAGGAAATGAAGTTGTTGGACGCACTGAAGACAGCAATGAGGAAGTCTTTAGAGTCTCTGTAGATGCAAATAGTGGCGTGGTTACTTTAAATCAATCTCGTGCAGTGGTTCATAACAACCCTAATGATCCCGATGAGGCAGATTCACCAGCAATGCTTTCAACTGCTGATTTAATTAAATTAATTGCAACAGTAACCGATGGTGATGGTGATACCGCAAGTGCTGTCGCAGATATCGGTCAATCTTTTAGATTTGAAGACGATGGTCCTAGCATCAACCGTAATGAAATTCCTGTTCCTTCATTGGTAGTCGATGAATCTAATTTTGCAATCGATGCAAGTAGCTCTTTTGCAATACTCTTCTCAGGACAATTTGGTGCAGATGGCCCTAAAGACAGTGACAACAATGACATACAAGATAATGATGCAATTACTTATGCTCTAAGTGTTAATGCACAAGCTTCTGATAGCGGCTTAGTAGATACAGGCTCTAATGAAATCATAAAACTTTTCCTAGAGGGCAATGAAGTTGTTGGACGCACTGAAGTCAGCAATGAGGAAGTCTTTAGAATCTCTGTAGATGCAAATAGTGGCGTGGTTACATTAAACCAATCTCGTGCAGTGGTTCATAACAACCCCAATGATCCCGATGAGGCAGATTCACCAGCCATACTTTCAGCTGCCGAGTTAATTAAATTAACTGCCACTATAACCGATGCCGATGGTGATACCGCAAGTGCTGTGGCAAATATTGGTCAAGCCTTTAAATTTAAAGACGATGGCCCTAGCATTGATCTGGGTTTGGCCGCTGTTCCCGTTGATACACTTACTGTGGATGAATCTAATTTAGCGGTGAATGCCTCTGCTAATTTTGCAGATAACTTTACGATTGTCAGTAGTAGTTACGGCGCTGATGGTGCTGGTTCACAATCTAGTAGCTATGCGCTTTCTATCTCTGCAAGTGGGGTGGACAGTGGCTTAGACGATGTGGCCACAGGACAAAATATTTTACTCTTTATGAATAACGGTGTAGTTGAAGGGCGTGTGGGCGACGTGAATGGCGCTGTTGCCTTCACTGTTTCTGTTGATGGTTCCGGTATCGTTACTTTAGATCAAATTCGTGCACTTAGTCATCCAAATACTGCAAACCCAGATGATGCTTTAACACTCGCAAATGCTAATTTAGTACAATTAACACGTACCGACACGCTGATAGATAAAGATGGCGATTCTGCTTCTGATAGTGCAACACTCAATATTGGTCAAGCCTTTGTCTTCAAAGACGATGGTCCTAGCATTGATATCGCCTTAGCAGCTGTGGCGATTGATATTCTTACTGTGGACGAATCTAATTTAGCAGTGAATGCCTCTGCTGATTTTTCTGATAACTTTAGCATTGTCAGCAGTAACTATGGTGCTGATGGTGCAGGCTCACAATCTAGCAGCTATACCCTTTCTGTTTCTGCAAATGGTGTAGACAGCGGATTAGACGATGTTGCTACAGGCCAAAATATTTTACTCTTCATGAATAACGGTGTGGTTGAAGGACGTGTCGGCGGTGTCAATGGAGATGTTGCTTTCACTGTTTCTGTCAATAGCTCTGGCATCGTGACTTTAGATCAAATAAGTGCCTTAAAACACCCTGATGCAAGTAATCATGATGATAGTGTTACTCTGTCAAACCAAAACGCAATACAATTGACTCGTACCGATACCATTATAGATAAAGATGGTGACTCAGCCTCTGATAGTGCAACACTCAACATTGGTCAAGCCTTTGTTTTCAAAGATGATGGTCCTCATGCTAATAATGACTCTTATTCTGTTGAACCACCGACACAGCCATCTTACAATCTAACCTTTGTATTAGATGTTTCAGGCAGTATGAATACAGTTATTCCAAATTCTGGTGGAAAAACACGATTAGATATCTTAAAAGAATCTCTAACAGGTCAGAATGCATTACTTGACAGCTATGATGCTGCAAGTGCCGCACTCAGAATTACAATTGTTACTTTTAGTGGCGATCTAGATGGTCAAGACAGTGATGATGCCACAACCTCTATGGAATTTAGCAGTGTTCAAGCGGCTAAAGACTATATTGATGCGCTTTCTGCCAATGGTTGGACAAACTATAGAGCTGCAACCCAAGCTGCCAGTGCAGATATTATTCAAGATAGCCAAGATCCCAATTTAGCTGATTTCATAGACAGACTGTATTTCATCTCTGATGGCAGACCTGAACCCGCTGGCACTCAAGGGGTGGACAATCGCTTGACCGATGCAGAAGAGCTTGCTTGGAGAAATTTATTAGATCAACACAATGTTGAAGCTTATATTTTAAATATTGGCTCCATTAATCAATCCGATATTGATGAGCATCTCAAAGACTTAGATGACGATCAACCTGGTACGGTCATTACAGTGGCTGCCAATCTAAGTAATTTACAAGATCTCTTAATTGGCACTATTAATCAAACAGAAACTACAGGCAATGTTTTAACAAATGATATTGCTGGTGCTGATGGTGGATTAGAAGTTATTAATATCTATTTTGAACTTGCAAGCCCACAAGCTGCGAATAGCTATATTAATGCACATCCTGAACTATCTGGCGCAACCGCGAATGGAAATATTGTAACCATACCTGTACCTAATCAAAGTATTACAACCCCCATTGGGAATGTATTGCATATTAACAGTGATGGAAGCTTTACTTATACAAGTTACCATAATGAAAACTCAGGTGCAGATGATATTTTACATTATACAGTGAGGGATAAAGATGGAGATACTTCCTCTGCAGAACTGCGTTTTGATATTGATGGTGAGGTAAATATCTTAAATTTAACACCAAAAGCAGAAGGCGGTGATGTTTCTGTTGATGAAGATGATCTCTTAGCAAACCGTGGTGTGGGTGAGTCTGCGGGTTCAGATCCAGTTAAAGAATCCACCGTTGTTCAGGGTTCACTGACAATATTAGCGCCAGATGGCATCGATACACTTTCTATTGGTGGCCACGCCATCATCACAAATGGTGTGTTCTCTCCAACCAGCTTCACAACCCCATTGGGCAATACTTTCAGTGTGACAAATTTCAACAGTGCTACAGGTGAAGTCACTTATAGCTATACACTGAATGATAATGAAAATCATCCTGCAGGTAATGGTGAGAATGATTTATTCGAAGACTTGATAGTTATACTAAAAGACATCGATGGGGATACTGCAAATAACACATTATCTATTCGAATTATAGATGATGTACCCAGTGTAACGGTAACCGCTATTGCAGCAGCGGATATTCTCACTGTCGACGAAAGTAATTTGTTAGTTAATGCAAGCGCTGATTTTTCTGATAATTTTAGTAGTGTTAGTGCACCAGGAGCAGATGGTCTAGCAAGTTCTTCCACTTCTTATACCCTTTCTGTCTCTGCCAGTGGTGCAGACAGTGGCTTAGATGACGTTGTCACAGGACAAAATATTTTGCTCTTTATGAATAACGGCATGGTTGAGGGGCGTATCGGCGGCGTCAATGGTAATGTTGCTTTTACTGTTTCTGTCAATAGTTCTGGTATCGTTACCTTAGATCAACTTAGTGCATTAAAACATCCCAATGCAGCAAATCCAGATGACGCAGTAACACTTGCAAATGAAAATTTAGTACGCTTAACGCGTACCGATTCTATGACTGATAATGATGGTGATACCACAAATAGTTCTGCAACAATAAATTTAGGTAACGCCCTATTCTTCAAAGATGACGGCCCTAGCATTGATATCGGTTTAGCGGCTATTGCCATTGATATTCTTACTGTGGATGAATCTAATCTGACAGTGAATGCCTCTGCTAATTTTGCGGATAACTTTAGCATTGTCAGCAGTAACTATGGCGCTGATGGTGCAGGTTCTCAATCCAGTCGATATGTTCTTTCCGTTTCTGCAAGCGGTGTAGACAGCGGATTAGATGATGTTGCGACAGGACAAAATATTTTACTCTTCATGAATAACGGTGTGGTTGAAGGACGTGTCGGCGGTGTCAATGGGGCTGTTGCCTTCACTGTTTCTGTCAATGGCTCTGGTATCGTAACCTTAGATCAAATAAGTGCTTTAAAACATCCCAATGCAAGTAACCATGATGATAGTGTTACTTTATCAAATCAAAATTTAATACAATTGACTCGTACCGATACCATTATAGATAAAGATGGTGACTCTGCTTCTGACAGTGCAACACTCAACATTGGTCAAGCCTTTAAATTTAAAGACGATGGCCCTAGCATTGATCTGGGTTTGGCCGCTGTTCCCGTTGATACACTTACTGTGGATGAATCTAATTTAGCGGTGAATGCCTCTGCTAATTTTGCGGATAACTTTAGTATTGTCAGCAGTAGTTACGGTGCTGATGGTGCAGGCTCACAATCCAGTAGCTATGCCCTTTCTATCTCTGCAAGTGGTGTAGACAGTGGCTTAGATGATGTAGCCACAGGTCAAAATATTCTGCTCTTTATGAATAATGGTGTGGTTGAAGGACGTGTGGGCGGCATCAATGGTGATGTTGCTTTCACTGTTTCTGTTAATGGTTCTGGCATTGTGACTTTAGATCAAATTCTTGCAATTAGTCATCCAAACACTGCAAACCCAGATGATGCACTCACCCTTGCCAATACAAATTTAGTACAATTAACTCGCACCGATACGCTTGTAGATAAAGATGGTGATTCTGCTTCTGACAGTGCAACACTCAACATTGGCCAAGCCTTTGTCTTCAAAGATGATGGCCCTCGTATTGATATCGCCTTAGCTGCTGTGGCGATTGATATTCTTACTGTGGACGAATCTAATTTAGCAGTGAATGCCTCTGCTGATTTTTCTGATAACTTTAGCATTGTCAGCAGTAACTATGGTGCTGATGGTGCAGGCTCACAATCTAGCAGCTATACCCTTTCTGTTTCTGCAAATGGTGTAGACAGCGGATTAGACGATGTTGCTACAGGCCAAAATATTTTACTCTTCATGAATAACGGTGTGGTTGAAGGACGCGTTGGCGGTGTCAATGGGGATGTTGCTTTCACTGTTTCTGTCAATGGCTCTGGCATCGTAACCTTAGATCAAATAAGTGCCTTAAAACATCCCAATGCAAGTAATCATGATGATAGTGTTACTCTGTCAAACCAAAACGCAATACAATTGACTCGTACCGATACCATTATAGATAAAGATGGCGACGCAGCCTCTGACAGTGCAACACTTAACATTGGTCAAGCTTTTGTCTTCAAGGATGATGGTCCTCATGCTAACAACGATTCTTACTTTATTGCTGATCCTGGTTTACCGTCTTACAACTTAACTTTTGTATTAGATGTGTCCGGCAGTATGAATACGGTTATTCCAAATTCTGGCGGAAAAACACGATTAGATATCTTAAAAGAATCTCTAACAGGTCAGAATGCATTACTTGACAGCTATGATGCTGCCAGTGCCGCACTCAGAATTACAATTGTTACTTTTAGTGGCGATGCTGATGGTCAAGACAGCGATGATGCCACAACTTCTATTGAATTTAATAGTGTTCAAGCGGCTAAAAACTATATTGATTCACTTTCTGCCAATGGCTGGACAAACTATAGGGCTGCGACTCAAGCCGCCAGTGCAGATATTATTCAAGATAGCCAAAATCCGAACTTAGCTAATTTTGTAGACAGACTGTATTTCATCTCTGATGGCAAGCCTGAACCCGCTGGCACTCAAGGTATCGACAATCGTTTGACTGATGCAGAAGAGCTTGCTTGGAGAAATTTATTAGATCAACACAATGTTGAAGCTTATATTTTAAACATTGGTTCAATTAATCAATCCGATATTGATGAACATCTTAAAGACTTAGATGACGATCAACCAGGCACTGTCATTACAGTGGCTGCTAATCTAAGTAATTTACAAGATCTCCTTATTGGCACCATTAACCAAGTAGAAACCACAGGCAATGTTTTAACAAATGATATCGCTGGTGCTGATGGTGGATTACAAGTCATTAATGTCTATTTTGAGCTGGCAAGCCCACAAGCTGCAAATAACTATATTAATGCACATCCTGAACTATCTGGCGCAACCGCGAATGGAAATATTGTAACCATACCTGTACCTAATCAAAGTATTACAACGCCCATTGGAAATGTATTGCATATTAACAATGATGGAAGCTTTACTTACACAAGCAATCACAATGAAAACTCAGGTGCAGATGATATTTTACATTATACAGTGAAGGATAAAGATGGAGATACTTCCTCTGCAACACTCCATTTCGACATCGATAGCAAGGTAACCATTTCAAATCTAACTCCCAAAGCAGAAGGGGGTGATGTTTCTGTTGATGAAGATGATCTCTTAGCAAGCCGTGGTGTGGGCGAATCTGCGGGTTCAGATCCAGTTAAGGAGTCAACAACCACTCAAGGTTCATTCACAATCACAGCACAAGATGGTATTGATACACTTTCTATTGGTGGCCATACCGTCATCGCAAACGGTGTGTTCTCTCCAATCAGCTTCACAACCCCATTCGGCAATACCTTCAAAGCAATTTCTTTTAACAATACCACAGGAGAAGTCATTTACAGCTATACACTGAATGATAACGAAAATCATCCTGTAGGCAATGGTGAAAATCATTTATTTGAAGACTTAAATATTAGTGTTAGCGATACGGATGGAGATACTGCAAATAATATATTATCTATTCGCATTGTAGATGATATCCCCAACATTGATAGGAATCAAATGGATGCGCCTATACTGATGGTTGATGAATCAAACTTCGCAGTCGATGCAAGTGCTTCTTTTGCTAACCTCTTTACCGGCATATTTGGGGCAGATGGCCCTAAAGACAGTGATAATAATGGCATACAAGATCCCAATGCAATTACTTATTCGCTTGGCATAAGTGCAAATGGTGTAAACAGTGGTCTCGTTGACTCTCAAACAAAAGAGGCTGTTAACCTATTTGTTGTTAATAATGAGGTGGTAGGCAGAACTGCGACAACTCATTTAGAAGTTTTCAAAGTTTCTGTCGATTCAAATTCAGGGCTTGTCACCCTCAATCAAAGTCGTGCAGTCATGCATAATGATCCTAATGATCACGACCAAGCAAACTCTCCCGCTACGCTTTCTTCTGATAATCTTGTTACCTTAACAGCCGTCATTGTCGACGGTGATGGAGATACAGATAGTGCAGTTGCCAATATTGGTGGTACATTCCAATTTAGAGATGATGGCCCAACCGCTGCTAACGACTCTTTTGTTCTTGAAGTACCACCTTTACCTTCTTATAACCTAACTTTTACAATTGATATCTCCGGTAGCATGGGTCAAATAATCAGCGGTACAGGCAAATCACGCTTAACGCTTGTAAAAGAAGCGTTAGCTAGCCAAGGCGCCTTATTAGATAGTTATGCCGAAGCAAGTGAGCAACTTAGAATCAGCATTGTCACTTTTGCAGGCGATAGCGATGCTCAAGACAATGATGATGTTTGGATTTCTTCTGAATTTAACAACATTGCAGCTGCAAAAGCATATATCAACGGATTAACGGCAGGCGGTAATACCAACTATCGTGCAGCACTTCAAAAAACCTCACAAGATATTGTAAATGATGCCAATGATCCTAATCTGTCTCATTTTATTGACAAAGTATATTGGCTATCAGATGGTCAACCTGTCCCTTCTTCTAAGATATTAACTGCTCAAGAAGAACTTGCTTGGAGAAATTTACTTCAACAGAACAGTGTAGACGCAATCATCTTAAATATTGCACCCGCAGGTAGCCAACAAAATGTTAACCAACATTTGCAAGGATTAGCAAATCCTACAGATTCACCAGCAGTTATTGAAGTAAAACCAGACTTAAGCAATCTTCAACAGCTCTTGTTGGATACGATTGATCCTGTTCAAACACAAGGCAATTTATTAGCCAACGATGCTGCAGGCGCAGATGGTCCAGCAACTGTTGTTGAAATTAAATTTACACTCGATTCTAATCAAGCTGCACAAACTTATTTGAATCAACATCCAGAATTAGCTGGCGCAACAAGAAGCGGTAGCACCATTATTATCCCTATTCCTAACCAAGCAATAGAAACACCATTAGGCGGCATGCTCATCGTACTTGCAAATGGAAACTTTACTTATAGCGGCGCAAATGGCTCCATAGATACCGGTGTTGATTTATTTCAATATACCATCAAGGATCAAGATGGTGATAAATCAACAGCCACCTTCACCTTACATGTAGCAGAGCAAGGAACGCCTTTTGTTAGCGTCAATGATGCATCCGCAACAGAAGGTACACATTCGACCATTCAATTTTTAGTCACACTTTCTCATCCTGCAGATGAGAATATCACAGTCAACTATCAGGTAACCCCTGGTACAGCTAAAAACGCTGGTGATTATTTAAATAATATTTCCAATGGCTCTGTGACAATCTTGAAAGGTTCAACAATGGCAACACTGACCTTAAGTGTTATAGATGATAGTGTTTCTGAATCAACTGAAAACTTCTTTATAACCTTAACCAGTGCTTATAAAGCAAGTGGTGATGCTGTTGATATTGATGACCCTACAGGTACAGGAACTATTTTTGACAATGATACAAATAGCTTACTGTCTTTAAAAGTCGATGCCAATATAGGATTAGAAGCAAATGACGATCAGCAATGGGTTGAAATTAATAGTCAAATACATGGCAATTTAATGATCAATGATGTTTTTGCGCACAAATCTGCTGTGATATCTGAGGTATCATTTAATACAGCCGATGCGGATCAATTTATTATTAAACATAATTTACTATCATTAGATGCCTATGTAGATAAAGATGGACAGACAATACATATTCCATTACCAACAGATGGTTCAAATATTGAAATAGAAACACCTCATGATGCTTTATTAACTATAAACAACCAAGGAGAATATTCATATAGCGTTGGCGCACATAGTGTCGATGAAACGGAGCATTTTGAATATACCTTATTAAATCCACATACAGCAGAAAGCGTATCTGCCAATTTTGATGTAAATGTGTTAAGCCATCCTGGTTCATTGGTTAACCTCATGGGTACGACAGGTGACGATGTTCTAACCACAGCAAAAATAAATGCTCAAGCAATCATTATGAATGGTGGAGATGGCATTGATGAGTTTATTGTTGATGTAAGTGAAACAAACAATCCTGAAGTCATTGTGGTTCGAGATTTAGGTATCAATATGAGCAGATTGACCTTTATTAATGTAGAAGATAGCAACAACGATGGCTCAACGTCTTTCTCGGATGTTGTGAGTGGCTTTACACAAGATGGCGATAATGTTGAAGTATCTTTGTGCAATAATACAACGCTCATTTTTGAAAATATTGGTGTGGTAAATGGTAATGATGTCGCAGCATTAGAAAACCATTTAAATAATATAACTTTAGAAATGAATATAATTTCCTAGCAGCTGACTCAGTGGGATATTTTTCCCACTGAATTTTAAGCTATGCATGGGCAGAATATTGAGTTGTTCTGCCTATTTTTTTCATAATTGAAAATTATTAATTAAAGCATCAACATATAGTTGAAAATCTTTATTTTCACTATATTCTTTAAGCATTTCACTCCATAAAGCGATTGTAGATGCTTCAATGGTTAATATGTCTTGGTTAAAAATGGATATTTGACTTAAGAGTGTACTGGGCGCCGCACTAAAATAGAAACTAAGCCCCATGTGCCATTTGGTGATTGTGGACCTATCTACATATGCCTCTTCTTCTTTAATGATTTCCGCCAAATAAGCTTTTATACTTTCCCAATCTGCTTTTGAAAAGGCAATTTGATCTTCAATCAGTTTAACAAAAGTACCTCGATGTTTAGCTGGCAACTTCTGTATTTTTTGATTAATGCTATGCTTACTTAAAAAACGTGCACGTGTCACATCGACATAATTATGAAAACGCATACCTTGTTCAAAGGGAGTTTTGCCAGCTTTTACCTCTTGCAAACTATCTGTTTTTATATGTGTTTTGCTCCTTGAGATGGTACCCAAGTATCTAATATCTGGAAACAAAGTACCTAATATGAAATCTCTTTTTTGTATAGGTGTATATTCAGCACCATATTTTTCTAACCATTTTATACCAAGATAGGCATGCATGATTGGGCCTGAAGCATGAGAAACCGTACTCATGCTAAATAAACATATAAAGAGTCCAAATAATTTAAAATATTTATTAACTAACATAATTGCCTTATAGATTAAAACAAAGAGAGCCAATAAGGGATCACAGCGATGCTTAAAAAAGTTAAACAACTATTTTTTATCATAAGCTAGCTATCTATAAAATATCGATCCATGCTTTACACTTATTGAATAACTCGAGTATATGTTGTTTTTTTTTAAGCAACCAGGTACAAAGGAACCTGCAGATTGTAAAACTAGAAGTTGAGATACTTATGTCAAAAATTTTTTGTGGTGTGTTTTCCTCAATATTTTTATCTATTACACTAACTATATCATCCTTATCACCCGCTTCTGCGGCAACTGCAAAGCTCGAAAACACGATGCAGACTAATAACGAAGTTTCTATTTACGTTGCTTCTTGGTGCTCTCACTGCCGTAAAGCCAAAGAATATTTAGATCAACTAAATATCGCTTATACACTTTATGATATTGATACACCCAATGGCCAAGAAAAATTTGATGCATTACATGCGCAAGGCATACCCATTATTACCGTGGGAGAATATCGAATGGACGGCTTTAACGCTGTTCAATTAACAAAAGTACTCTGCGAACATGCAGTCTTAGAAAATTGCTCAGGTGCACTCTCCTAAAACAATGTTATAAGTTTTCAGATGCGGTATATCATAAGCAGTTTGTTGTTTTTCTTTTTTGCTATCTTATTGATTGGCAACACTGCTCTAGCCCAAATACCGCCTCACCCGATTCAGAATGACAAAGATCTTCATCAAATACTGCTTAAGATATATGCATCGAATCCCTATACCACTTTTTGTAATGAATCATTCAATAAAGAGGGTTTATTGCAAACTTTCCCAATCCATTCGACCGCTGCCGAAAAGAAAATTCAATGGATGCACCTTGTAACAAAAAAAGAACTGGCAGCAACACGTCCTTGCTTTGAAAATAAAATATGTATGAATAAAAATGGACAACGTTTTAAAGGATTATTATGCTGCAAACAATCAGATGCACTTTATAAAATCATGCTATATGATTTGCATAATCGCTTACCCACTTCAAAACACATTCTAAGATTAAGATCCACATTGTCTTTCGATGCTATTGCGCAGTCATCAGGAGAGAAAAGACAAGATTGCGCTCTTTACTTTCATGCAAAAACAAAAGTATTAGAACCCGAAGATGCGCTCAAAGGTGAAATTGCTCGCATTTATCTTTATATGTACGATACTTATTCAATTCCATTGAGCCAAAGCAAAATAGAATTATTCAAAAGCTGGCACTACCAATATCCTCCCGGCCCCTGGGAAAAGAAGAAGAATCTTGCTATTCAAAAAATTCAGGGGAATGTGAATCCTTATGTGTGAGTAGATTGCTAAGTTTTTATCAAGAATTCTTCTAAAAGCTTATTAGTTGCTATACAACCTACCATCATCATGAATAGCATGTACGTCTATGTCTTCTATTTGTAGTGGCCGACCGTTGTGTCGGCCTTAAAAATAGAGGGCGGACACAACGGTCCGCCCCTACAAAATAAAGCAATATTGAAAAGACGTTTAGTTCTTAGCGCTCGCCTTCACATAAGATTCAAAAAAATTCAATGCTATTTTTGATGCAAATTTCTCTTCTGCATTTGTTAAAACGATAATGCCCACATCATCTTTTACATAGCCCATAAAATTTCTAAAGCCTTTTAGGTGACCTGAATGATAGATGACCTTTTTATTTGAATAATTCATTGAATGCCAACCCAAACCGTAAGAGCTATTTGTAATACGCCCTTTTACGGCTTGCCAAGCAAGCACTGCATTTGGATTCTTGACAACGGGGGTTGTTAATTTATCAAGACCTGATTTTGAAATGATAGGCGATGGCTTTCCTAAATATAACTGTAAAAATGGAATCATGTCTTTCACAGAAGCATTTACACCACCTGCTGCAGGAAAAGCATAGTAACTTTTAGAGTATTTCGGCACGAGAACATACTGTCCCCGACCATTGGGGACATGTGGATATGCCTTATCTGGATTTTGCATCATAGGTTGATAACCAACGCTAGCGCGATTCATACCAAGTGGCGTAAATAGTTCTTGTTTAATCACTTTGTCCAAAGGCTTACCTGCTGCTTTAGAAACAACATCCCCAACTAAACCAAACATGGCATTGTTATAAGCAAATTTCTGACCTGGTTGAGCAACAACAGGAACCTTTTGCAATCTATCTATAATTGTTTCGCGTGGCGCAAATGCTTCAATACGCTCATTAAATCCATAATTAGGCACACCTGTACTATGGCTCATTAAATGAAAAATTTTAACTTGCTCACGCGTATTGCGCACTTTAAAATTGGGCACAAATCGACTCACAGGATCTTGTAGTGAAAGCTTACCCTGTGCTTGCAAAACTCCAAGAAGGGTCGCATGAACAGGCTTAGAAAGCGAACCAATCTGAAAAAGTGTATTAGGTGTTATTTTATCCGTAGAACCTACTTTCTTAACGCCAAATGTTTTGAGATAAAGCACTTTGTCACGAGATACAATTGCTACAGCAACCCCAGGAACTTTATTAGCTTTCATAATCTGAGCAATATTTTTTTCTAAACCAGGAACAACACGAGAAACAGCTTCATCCGACTTAGTGCCAGCAAAAGCTATAAAAGAAAACAAAAGCATTCCAAATACAAAAGCTGTGTTGGTTAATTTGCTCAAATCAGTTCCTCAGGAAACAGGTGTTACTAAAATAATAGGATATATACCCTTCACAGATAAATCGTCGAGGTTGTTGGCTTCGCGTATCTCACAATGTCATGTATTTTGTATACACGCCTATTGCTCGAACACTCGCTGCCTAACCGACGAATCGCCTGCTGTGAGTAGAATTACCATCTCACTCAAACTTTCAGATCAGCATATCGCCACCTATCATAGCTATTATCAACATCATCTCTCAATTGAAATAATGTACGTTCATTAAAAATCCTATCTATCATTACTTCCAGTGATGGTTTAACAGGCTTGAATTTATTAACTTGACGCGCCGGAATCAATAACTGCAATTTTTTTAGCGCCTGTAAATCACCACAGCAGGCTCTATCCGCTAAATAATTAAAATGGCGATCAATTTTCTTATAGGTATGATAGGCCATCGACTCAAACTGACTGTTGAAAAATGCATCCATCAGTTCTTGTGGCTGAGCACCATTTACTTGTGCAATTAGTGTCTGTGCCTCTTTTAAAATACGTGATTTGGCGCGTTGTTTAGCTGCTTCTTTCAGCTTTATACTTAAATCTTTTGCACGTTTTACATTTCTACGCATATTTGCAGCATTCGCGCGGTTTACCATACTGACAGATAGCAACAACATAGCCTTAGCCATTAAACCTACACTGGCCCCCACGCCAAAACTCATCAACACAACGGTCATATTCATGTCACTGAGAGATAGACCTGAAACTAAGCTAAAACCAATGGCTGTAGCAAGCAACCCAAATAAGGCACCTAACACGGTTTGACCAGATAAGCGATATAAAACTTCACCAACACTTCCATTGTATTGTGGTTTTGCTTTTAAGAATGCAAGGCTACTACCAAGCAAAGCGCCCAATCCAAAACCAATGGGCCTGAATAAATATTTAGACACATCTTGAGCCACGCCTTGGCCAATAGTAATACCCGAAATAAGTTTTAAAACTGTTTCCACGATTTTTATTTCAAAAAAAACACGAACGATCGGGATCTCTTTTAAAAGCTCGTTGTAAATACTATCTAAGCCGTTTGGAATAAACGCGAATAAGCCAGCAAATAAATCTTCAAATATATCTGCCACCATTTTGCCCCAAACAAATGCATTCTGAAGTTTAGGGTAGGCATTTGACACAATGACTTTCTCATCTGATTCTGGAATTTTAGTTTCGCTTGCATTATTGTCGTTTTGTATTTTGGTATCTATCATCATGTTCCTCAGGCAAATCAGAAGTAAGAAAACTTTCTTCTTTAAAGCATTTGATTGTTTATTATGAGTCAATTTCATAAACTGTAACAATGTAAACTTATTTAATAATTTATATGATTAAAGTCGAAAAATTAACTTTCGATTATCCAAACAAACGTGCCTTGGATAATATTTCATTTGAAATAGAACCACAAACAATCACCGCATTGGTTGGTCCTAATGGTGCAGGCAAAACAACGCTACTACGCACACTTGCTGCACTGGATACGCCTCTTTCTGGCAAAATGTTTATTGATAATTACGATGTCTTACGCTTCCCCAAACAGGTTCATCGCTTATGCAGCTTTTTGCCTGACTTTTATGGTTTATATGATTCACTCACTGTAGTCCAATGTCTTACTTTCACAGGCTTAAGCTACCACCTTGAATCAAAGGCTTTGGAATTAAGAATAAACACCGTTTTAGAAAAACTGAACCTAAACGAATACCGTAATAGCTTAGCAGGTCACTTATCACGGGGATTGCGTCAAAGACTTGCCATCGCTCAAGCAATTATCTATCAGCCTAAAGTATTATTCTTAGACGAACCTGCTGCTGGTTTAGATCCAGAAGCAAGAATGCAACTGTCTACTTTGCTAAGAAGTCTATGCACCGAAGGTATGACACTCATCGTCTCGTCTCATATTCTTTCTGAATTAGAAGACTACTCTACACATATGATGATAATAAAAAATGGAAAATTAATTAAGCACTGTGCCTTAGATCTAAGCACAGAACAAGCAAGCCCAAATAACTACTTAAAAATCTCATTGACGGCTTTAGATGATTCCATTTTAAAAGCATTATCAGCTTTTAAGAATATCACTCTAAAATCAACCGAAAAATTAAGCGTGATTGTTCGTTTTGATGGAGATATCGATGCCCAGCATCAACTACTCAAAGAGCTGATTGCGCACAATATCCCAGTCTGTGGCATTCAAGTGATTAAACCCTCAATGGCTCAAGTGTATTTAGATGCCTCTTATGATACAAGTGATAAAAAATAATGATATTCAATAATGCTGAATTTAGAAGAAATATATGGCTTGATTTTTCATTACAGCGAATCTTGCTGACTTCTTTGCTCATTGGTCTAATCGTCTATCTCTTTCAATTAGGAGGCAACCATTCTACGAGTGCTGCAGCAGCATTTGCACTTGCATGCTATTTTATCTTCTTATGGGGTACCAAAAATGCTTCTGAGTGTGTCATTGAAGAGGTCAATTTAAATACATGGGACTTTCAGAGACAATCTGCTCTTACCCCACTTGAAATGGGTTTTGGAAAACTCATTGGTAGCACTGCCTTTGCGTGGTACGGAACACTTATTTCTCTCATACTCTATGTCTTTCTGACGCTCAATGCATCAACGGCTAACACAGCGCTATCCATTTACGGTCAACTGATCAATGTAAAAACACTTGATATAGGCCACAAAGTCATCCTATTACTAATGGGTGGACTGTTAACGCAAAGTATAGCGCTCATCCTCAGCTTGCAAGTTCTGTCAAAAGCACGCCGAGGCCATAACATAAAAACTTTTCGATATTTTCTGATCGCTATCTTTATAGGTGGCACCATCACTTATCAAGCTTTTTTATTATCAAGCCTATCGACAACCATTACATGGCATCATATTGAGTTTAATGCTACCTCTTTTATCTCTATTTCATTGTTTGTCTTTCTTATCTGGTCACTCATTGGTGTATATAGAAGTTTCAGCAAAGAACTTCAATATTCACAGATTCCATGGATATGGCTGATTTTCAACCTCTACTGTGTAATTTATTTCTCAGGCTTTGCTTTTGCTGCACCCTTATCTGAACAATTAAATGAAATTGAAAAATTAAAAGATCTCCAAACTATCTTCAAAAGTGCCCCCATTTACACAGCCTTCATGGTTGCACTACTCTTATCTTATTGCGCTATACTGATTGATAATGTGTCTTACTTGCAATACAAAAGATTCATCACACATTTCAATGAGAAAAGAATGGTTGAGGCGCTTAACTATAGCCCTCTTTGGATCATTTCAGTTACTTTTTTACTGATAACAGGATTCATTGCAATAGCATCACCTCTACCGCTTTCTAAGTTTATAGACTCTTTTTCTTCTCCTGTCTTAATCGTCACCACAATATTGTTTTTGATACGTGACATTGCGCTCATGCATTATTTTACGCTAAAACAAAAAAATAGAATTCTGGGTACTTTTATTTTATACCTATTTTTACTTTATATTTTATTTCCATCCCTACTCAAACTCTTAAATCTAAATAGCCTATTACCCCTCTTCC